>NZ_JAUBPU010000069.1:0-28989 GCF_036700885.1 Microcoleus sp. S13_B4
ATTAATAATTAAGTGGGGTCGTAAAATCAAAAATAAGGGCAATGCTTGTATCACAGTTTAAATGTGCAACAGCTTAAATAACTGAAAGCTATCTTAAACCTAGTCGCAGGTAAACTCGCGACAGTTGTTGTCTGTCAGAAATTTTAGTGCTAATCTATTAGAAAAATAAAAGGGGTCATGGCAAAGGACGACTTCAAATAATATATAAGTTAACAATTCGGCTCATCCGGGTCAGGAAGTCGATCTTTAGCCTCATTTTTGGAATCAAAAGGTGAGACCAATGAAAATAATCAAGCAAACAGCAAGTGAATTAATAATTCAGACTCAAAGCATATTTGATTTTTGGTTGCCTAGGGCGTCGGTTCAGTATTAGGAGTTGACAAAAAAAGGACTTTATGAAATTAGCCAGTCCATGAGTTCGACTTTATATCTGATGTAATTGGCCGAACCTTATCCATTCGAGCAATGACATGAAGATTATGGACAACAGCGACTCGGCGTAGATCGAAGAGATTTTTCCGCTGTCCAATATAGCGAGCACGGTTCCCCTGCCAATGCCCAATATGAGCCAGAGAGTGTTCAACTGTAGTACGTTTTCTTAAGTTTTTTCGACCAATAGCAGTGGATTGACGTGCTCGCAACTCTTGCATTAAGGCTTCATCAGGATGAATTGATACAGTCCGTCCTTTTTGACTATTCGTGCAACCAGACCTCAGAAGACAAACTTCACATTCACTCGCCGGAAAATGAACAATTTTTCCGGGTTCAAATGGGATACTTACCTGATTGGGACAGGTAATTAAATGCGTATCCCAGTCAAGAAAAAAAGAATTTTTATCAAATCTTCCAGAATTTCTGACCGGCCATGCCTTGCAAAATATCTGTAATTTATCTTCCCGTTGTGTCACCCAATGACTAGATAAATAAGCCCGGTCAATATGTAACTCGGCTAGGTGAATATTTTGAAATTTTAAGTCACGTTCTAGGTCAACTGTAGCAGCGGATTCTGGAGTATTGGCGCGTGTCAACGCCACGGCACAAACTACACCACTCTCTAAATCTTTGAGGACGTGACGTTTATATCCATCTATTTTTTTAGAGCGGCTTTTACGCCCATGCCGCAGATCGGGGTCTTCAATAGAAATGCGACGATCTTTGGCCACCCCTTTAGCAAGATTAGGAAATCCTTGAGAGTCTAAAGTCACATTTTGGGATTCAATGACTCGGGCAACATCCAGAGTCTCTTGAGCCACTTCAAACTGAGCACGAGCGGGCTGGCTTTGCATCCATTCTTCTACGGAATTTAAGCTATTTAGGATGACTAAGAGCGCATTTTGACGCTCTACTGGATTATCCCAGTTTAAGTCTAAGGCTGTTTTTAAGCTGGAACTATTGAGAATTGGCGCACCAGCTAACTCGGCAATTTCTGCTGGCTCCCGCCCCTGCACAACAGCTATCACACTCACCGCCTTACGCTCATCATGACCCAAGAGATTATATGTATCTTCGACTTTCCCAGCTCCCCATAAAGGTGAAGAATCTAAAGCCGCTTTCAGTTGAGATGAGCCAAACCCACCTTTTTGTTTGGCAATTTCTACGGTGCGGTCAATTAAACGTTGGTCTAGTTCTTTTTTAATTAAGCGATTTCTGAATCGAACCAAAGTGGCTTTGCTAAAAGGGGGAGTTTCACAATTGAGACAATCGAGAACTAACTGCCAACGTCGATCCATGAGCATTTCTTCAATGACTTCATCATCAGAAATGCCTAAGTAGGCTTGCAGAATAATTGCCAAGGCAATTTGTGCAGGAGGAACTGGATCGTGACCCACTGTGCTGTCTTTAAAAATTGTAGCAAGTTCTTCTTGAAACTCATCATTAAATATGAATGAACGATTCAATCGAAGAAACGTGAATAACTTGGCTCGTTTAATGCGTTTGACGATCGACGCTTCAGCGTCTGAGAGTTCAACTGGAGGATGCCATAAGGGAGGACGCATAAGGTTTCTTTCTTTTTCCCGATCGATGATAATTTAACAGGCTTCTCAATTCACATATCATTTTCAGTCTTTTTTGTCAACTCCTCATACTGAACCGACGCCCTAGTTGTTTATTCATGGCCTTTGGACTGTTCGGGCAGGCTTTTGACTACCAGAAAGCAACCCTGATCTGCCAGCGATTGCAGGCAAAACAAGGCAGTTGCCAGTTGGTGCAATCGAATTTACTCGGATCAAACACCCAAGAAATTCAGCTTGCTTCTTTGCGGGGAGCTAAAGTTCAAAGATGCGGCTATAAAACCAGAGTTGTACTTCTGACTTCTGTTGGCAATGTTCCTTTCACTGCTAACTCCACTAATTGGGGAACCCAAGACGCTGTTGCTTCTGACATCAATTTTTGTGTTAAAAATGCAAAAGATCGATTGCTGCGCTTAAGCCCAAACGATAACTGGTTGGGATGGACAAAAGGCATATTTTTGCTCGCAGGATTCGGAGCGATCGTCTTGAGAAATAATGAACTCTACAGCTTCGATGGAACTTTAAACACCTTGACTGTTAAACAGCGGGGTTTGTTGGCACGTAAAGTAATGGAATACTCTCTGTGCGAGATTTATGGCGTGGAAGTCGATCGAACAAAAGATCGGCAGAATGACACTTGGTACGAAGTCAGACTATTAGTTTGTGGAGGATCTCGCCTATCCCTGCCCAACACGATGAGTCCCTACGAGCAAGAACAAATCGCCAAAGCGATTAACAACTATCTGCACGAGCAAAAATAACACAAAATAGCCGATCGCGATCAACCCGATTTCTCAAGGTTGCAGACTTACGCAGAAACCGGGTTTTTTAGCAAAATCTCTCGTAGAGTGCGATCGCTTCCGTTATAAAAACCCGGTTTCTTTGGTATCCAGTGCGAAACTCGCGATTGGGTGGCAACCGATCATCTAAAAAGTGAAAAATCGTTCACTTTTTTGGTTCTTCCAACTTCCAGCCTGGCTTGACAACTTGCCGGGAACGGGCAACTACTAAACAGTCATTCGGTACATCTTCTGTCACCACAGAACCCGCTGCTACAGTAACATCTTCTCCCAAAGTTATCGGTGCAACCAGCACGCTGTTAGAACCCGTTTTACTCCGATCGCCTATTTGAGTTTTGTGCTTGTTTTTCCCGTCATAATTTGCCGTAATTGTCCCAGCGCCGATGTTGACTTTTTCTCCCAAAGCCGCGTCGCCTAGATAAGACAAGTGAGCGACATTAGTTCGATCGCCGATTTGAGTATTTTTCAATTCTACAAAATTGCCGACGCGACAGTTGGCCCCAACTTCTGCGTGTCCCCGCAAGTGGGCGTAAGGGCCAATTCGGGAATTTTCGGCAACCATACTGTCAGAAACTACCGAATAAAGCACAGTCACATTTTCTGCAATTTGACTGTTTTCAATCAAACTGCCGGGGCCGATGCGACTCCCAGAGGCGATCGAAGTATTTCCCCGCAAGTGAGTTTGCGGTTCAATTACCACATCCGGCTGCAATTCTACGGTATCGTCGATCGTAATGCTGTTGGGATCTAGGAGCGTGACTCCCGCCGTCATCCACTTGTCCTTTACCCGCGTTTGCAAAATATCGCAAGCTGTGGCTAAATGTTTGCGATCGTTAATTCCCAATATTTCTTGATAATCTTCCACATCCACCGCCATCACCGGATTGAGGAAATTTACCGTATCAGTTAGGTAATATTCTTTTTGGTCATTGTCTGCCTTCAATTCTGGCAAAATTTTCTCTAAATCCGGCCAGTGAAAGCAGTAAACACCTGCATTAATTCGGTGATTTTGCTTTTGAGCTTGTGTGCAGTCGCGGTCTTCGACAATTTGCTGGACTAAGTTTTGACTGTCGGTAAATACTCGCCCGTATCCTTGAGGATTCGGCAAATTAGCTGTCAATAAAGTAGCCGAGTTTTGGTGCTTTTTGTGAATGGCCATCAATTCTTTGATAGTTTCTGCCCTCAGCAAAGGTACATCCCCATTTAAGACCAGCAAGTCTCCCTGAAATCCTTCTAAGTGAGGCAGCAATTGTTGAATGGCATGACCGGTTCCCAATTGTTCAGTTTGTTCAACAAATTCTAGGCTAGGAAATTGAGGATTTTGCTCCGCTATTTCTTGACCTCTAATCAGAGATTCTTTAACGAGTTCGCCTCGATAACCGACGATGACAAGTCGCCTGGTAATTTGAATTTCTTGACAACTTTGGAGGACTCGCTCAACTAGCGTTCGACCGCCCAATTCGTGTAGAACTTTGGGCAAGTCAGATTTCATGCGCGTACCGCGTCCAGCCGCTAAAATTGCTATTGCTATCATTGTACGATCGAGTTATTTGCTATAAAAACTTGAATATTGACTAACTGATGATATCACTCGCTGTCGGTCGATGGCACTGCGATCGCACAAATTTTTCATGTAAAATGTCCCATCTCGCATCCGCGCGATCGAGGCTTTTTGCAGCCAGATGTCGGTTTTAGGGGCGATGCTTGCGTTTCCACTTAAGGCTGTTACGGTATCTGGACTTGCGCGCCCGGTATCAATTACCAGGTTGAAGCAGCGGTATTTGGCTACGGAGGGAAAGGATTTTTGGCTGTCCTGCAAACCAGAGTTCGGTTCGTAGAAAGGACTGAAGTCTTTTCCCAAGGGATGCCAGGAGGAGCGAGAGTGATAATTTGCATCTTTGGGCTGGGATTTGCCACGATACATTATACTATTTGTTGAATTTCAGTTATTGTGTTTTCAACTCCAAAAAACTCTTTCTGACTTTTTCATTTTTTCTGCCTTCTACCTTCTATCTTCTGCGTTATCAGGTGTCCAGCTATGACAGAGCTTAATTTTCAGGAACTTGCCAAGCAGGGAAATCTTGCCACTGCGATCGCATCTTCGCTAAACAGCCAGTTGCAATCTGAAGGCATCACAGCCTCCGCGAATCTCGACGGCGACTGTTTGGATGTAATTCTTGAGGCCGAGCAGGTACCCATAGAAAATAAATTAGTTGATTTTGTCCGCACCGAGCTGACGAATTTGCAGCCGGATTCGATTCGCAAAGTGAAGGTTGAGGGCCGAGAAAGCGGTCAGATTGCTGCTGCTTGGAGTCAAGAGTTTAGTTTGGAGAACAGCACTTTTGAACCACAGAGCTTTGCAGGAGAAGCTGTACCAAATACTGCTGTTGCTAATATGGACGATCGCACCGAGATGGAAAACAATTTTGAGGAGGAAAAACCGCCGGAACAGGCTGCTTTTGAGAATCGGCTGCGCTCGACTTTCATTGTAGTCGGGCTAGTAACAGGTATGTTGGCGATCGCGGTGGCGGCGTTTGTCGGTAAGATTTTAAACGAGCCGACAGCAACTGCGGGGAATAATCCCGATGAAACAGTAGATTTAGCAACTGCACCAGATACTTTTCGAGAAGCCGTTAACAGCGCACTCAAAGCAGCAGAATTAGGGCGATCGGCAAAAACCAAGGAAGATTGGACTACAGTTACTGATCGTTGGCAAGAAGCGGTCTCATTAATGAGAAGAGTACCGATGTCTAGCCCCAACCATCAACTAGCTCAAACAAAAGTGATCGAGTATCAGAAATATCTACTTTACGCTCAAGAAGCAGCAGTAAATCCCCCTCCACCAACTCCCACTCCCGCACCACCCGAAAAATCACCTTCGGAGAAAGCAACTCCTAAAAAATCCAATCCGCCCAAAGAAAATTCGGAGAAAGCAACTCCTAAAAAATCCCATTCGCCAAAAGAAACTTCGGAGAAAGCAACTTCTAATAAATCTCCTGCCGGAAAAGCCGAAGCAGAGAAAAAAGCTCCTTCCCGATAGAGGTTAAAATATAGATTTGAAGAATTATGACTGACAACAACTTAATCGTTTCTCCTGAATGGTTAGCCACCAATACCGACAATCCGCAAGTTGTAATTATTGACTGTCGGTTTTCCCTTGCCGACCCTGAATTGGGACAAAAACAATATCAAGAAAGTCACGTTCCGGGAGCTTTTTATTTAGATTTAAACCGCGACCTTGCGAGTTCAGTTGGCAAACACGGCGGTAGACATCCGCTGCCCAATATTGAAGAATTAGCTGAGAAATTGAGCGCGTTCGGCATTAATTCAGCAGAAAATTTAGTCGTAGCTTATGACGATTCGCGGCTGGCTTTTGCGGCTCGTTTGTGGTGGCTGCTGCGATATATGGGACACAGCAAAGTCGCTTTGTTAGACGGCGGTTTCAGCGGCTGGCAAGCGGCGGGCTATCCGGTAACAAATATTTTGCCCGACCCCCACGAGGGTAACTTTGTTGCCCACTTGCAGCAGGATTTGGCGGTAGATATTGAGGCAGTGAAAGAGCGTAAAGACTTGCCGGGAAAGGTTTTGGTTGATTCGCGAGAAAGCGAGAGATATGAAGGTTTGCGGGAGCCGATCGACCCCATTGCAGGTCACATTCCGGGTGCGGTTAACTATCCTTGGCAAGGGGTGACTGATGAAACTGGAAAAGTGCGATCGACTTCGGAACAAAAACACCGATGGACGGAATTAGAAAAAGCGGAAGAAATCATCGTTTATTGCGGTTCCGGGGTGACGGCTTGCGTTAATTTACTGTCTTTAGAAATTGCTGGAATTCCCGATGCTAAACTTTATGTCGGTAGCTGGAGTGACTGGTGCTCTTATCAGTTGTAGCGTGCAGGAGCGAGATGATTGTTGACTGTTGACTGTTGACTGTTGACTGTGAGTTGTAGGGTAGCGGGCATTGATGTCAATTTAACGTTCAACCCTCAGTCCGGAAGCTGTTGAAACAAGAGCCTCAAAGCGAAATTCCTCCCTATGAGGACTAATGAGTTCTTCAGTCCTCTTTGAGAGGACTTTAGCTATGAGACAGGGAATTCATTCCCTGGCGGACTGTTGGGTGAGCGGGAGGAATGGCGAACTAAAAGCTTAAATTGACACTAATAGTTAGCGGGTAATCACTTCGGCGCACCTCAGTGTCGTCGTAGGGTGCGCTGCACCTTACGGCGAATTAAATCATACCCTAAAAATCAAAATAAATATAAGGCAAACCGCCTTCGGGAGCCAACACCCAAACCGCATACAAACAAAGCGGCACTAACACCAATTTCATCGGCCAATTTAACTCTAACTTCAAACCCCGACTCAACGCATAATTCCCCAGCATCGCCGCAGCCAAAGCCGCCAACATCCAAGTTAAATGCACTCTTTCCAAACCCAAAGCTTCGCCATAAACTTTCTCAGCAAACTGTACATCAGCAGCGTGTCCCCACAAATGCGAAATCGCCCATCCAGAATCCTTTAAATCAGGAAGACGGAAAAATATCCAACTCCCAAAAACCATCGCCTGAGTCAATAGCCAACCGATCGCAATTCCGATCGGATTTTCCCACAAAAACTCGATCCGCAACCGCTTAAACAGCACATCAGTCAGCCTGTGAACTGCCAAAGCTAAACCGTGTAAACCTCCCCACACAATAAATCCCCAAGCTGCCCCGTGCCAAATTCCCGCAATTAACATGACGATCGACAAATTCACACAAGTGCGCCACAAACCGACTCGCGAACCCCCCAAAGGAAAATACAAATAATTGCGTAGCCAATCCCCTAAAGTCATGTGCCAGCGTCGCCAAAAATCAGCTATGCTGGCACTAAAATAAGGGAAATCAAAATTTGGTGGCAAATACCAACCCAGCAGCAAAGCAGTACCGCGCGCCATGTCAACATAGCCACTAAAATCGAGATAAAGTTGCAGCCCGTAAGCAAAAATAGCCAGCCACAAATCCTCGCTACCCGCCCGCTGCAAGTTGGTAAAACTTAAATCGACATAAATTCCCAAGTTATCTGCGAAAAGACCTTTTTTTACTGCACCAAAGGCGATCGTCCAAAGTCCCTCAGAAATGCGATCTGGCGTCGGAAATTTCTGGGTTTTCAGTTGATAGATCAAGTTGTGATAGCGAGTAATCGGGCCAGAAATCAGTTTGGGAAAAAACAACTTGTAAGCAGCAAAGTGCAGCAGCGAAGTAGCAGCAGGTGCACCTCGGTATACGTCAATCAAATAAGCAATGCACTCAAAGCAAAAGAAACTCAATCCCAAAGGTGCGATGACGTGACTTTTCACCCAGTCAGCACCGTCGAGAGCAAAAGACCAATTTAACAAAGTGCCGATCGAACTCAATAAAAATGGCACATACTTAAAGCCCAGAAGCAGCAACACATTCAGGCAAATTCCTATCCACAGCAGCCACAAACGGCGGCGGTTCCAAGATTCATTAGCAATCCGCCAATCCAGAGGTTCGCCAATCGCCATCGCCAAGCAGTAATTAAACAGCATGGCGGCTAACAGCAGAGGAATGTACCAAATTTGCAGCGAAGCATAAAAAATTAGACTACCCGCCAGCATGATGAACAGCCGCCACCACCGCAGCGGAACCAGCCAGTAAGCCGCGAACAAAACTAACAAAAACAGGGCATATTGAAGGGAGATGAAAGTCATACCATTTTAGATTTTGGATTTTAGATTTTAGATTTTAGAATTGAGAATGGCTTATTTGGTATGGGTTTGGATCGCGGGCTTACTGTTGCATTATTTTTAATAACCGAGACTTTGCTAAGAACGAGATTTATCATGGCTTTTAGCCGATCGCCGACACGAAAACAGGCACTCGGTAAGTCCCTACTATATAGTCAGCAACTGAGAACTGCTACATTTTACAGCACAAAGGTTAAATGCTGTTGCAAATTAAATAAATCTTGCCTGCTATAAATTAACTCTCTTACGAACCATATAAAATATGGTGAAAAAAATATAATTAGGTTTGCAGCATCGGACTTCAGTCCTCAAAAGCTACAATGCCTGATATCGTTTCTCCTTGCATCGGAATAATATTTTTCACCGTGCAGTGCTAGCCTCCCGCACAGCAAAAAAGTGGTGTAACCCAAAATGTCTTGAATTCATCACGATAGCAGGTATTTGACAAGTAGTGCGATCGCATTTGAACTCTTCCAAAACGTCAAATTAAGTCATACCCGGCATCATAATGTCCATAAAAATTGGGTTCGGCAAAACACAGCCGAACCCCAACCTTCAGCACCGTGGGCGACTTATATCGCAGTACAAGGAATTTCTGCCAGCAAGTCTTTCAGCAAATACCGAAAAACTATCTTCATCCTCCCCAATCAAAACTTTTGTTGCTGAATCCGGCACTGGCGAGCGAGAATTTGCGATCGCCTGCGGTATTTCATCTTCCTTACCAGCAGACATTTCCAAAGGGTTTTCTTCCTCGCCAGGATACAGAATCGGCAGTGTGACCAAAAAAGTCGAACCCACTCCGGGTGAACTTGTGATTTCAATGCTTCCCCCCAGAAATTCCGCCAGTTTTTTGCACAGAGACAATCCCAATCCGGTGCCTTTGACGCGCTTTTGCAAGGGGTTTTCGAGTTGGACAAATTCTTCAAAAACCCGCCTTTGATCGGCTGGGGGAATGCCGATGCCCGTATCTGCTACTGAAAAAGTAACTGTTCCCTCCTCTCCCATTTCCGCAGCAACTCGAACTTCACCTGCTTCGGTAAATTTGAGGGCATTAGAAATTAGATTTCGCAAAATCTGAGAAACTTTTCCCTCGTCGGTTGTGAGGATTGGAAGTTCGAGAGGATCTTCAAAAATTATAGAAACGGCAGAGTTTTGGGGAAGCAGGGGGCGCATCATTCCTCGCAGGGCGCTGAACAAATCTTCTACTTCAAAATCAGCCACGCGAACAGTTAGTTTTCCGGCTTCCACTTTGGCTAAATCTAACGAGTCGTTGACAAGTTCTGCTAGAGACTCGGCGGATTTGTAAATGTAATTTACTTGCTTGTCCTGTTCGGCTGAAAGTTCTCCGTCGAGGCGATTTAACAATATTTCGGAAAGGCTCATAATTGCCGTTAGCGGAGTGCGAAACTCGTGGCTCATATTGGATAAAAAGCTGGTTTTGAGTTCGCTAGCGCGCCGGAGAGATTCGGCTTTGTCGTTCAATTCAGCGTAAAGTGCCAGGACTCCACGATTGGTATCTTTTAGTTGTTGATTTAATTGTACGAGCTCTTCTTGACGCTGGCGGAGTTCGTCTAAAGTGCGAAGTAATTCTTGATTTTGCTGCTGAATTTCGGCATAGGGATCTTCGGGAATTTGGCGCGCTAGTTTGTCAACTAATTGATTTAGTTCGATCGCACTCAGCGCGGGCATATTTTTGGAAAACTGTTTAATTAATTGTACAGCCGTTCCGCGATCGGGCCGAGAGTCGATTTGCACTTCGTCCATCAACCGTTTCGCTGCTGCTAAACCGAGTCCCGCGCCGGTTTGCGATCGAAAATTGGGGCTTAACACAGCCGGTAAATCAGCAATTCCCGGCCCCGTGTCGGAAATCCGAGTCCGAAAAATTTGGGGCGATTCCCCTTCCACAATGAATTCTACTTTGCCACCGCCGGCATATTTGAAAGCATTGCGGGCAATTTCGGAAACTGCTGTGGCGATGCGGGTTTGTACTTGGGAATCGAATCCCAGCCCTTTACCAATTTGGCGAGCTCTTTGGCGTACTTGTACGATGTCTTGTTCAAAGCGGACTTCCGTCGTCAGGATTGGGTAACTCACGCTGCTTCTCTCACCTTGGCTACTATAACTGTCATGTCATCGCGAGTGCGTTTGAAGTCCCGGTAGAGCACGGCTGCGATTAAAGCAGGATGCCTGGAGGCTAAACCCGGGTAGCGGTTTAAATTCCACTGCGCCGCCAAACCGTCAGAGTGCATGATGAGTAGGGACTGCTGCGACCAAGGATAGACAAATTCTGCTACTTTTCGCATCATATGTCCAACTGTGCCGTTGTAGGAAACCATGCTGCGGTTTTGGTTATCTGTGACAACTACACCGCTGATGTTGCCAATTCCGGCAAAACAAATTGTTTGTTGAGTACGATCGATTTGGGCGATCGCCACAGCCGCTCCTCTGGTATTTTTTAAAGCAGCGTGCGCCTTCTCTAAAATTACTTTCGGCCCGAGTTTGGCGTTTTCCTCAAATACCCGCACTGCTTCACGAGACGCTTCCTGCGCCAAATCCCCGTAGCCGAGCCCGTCTGCAACTAATATCAGGTTTTTGTCAACGTGATTCTCTATCGCCCACGAATCCCCGCAAATTTGCTCTCCTACTTTTGGTAAGTGGATAACCCCCAATTCCAAGTAATTGCTGTTTTGGGATGCTTCCCGGCTATTTTGGGTCGGTTCCAGCCGGGCTAATAAGGCTGTCCCCAGTTTCGGTACAGAATGAATATCAAAAAAAGTAGAGAGGCGTTTAATTGCCCCCAGTCCAGTTCCTGGGCTTCCCGCGGTAGAAAAACCGTCCCGCATACACAGCGCGACATTTGCCATTCCTTCGCCGCGGTCTAGCGCTACTATTTCAATGCTATATCCTGCAGCTGTTTTTAATGTTCGCAGCAAAAGTTCTCCTTCGCGGCCGTGTTTGACCAGGTTTTTTCCTGCTTCGGTGGTAACAATTGCCACTTTACCGCGCTCGGTCTCGTTAAATCCGACTTCCGTCGCGAGGGCGACTGCGATTCGCCGCGCTTCTCCGACTTGACTTTCTTCTATTACGGGCAGGGCTACGGCATCTATCATTTTTTATTAGTTCTCATAATGAAATCCTCCATACGCCAACCCTCTCTGGGTAGGGTGTGGGATTCCCAGAATCACTTCTTGGCTTTGCTGGTTGCTCTTTATACCAATTAAAAAAAATAATACAACTATACGCAACCTCCAAACCTCGATCGTCCTCACTCATTCCCAATTCTTTAATCTAAAATCTCAACTCTCAAATCGTATTACTTCTTCAGCGCCAGCGGACGATCGCAATTTTAGTCCCCTTACCCACTTTGGAAACAATCTCAAATTCGTGCATCAACCGTTTAGAACCACTCAGCCCCAAACCCAAACCGTGATTAGAAGTATAACCGTCAGTCATTGCCAATTCAATGTCTGGAATTCCCGGGCCCTTGTCTTCAAATATCAGCCTCAGCCCTTTGCGGGTGCCTAATTGGAGCGTTTCGAGAGTTACAGTTCCCCCTTTGCCGTACTCTACAGTATTGCGGGCGAGTTCGCTGGCTGCGGTAACGATTTTCGTTTGGTCTAATAAACCGAATCCCATTGCTACAGCCCAAGTTCGCACTTGCTGTCGGACGTGGACTATATCGGATGACGATCGGACTTCTAGTGTCTCACGTTTTGACATGGTGGCTACTGTACCAAAATAGAACTTCTCCACAAAATATAGGACTTACGCTCGTCAACTTAGTTTCTCCTAATAGGGCTTACGCACTTACTAGGATTTTCTCTCAAAAGAGAACATAGTGTAGGAATTTCAAACCCTTGATTTAACCCCCTTGAGTGCGTAAGCCCTGTCCTCATAAATCTTCAGTTGGTCAACAAGGTATCTACAAACAAACTAGGTTTCTTTACTGCCTGTGCCTCAGTCAGGGGACAATTAATCGACTGCTTACGGTTACTCGTCAGGAGAGAAACCCAAGGATTTTCTCAACAAAATCATGCCCTTTTCAACGCTTAAAGCTGTGCGAACTCCTGTCAGGGAAAGCCCCAGCTCAACGAGCGTAATAGCAACTGCTGGCTGCATCCCGACCACAACTGTTTCAGCATCTAAAATTCGCGACATACTAGCGATATTGTTGATAATGCGACCGATAAAAGAATCAACTATTTCGAGGGAAGAAATTTCAATTAACACACCTTTAACACCTGTTTTGACGATGCGGTTCGTCAGGTCATCTTGCAGCTTCATTGCTAAGCGATCGTGCATATCTACTTGAATTGTTACTAGCAAAAATTCTCCCATTTGAAGAATCGGTATTCGTTCCACAAATTCACCTACTTGTTAAGTTTTACTTGAGTTTTACTGGCATAATGCACTATGTTTATCTTTCCTCTTTAAGATTTTTTATAGTTAAACCTTGACGTTGTAAAGCGACTTTAAAAGCATCGGCTAAAGTAGCTTTTGTGAGAATATCCTGCAAGTCAACTCCTAAATGAACTATGGTTTGAGCTATTTGCGGGCGAATCCCACTGATGATGCACTCAGTACCCATTAAACGGGCGGCGGCGACAGTTTTTAATAAATGTTGAGCGACTAAAGTGTCAACAGTCGGCACACCTGTAATGTCTAAAATCGCAAATTCTGAGCCGGTTTCCATGATTTCCTGCAACAGAGTTTCCATGACTATTTGAGTGCGGGCACTGTCAAGAGTCCCGATCATGGGTAATGCGAGAATTCCTTGCCAAAGTTTGACTACGGGTGTTGATAATTCGAGCATTTCTTGCTGCTGGCGTTCGATGACTTCTTCGCGAGCTTTGAGAAAGATTTCTGTCACCCAAAGACCTAGCTGGTCTAATAAACTGGTGGAAAGCCAAAGTTGTTCGACAAGTGCGTCGCGGTTTTGTGTCAGTTCGTGACAAAGCCGATCGAACAATGGCTTTTTGAAGCATAAAATGAAACTCGCTATCTCTGAGGGAGTAAAGCCTCTCTGAACGCGCGATCGCGAAACTTCTGCTAGCAACACCCGCATATTTTCCCATTCGGGTGTCTGGATGTCGCTAAAGTTACCGTTCCCGACTGCAATGTGGAGCAATTGCAGGAACTCTTGACACTCGGAGCGCAATTCTTTGGCTCTCATCAAGTCGTCCCGCCGCAGCCCGGTATTTTGCAGTTCTTTGAGCCAGTCTGCTAGTAACTCTGCTTTGTGTCTTTGTAGGATTTCCGCGATCGTGTTATTGCTTGTGAGTTCCATTAAAATTATCTCCTGCTTAGCAATTGGGATGAAGTTGTACGAGCGATTCCCTACGGGATAGCTTCGGCGCGCGTACTTTACTGTTTTTTGATGGGGCAACTTCTGAGTTTAGCTCACTGTTTGCTGTTTGCGATCAAGGGTTAAGTACCTAATTGTAAAATGCGTTTGACGATCGCACTGGTAGAACTCGGAACTTCTATTTCGATTAAGGAAATCTTGCCACCTGCGGCGATAACGGCCGGTGCTTCCGGCAGAGTTTCGACTTGATAGTCGCCTCCTTTAACGTATATATCAGGCTTCAGGATATTTATCAGTTTAATTGCTGTAATCTCGGAAAAAATTATTACGGCGTCTACTGGTTTGAGGGCGGCCAACACTTCGGCTCGCTGATTTTCCGGTACGATCGGGCGGGGTGGCAATCCCGGCTGCTGCGGTTTGATAGCTTGCACGCTGTCGTCGCTATTCAAGCCCACCACGAGCGATCGCCCCAAATTTTTTGCTGCCTGCAAATAGCGGACGTGACCGCAGTGCAGGATATCGAAGCAGCCGTTAGTAAATACGATCGGACGCCACTTGTCCGGATCGGATGCGATCAATCTTTCAAGTTCTCTCAACGTGTAAACATCAGAAATCATTGCACTCATTACCACCAAATTTGAACAGCGCTCAAAATTATTTTACCAAAAAATGTGAATTTTTGCACTTTAACTATTGAATAATAAATCCTTCAATATGGCAATAATTAATAGTTACCTATGAGGAAATAGTGATTAGTAATCTGTGACTGTTAAGCACGAAAAAATAAGTAAAATTACTGACGACGGAGCTGATCTGGTCAACAGAATTCTAATTAAAAAAGCGCTATTCGTGTATTTGTGACTGCCGTATCGTGCTGTTGGTAATTGGAGGTTAAAAAGGTTGGGAAAAAATTATTTATTCCCGCCCTCTCTGATATCAATTACTATAAGACAAGGGATTTAGTTCCACCGCCCCGGGTAGTGAGAGCCCTAGGGGGTGAAACCCAACGAAACGCGCTCCTCCTGTGTCTATTATTTCTGACACCGCCGCGCGAGCGAAAGCTAGCTAAAAGCTGGAACCCAAGCGTGGAGAACTCATCTTGACGCTGGATTCGTCAGACTATAGAAGAAGCCAGCAGTTGCTTGCAGCAGTTTCTGGGCGCTATCTTGACCAAGCTTTACAGCCAACCCAGAAGCGCACAGCCTCCTGTGTCCAACTCTATATAGCTGTGCAGAAACTCGACCTTTTGGGTCGCAACCGCAGCCTGTGAAAACCCAGAGGAAAGTCGAGTTCGGTACCCGAAGCAGCTATTTTGGGGGAAAATAGCTTAACTCGTTCAACAAAATCCACTCAACTACCCGCTTGAATCTAACGGTGTAGAATTATCTAACACGAATTATGAAAGCAAGTAATAGCCGTCCATTTTCTTCAGTAGCTGCTCGAACTCTAAAAGTAGTCGGGATTATCTTAATTCTCTCTGCTTTGCTTGACTGCATTGTTCTGTCGCTGCCGGGAGAAACTTCAGACCTTCTCAATCGAGGCTGGCAGTTGGCTGCTGCAACTCAGATAGTTGACAAGGGCATTATTCCTTTGATCGGTATCGCCCTCCTGATGACTGGTTTTTGGGTTGACAGTAGCAGTGGAGTCTCTATTGAGCGACGCAAGGTTTGGCTGGACTTGCGATTCTGGGCGCTGTTGATTTCCAGCTTGTTAGGTCTAGTTTACCTATCTCTGGTTCCCGTTCACCTCAACAATACTCGTTTGGAACTCAAGGATGCTCTGGCTCAAGTAGATCAAGAAGCCGGACAAGCGGAAGTTCAACTTGAGGCACAACTTAAAAGCCCTCAATTTAAAGCTCAGGTAGAACAGCTCAAAAGCCAGCGTCGCACCCAGATAGCCACGCTGCTGGAAGACCAGGGGAAGCTGCAACAAGCACTCAAGAGTCCAGAGGTTCCCAAGGAATTGAAAGCTGTGCTTCAGGAGTCGAAAAATGACCCGAAAGCCCTCGACAAGTTCCTGGAACAGCAAGCTCAAGCACTGCCCACTCAAGCTCGTAACGAGATTCGCACCCGCCAGCAACAAAAAGAGAAAGAGTTAAGAACTCGATCGAGAAATTCGAGTTTGCAGACGGGAATCACCAGTTTGCTGTTAGCGATCGGCTACATTACTGTTGGTTGGACGGGATTGAGAAGTATGGGAATTCTGCGGTTGGGCCGCCGCAAAAATTGACCGGCGCTGGCAGGGATCGCGCTGGTCGAGACATCCCTGAGAAATAGTTTGTTTACCCAATAGTTTGCCCTTACTGAAAGCTGGGAATGTTCTCAATTTATATTCTGACTTACAACGAAGAGATTGATATCGCCGCTTGCATTGAATCGGCACTGCTTTGTGACGATATCATTGTAGTTGATTCTTTCAGCACCGATCGCACCCTTGAGATTGTTCAGAACTATGCCGTGCAAACCGTGCAGCACCGCTTTGAAACTCACGGACGCCAGCGGACTTGGATGCTCCAAGAAGTCCCGTGCAAGTACGAATGGGTTTACATCCTCGAAGCTGACGAGCGGATGACGCCTGCACTGTTTGCTGAATGCTTAAGGGCGATCGAAAGTCAAGAATATATCGGCTATTATGTAGCTGAAAAAGTAATATTTATGGAGCGCTGGATTCGCCGCAGCACTCAATATCCCCGCTATCAAATGCGTCTATTTCGGAAAGACCGAGTGTGGTTTACTGACTACGGTCACACTGAACGGGAAGTCTGCAACGGTCCCACTCACTTTTTGAAGGAAACTTACCCTCACTATACTTGCAGCAAAGGTCTTTCCCGCTGGATTGAAAAGCACAACCGCTACTCGACTGACGAGGCGGCTGAAACTCTCCGTCAATTAGCAGCGGGTCAAGTAAATTGGTGGGATTTAGTGTTTGGTGCGTCCGAGGTGGAAAGGCGCCGCGCTTTGAAAGATTTTTCTTTGCGCTTGCCTTTGCGGCCTGTGGTGCGCTTTTTCTATATGTATATTTTACTGGGCGGATTTCTTGACGGCCAAGCGGGATTGGCTTGGTGCACGCTGCAAGCTTTTTATGAATATCTAATTTTGCTGAAAGTTTGGGAAATGAAGCATCTACCCCTGCCAACTTTAGAGGCAGCGGCAGAACAACCTATTTCGGAAGTAGTAACAGTTGAGCCGTCAAAAGTTTCTTATAATCTTGGCGCTTCTGATACTCGAAATTAAAAATTGGGCATTAAAAATTGGCATTGGTAATTAATACAACTTAAAAAAGAACATGATTTACGCACTTCACTAGAGGACAACCCCGTCCGAACATAGATATAATCAAGAACCTAGCCCTGATACACATCTGAAAAAATGGTAGTTTATTGCGCCTAATTATCATTAATTCGGCTGGGCATAATTGGAGGATGATTCTTGTGGGGAGTAGGGGTTAAGCGTCCCGCCTGCTGTGAAAATACACGCCTTCGGGAGCATGGGCACACCTACAAAAAAATCCCAATCATCCCGCTATTATGCAATGCTCCGCCATCAGTAGGTCTTTTGACGGGTTTGTCTCCGCCTCCAGATATTTACCACAACAACAAAACAAAAAAAAACCCGATTTCTTGGAGAAAGCGGGTTTCTGAATACCCTCAAATTTTTAGGTTTAATAAAGTTTGGGTTTTTAACTCAAAACTCTCACTACTCAGAACTTAAAACTCTTGAGATTTGGCTGTTGTTTTTGCCCGATCGAGCTTTAAAATCAACACCCCCAAAGGTGGCAAACACAAGTCGATCGAATAAGCACTGTTGTGGAACCACCATTCCTCAGTCCACTTGCCCCCCAAATTCCCCATATTGCTGCCGCCGTATTCCCGCGCGTCGCTGTTAAACAACTCCGTATAGAAACCTGGTTCCGGCACTCCTACGCGATAGTGAGAGTGCGGCTGGGGCGTAAAATTGCACACCGTCACCACAAACTCGTCGCCATCCTTCTGTCGGCGCACAAATGCCACGACACTGTGTCGGTTGTCGCTGCAATCAATCCACTCAAACCCATCCTCAGCAAAATCTTGACTGTAAAGTGCCGTTTCGCTGCGGTACAAATTGTTCAAATCTTTAAAAAACAGCTTCAACTTTTGGTGAGGCTCGAATTGCAGCAACTGCCACTGCAAATCCCCCCAAACGTTCCACTCGTGCCACTGACCAAACTCCATCCCCATAAAGATCGTTTTCTTTCCGGGATGAGTAAACATAAAAGTAAACAAACACCGCACGTTTGCAAACTTTTGCCATTCGTCCCCTGGCATTTTCCCGATGATGTGAGCCTTGCCGTGCACTACTTCATCGTGGGACAAAGCCAGCATGAAATTCTCGCTGTGGTTGTACCACATACTGAAAGTTATGTTGTTCTGGTGGAACTGGCGGAACCACGGGTCCATGTGGTAATAGTCGAGCATATCGTGCATCCAACCCATGTTCCACTTCAGGTTGAAACCCAAACCCCCTACATACGTCGGCCAAGATACCATCGGCCAAGAGGTAGATTCTTCGGCGATCGACAGTGCACCTGGGAAATAGCTGAAAATTGCATGATTAGCCTGCCGCAGAAAATCCGCAGCCTCGATATTTTCGCGACCTCCGTACTGGTTAGTCAGCCATTCTCCGGGTTCGCGACAGTAATCCAAATACAGCATCGAAGCCACCGCATCTACGCGAATCCCATCGATGTGGTACTTGTCAAACCAGAACAAAGCGTTTGCTACTAAGAAATTCCGCACCTCGTTGCGGCCGTAGTTAAATACCAGGGTTCCCCACTCTTTGTGCTCGCCCTTGCGGGGGTCGGCGTGTTCGTACAAGTGAGTACCGTCAAAGAAAGCCAAACCGTGTCCGTCTTTGGGGAAATGCCCGGGCACCCAATCCACCAGTACGCCAATGCCGTTGGCGTGGCACTGGTCAACAAAATACATGAAATCTTCAGGTTTGCCGTAGCGGGAAGTTGGGGCGAAATAGCCGGTGACTTGATAGCCCCAAGAACCGTCGAAAGGATGTTCGGCGATGGGCAGCATTTCGATGTGAGTGAATCCCAAATCTTTGACGTAGGGTATCAGCCGATCGGCTAATTCCCGGTAAGTCAGAAAGCGCGCCCCGGGATTGAGTTCCGAAACTTGCACGGGGGGTTCTATTTCCCCATTTGCTAGCACGGCGGGTTCGTCACTAGCGGCGTGCAGCCAAGAACCGATGTGGCATTCGTAAACCGAAACCGGCTGCGTCAGTTGGTCTGTGTGTCGCCGCTTTTCGATCCAAGCGCTGTCGTTCCAAGTGTAGGTGTCTAAGTCCGTAACAATTGATGCTGTTTTCGGTCGCACTTCTTGCTGGAAACCGTAAGGATCGGACTTTTCGTAGGGATGTCCGTCTTGGTTTTTCACTTCGTATTTGTAGGAAGTTCCCACGGATAGTCCCGGAATAAATAATTCCCAAATGCCGTTTTGCGATTTCCGCATTTGATGTTTGCGGCCGTCCCAATAGTTGAAATCTCCTAAAACAGAGACATTGCGAGCATTCGGGGCCCAAACGGCAAAATATACTCCTGTGATACCGTCTACTTCGGTGAGGTGTGCCCCGAGTTTTTCATAAATGCGGTGGTGATTGCCTTCTGAGAATAGATGCTGGTCGAATTCTGTGAGTTTGGGCGATCGAAAGGCGTAGGGATCGTAGATGAAGCGCTCGTGTTCCCCTTCTTTGACCCGCAATTGATAGTTTGCTAGTTCTGGGGTGTCGATCGTACATTCAAAAAAGTGAGGGTGATGCTCTGATTTCATCGGGTATTCGGCCCTGGCCTCCGGCACAACTACGGATACTGCATCCGCATTCGGCAGATAAGCTCGGACGACCCAGACTTTTTTGCCATTTTCTTCGATCGTGTGGGGGCCTAGCACTTGAAATGGATCTTGGTGCTGATTCCAAACAATTCGGTCAATCTGTTCAAAGGGGACGGTCGCGGGCATAAAACTATTTACCTCAATCTTTTAACTAAATGTCTTTCAAAACCTAGAGCGGCGCTGCACTTTACATTTCGATACATTTTTGATCGCTGATCCTACCACTGATTAGCATGATCTTGCCTGCTGCAGTTCCAGCGCGCGCCCTTGCACACGCAGCAGGCTGTTGCCTTGCCGGCGGCCGAGCTGGGGTTTTACTGCTAACATCTAAGTATAGAAATATTAAAACAAATTGAAAAATTTATATTTTTCTCAAAATGTCTTGACTTTTTCTCAATCCTGTGATACTTAAGTTTTTTCAAAATCTAGTCGCTTTGCGGCTGCCGGAGGGTCAAAGAGAGTAAGTGTTGGGGAGCAGCTAATTTAGCTGGAATTTTCCGGCAGGGACGATCGCCCGATCGGTAGAATTTCACCTCCCGGAGGCTGGGTTTCCCCACAAAGTCGGTGAATTTTGGCAATACGCTCAAACAGCGAAGGATGCTCAACTCGGTATTGAGGAATCAAAGCTAAAGGACTCAGCATGGCGACAGCAGCAAGCAATATCTGCCATGCTCAAGGCATCGCCTACCAAACTAGCACCATCCTACCAGCGACGGTGCAATAGGTTTAAAGCAGCACTCAGGCGCAACTGGAGCGAGTTTTGCCGAGGCAGGGTTAATACCGCACTGGCGCGGCCTCAATTGAATCACTAAACGGGATCAAAACAGAAGGATCGATTGGCTTGCCCGCACTGGGGCGAAACTCGTAGTCAACAAATCGAGTAGCAATGCCGATGCTTTCATTGAGCCAGTCTTCGATCATCCAAGCCTCAGCTTGCTTTCCTCTCGTCTGCGATCCACAGGGGCGGGGAAGGAAATCGAGACTCGATCGACAGTGCAAAATTTGCGTCGAGTCTGCGAGATCCTCCGGTTGATATTCAGTTGAGGCAGCAGCACTGGCAATGTCCTCAAACATCCTGGCACAGGCTTGAGTTTCAAAACGTGCAGGCCGGGAGTCAAATTTTCTACTTGAAAGGGAATGCTCTTGTAACGCAGCGAATCAGGGGACTTTGCTGCTGTAAGCGGACGTACTGAACTTTAGTAGTAAAAGCATCAGCCAATCACTAACACCCAACTTGAGACCTAGACCGATGAGATGAAAAAATGCGAGGAGCGAACCATTTTTCACCCGCAGGCTAGGCTCGTTGGGCACATACTCCGGGATAGCCCTAGTTAGGGCTTTTTAGGAGAGGGAGAAGGGGAAGTAGTTCCACCAGCCCCAGCTCCACCAGCCCCACCAGCCCCAGGAGTAGCCTTTGGAGTCGAAGAAGAAGCAGGAGGAGTAGTAGTAGTAGTGCCAGCGCCGCCAGTGCCGCCAGCGCCGCCCGGAGTGGGGCTAGGGCCACTGCTGCCGTTATCACCTCCGCAGGCGCCGAGGGCTACTGCCAAGCCCACTGCCAAAGTCAAACGAATTAATCCCTTGTTCATAAAAACTCCTTAACATTGAAAACCCATCGCAAGGAAGGGAATAGTTTACTTGAGAAACAATGCTGGCACGAATAGCTCAACGATTCGCTCGTTGATTACAATACTGCATTTATTCATAAATTTCACATAGATTATCGCTAACCAGCAAAGATTTCTTTTTTTTGGCAAATCCTGAAGTCAAAGAGACCAGTGGTAGGATGGGTTGGTTGGCTTGTGAGGTATCCTTGTTCAAGGATAAGCGATCTAAACGCAGATGGCCACAACTGGCGATCTGGGAGACAAAAAACTTTTAACCTCAATCAAGCTGAAGCTACCCCACTTTACGTATTGGTGAACTCTATGACCGCTGCTATCAGATCCCCTGATTCTCCCCGCTCCCGATCGGCTCGCAAGCCCGCTGCTGGCCCAGCCAAAAGCAAAGTTACTTCTATTGCCCGGGCTAGGCGGGCGAAGACAGGGCCGGTATTGCCCAATTACTCGCCAGCCGACGAACAGGCTCAAGCTCAGTCGTCGGCATCGGTGATCAAAGTCCTGCCCGATCGCCAGCAGCAGCCAGTGTGGTTGCGATCGCTCCTGCAGGCACAGCGCGCCTCCTCAGTGGCAGCACTTATGCTTTTGGGCGGCGCTCTGAGTCTCTACGGCTTGACAGTTTACGGCGAGCAGCGCTGGAGTCAGGAGTATCAAAAACTGGAAACTCTGCGCCTCCGGGAACAGCAATTGAGTGCTTCTAGTGAAGTCTTGAAACACCAACTTGCTAAAGAAGCCCAAAATCCCGAAACCGGTTTGGCTCGGCAGAATCCTCGGGACACGATTTTCTTGCAGCCGGCCCCTGAAACTCGATCGCCCGTTGCGGCACCAAATTCTGAGCCCGCTCTCAAGAAGGGAGGCGGTGTGGAAACACCCCTGGGCTATTAAACCTGTGTCAAAGCGGAGAGCGCCCGAGGGCCTGAGTGTCCGAGGGCCTGAAAATTCGAGGATTTAATTTCCTTTTGACTTTTTTGCAAGTCGCGATCGATTTTCTGCTTCCAACGGGAAGTTACAAATTAAAAATAATTAACACCACTTCAAAAAACAGAATGCAACTGTAGGTCTGATCCAAACCCTGATAGGGACTGGTCATTCCCAAGTCGTGAATTTTATATTTTAAGATTTAAGTTATAAATTATAAGTTCTAAAACGCTCTAACTTGCTATTGAATTTTTAATGCCA
The DNA here is from genome assembly GCF_036700885.1 of Microcoleus sp. S13_B4. NCBI lineage: Bacteria > Bacillati > Cyanobacteriota > Cyanophyceae > Oscillatoriales > Microcoleaceae > Microcoleus > Microcoleus sp. S13_B4. The sequence goes on from NZ_JAUBPU010000069.1 coordinate 22,537, forward strand.
TGAGCTACGACCCCCGTTTTGACCGCTACAGATCGCCGAATTTCAAACGCACAAAACAGTCGGGCGATCGCACTGGGTGGGAAAAACCAGCCAAACCTATATCTTCGGGCAGTTTGGGGCGATCGCCACAACAGACGGCTGCATCTTGGGGGCGACCGGTGGAGCGTTTAAAGCGCAGCAAGTTCCGTTTGTGGGCGGTGTGGGCGGTGTTGATGCTGGGGGGGCTGGGGCTGGCTGTGAATTTGTTTTATTTGCAGGTGACGCGAGCTCCGGCGCTGCGTAAACAGGCCGAGCAGCAGCAAACTCTCAAAACAAAGCCGTTTGTACCGAGACGCCCGATAGTTGACCGCGCGGGGAATGTTTTGGCGATCGACAGACAGGTGTACACGCTCTACGCTCACCCGAAGTTGTTTAACCACTCAAAGGCGGAAATCGCTGCTAAATTGGCTCCGATGCTGGCGATCGAACGGAGTCCGGGCACTACCTCGGAAACTGAACTGATACGCAGGTTTAATCTTGCTGAAAGCGGTATTACAATTGCGGACTCTCTGCCTCAAGAGGTTGCCGATCGGGTCGCTCAGATGCAAATTAAAGAGAGTCTGGTCGATGGCTTGGAGTTGCTGCGGCAGCAGCAGCGTTTTTACCCGCAGCAGGAGTTGGCGGCGGATATCCTCGGTTATGTGGACGGGGAACGGAAGGGACAAGCCGGGGTGGAATACAGCCAGCAGAATTTGTTGGAACGATCGATGCCGTCGATTCAGTTTAGCAGGTCAAGCAATGGGAATTGGGTTCCCGATCGGCTGACGGCGGGATTTGTCCAGCTTGATGACTTGAAATTGCAATTGACGATCGACAGCCGCTTGCAGCGGGCCGCCCGAATTGCGCTTAAGGAAAAAATGAAGCAACACGATGCCAAGCGGGGCACGGTGATTGTAATGGATGCCCGTAACGGGGAATTGCTGTCCGTTGTAGCAGAACCTTCTTATGACCCGAATCAATATTTTAATTTCGATTTGTCGCGCTATAAAAATTGGGCTGTAACTGATGTTTATGAGCCTGGTTCGACTTTTAAAGCGATTAATGTGGCGATCGCTATGGAAGCGGGTGCGGTGAAACCTAATACTGTGTTTAAGGACGAAGGTCGGATTTACATGGATGGCTGGACTATCCAAAATTCCGATTACAAAGTCGTAGGGGCGCGCGGCCCTTCGACTGTTACTGATATTTTGAAACATTCTAGCAATGTGGGGATGGTGCACGTAATGAGAAGTATGAAACCTTCTCTTTACTATCAAGCTTTAGAAAAACTCGGACTCGGACAAACTGCGGGAACTGATTTGCCTTTTGAAGTAACCAGTCAGCTTAAAAATCGAGAGCAATTTATTAACTCTCCGGTGGAAGTTGCTACTACGGCTTTTGGGCAAGGTTTTTCGATTACTCCGATGCAGTTGGTGCAGCTTAACGGCGCTTTGGCTAACGGTGGCAAATTGGTGACTCCTCACGTTGTGCGGGGACTTTTTGATAGGGAAGGTGAAGCTTATTGGAAGCTTCCGAGGCCGGTTCCGAAGCAAGTTTTTTCGCCAGAAACTACTAAGCAGGTGTTAGAAATGATGGAAACTGTGGTTGATGGTGGTACGGGGAAAGCTGCACAAATTCCTGGGTATCGGATTGCTGGAAAAACGGGTACGGCTCAAAAAGCTAAGGCTGGTGGGGGTTATTCTGACAAGGCGATTATTACTAGCTTTGTGGGGATCATGCCTGTGGAGGCGCCTCGCTATGTGGTTTTGGCGGTGATTGATGAGCCGAAGGACGGTTCGGGGGGTACGGTGGCGGCGCCGATTGTGGAGTCGGTGATGGAGGCGCTGATTTCTATTGAGAAGATTGCGCCGAGTAAGAAGTAGTTGATTATATCTGAGATGTGGCGTCAGGAATTGACATCGAATATAACGATCGACAACAGGGCGATTGAGGACACGGCAATGCCGTTTCCGTACTTCAAAATGATTCATGGCGTGATCGGATATAACGATCGACAACAAGGCTATTGAGGACACGGCAGGGCCGTTGCCCTACGCCAAAATAGTTCATCGCGCGATCATCAGATATAACGATCGACAACAGGGCGATTGAGGACACGGCAATGCCGTTTCCGTACCCCAAAAAGATTCATGGCGCGATCGGATATAACGATCGACAACAGGGCGATTGAGGACACGGCAATGCCGTTTCCGTACCCCAAAACATCGATTAATTCTTGTAGGGACACGGCACTGCCGTCTCGAAAGCTGTGGGTAATATTAATTCCGATGTTTCCACCTGAAATATTTTGAAACTATTGTGGGGTGGGCTTCTAGCCCGCCCTAAATATTTAGACTAAAACAACTACACTGCCACCCCTTCAATTTTCTCATCAGTTAACTCGTACAACTCGCGCAACTGCTGCAACTTATCCGCATCCGGCAGCCAAAAACCCCGCCCGTTAGCCTCCAACATTCTCCCGACAATATTGCGAAAAGCTTCAGGATTAGCCTCGCGCAACTTCTGCGCCATCTCCTGATCTAAAGCATAAGTATCAGCCGCCTGATCGTAAACCCAACCATCAGTAAAATCAGCCGTTCCGCCCCAACCAATTAACGCTGTCATGCGCTGCGAAATTTCATAAGCGCCGCCAGAACCTTGATTTGCCATCGCATTAGCCCACTTAGGATTGAGCAACTTAGTTCGATATTCCAAGCGCAGCAAATCTTCTAAATTGCGCGGAGTTGTATCCTTGGAAAAACTTTCTACAAAACTCGTGTTAACCTTTTTGCCGCGCTGCTTTTCTGCGGCTTTCTTCAAACCGCCAGTATTTGCATAATACTCTTGAATATCAGTCAAACCGTATTCCACAGAATCAATTTCTTGAATTATGCGATCGCACCCTTGCAACAACTGAGTCAAAACCTCCGGCCTCGCTTCCCCCTTATCCTTCCTCCCGTAACTAAAAACATTGCGACTTTCCCAAGTTTTCCCTAACTCATCCCCCGATTCCCAACTACCATCAACAACCCTATCGTTAACCAAAGAACCAAAATCCCCAGCCGGATTAGAAAACAACCTTGCTGAATAATTCTGCACACCTTGTGCCTGCAAAATTAAAGCGTGTTTGCGAATAAAATTCTCCGATTCCGGTTCATCAGCATCCGCCGCCCGCACGAACAAATCATCCAACAATTCAATAATATTGACAAAGCTATCTCGGAAAATACCCGAAAGATTTCCCAACACATCAATCCGGGGATGACCGACATCAGCTAACGGCTTTAATTCATAGCGAACAATGCGGCCAGTACCTTCTTTTAGAGGTTCAGCCCCCACCAATTCTAGCAGAATTCCAATAGATTCGCCCCGCGTTTTAATCGCATCCAAACCCCACAACATCACCGCCACAGTCTCAGGATAATTCCCATGTTCCTCAACGTGCTTCTCAATAATTTTCCTGGCCATTTCGCGCCCCCTTTCATAAGCCGCCGGAGAAGGCATCCGATAAGGGTCTAAAGCGTGAATATTCCTGCCAGTTGGCAACACCCCAGCCCCATCCCGCAACAAATCCCCACCCGGTGCAGGCAGAATATATTCCCCATTCAAACCCCGCAAAAGATTACTCAACTCATCCGTCGTTTGCCACAACAAATCCCGCACCAACAAACCCTCCTCAAAAACCCCATCAAACCCCTCTTGTGGCACAGGCATCTTGCCTGTGCTTGCTTGCGAAACAATTGTTTTCACCTGTTCCTGTGATAACCTATCCCCAAAATAAGCCTCAAGATAAGAGGTCATTTCCTCAGAATTAGGGGGTTCCCCGAAAACGTGCAAACCAGAAGAAAACAAGCGACATTCCACCACCTGCAAATACTCGTAAAGCTTCACCAAATAGCGGTTAAAAGCATCAGCACTGAACATTCCCACAGTCTCAAAACTAAAAGCAATCCCCAACTTGCGACCCTCATCAAAGGGACAATCAGCCTCCAAACCGCTATCTAAAACTTTCTTGTAAATAGCCTCTTTCAGCACATAATTCTTTGCAGTATCTTCCCGATATTCCGCAATCAAATCCCGCAAAGCCATCAATTCCTTGTACAAGCCCGCGCGACCGTAGGGCGGCACGTTGTGAGAAATCAAAACACCGTAACCGCGCCGTTTTGCTAACATCGATTCCGAGGGATTGTTGGCGGCATAGATATAAAGATTCGGCAAACTTCCCAACAAAATATCCGACCAAGAATAGCCAGTATTTCCCAGAGGAGAACCGGGCAACCATTCAACAGTGCCGTGCATTCCGAAGTGAACCACAGCATCAGCTTGCAAATCATTTTGCAGCCACTTGTAAAAAGCAGCATATTGAGGGTGAGGCGTCAAATCGCGATCGAACATTAAGCGCATCGGATCGCCCGAAATTCCCAGCGGCGGCTGCAAACCTATCCAAACATTCCCCAGGTGAATGCCACCGATTTGGAACTCGTCGCCGTCTGTCTTAATGCCCGTACCCGTTAAAGATTTCCACTGTTTTTCGATACGACTTGTTGACAGATAGCCCAGCCATTTCTCCAGAGTTTTAACATTAACAGTCTCTTTTGTTGTACGGGCATCTTGCCCGTCACAAGTAGCTTCATCGGCTTCTTTCACCCTGCGAATTAAGTCCTCACCGTCAGCCGGAATTTCTCCAACTGTATAACCTGCTGCTTGAAGTTGGTGCAGGAAATTTAGCAGGGATTTCGGTACATTTAATAAAGCAGCCGTACCCGCCGCACCGTAACCAGGAGGAAACCCGTAGAGAATAATCGCAATTTTCCTTTCAGAGGGGGGAGTTCGACGCAATTTCACCCAATTGTTAATTCTACTTGTCAGGCGTTTCGCGCGATCGGGCACCAGATAAATATCCTCACCCACCAAACCGCCCAGGGGAACAGGATCGATCGCGCCATCCAACTCAGGCAAAGCATACAATACCACACTTTGCAAACCTCCAATCCCCTGACGAGTCCAAGAATGGATATCCTGAATCAGCAGAGGTGCGGACACAAAATAAGGTACATTTTTAGCAGTTAAAATGCGCTTAGCAACTTCCACCTGCCTTCCACCCTCCATCGAACCAGCAGGCCCGCCAACCAAAGGAAAGCCAATAGTAGAAACAATCGCATCAACTTCCACAGCATCTTTAGAAAGCGAAAGAGTTTCAATATTTCCTTGTTTTCGCCGCGCAGTTTCATCAGCAGTCGTCATCCAATCCCGCACCGCCACATGGCCCTCAACGCCATTGATAAAAATCGGCAAAGGCACAATTCCCGCATCTTCAAAATAGCGAATTAATTGAGGAATATAAGGCTGCTTGGTGATAACGTGCTTGCGGTAAAGCAAGATGCCAACAACAGGAGATTTTACTTGATATGAATTTTGGAACCCATTGGTTGCAAAATTTGTGGAACCGGCATCTTGCCCGTTAGAAACCTGGTCATAATTTTCCGAGAAATTAGTCTCAAATTTTGTGGAACGGGCCTCTTGGCTGTTATCGTTATAACCCTTTCTATCCAGATGTCTAGCCTGTTTTGTGGAACTGGCATCTTGCCCGCCCCTAGCACTTTGATTACCGAGATACCAATCCAAATATTGCCGAGGCGATTCAAAATAACCATTATAATCAGGATGCAATAAACCCATATTGGGAGTTTCCACAGGCGGCGGAATTTCTGCAACCTTCAGCCCCAAATACTTTTCGGCAATAATCCAAAACATCGAGACAACATTATCCGCACCGCCCGCATTCCAGTAACCATAAATAATCAGCCAGTTTCGCAAATCTTGCACTTTTTGCACCGGCACATATTTTAATAATTTCGGCCCAACCTTCAAAAAGCTGATGTAACCAGCCAGCTTATCTTCTTCTCGCCCATTGCTGAACTTATCCAGAATAAACTTAACAGGTTTCGGCATTCCCTTCGGTTTGTCGCCAATTTTAAAAGCGCCAATTTGAGTAAGACTCATCAATTCCAAAGCCGACTCAAAAACCAGGCGAATCGAGATATGTTGCACCCTTTCTCGCAGCCACATTACCGCATCGTAATCAAACAGCAAACTCCCAAAAAACACATCAGCATTAGAGAGGGCGGCTGCTACAGCGTCGGGTTCGTCTGCGAGGGCGCGATCGCTAAAAACCCGTACTTCCAATCCCGGGCAGCCAGAAACAGCTAACTCGGCAGCTTTGCGGTACAAATCAGCATTAAAAGATTCAAACCCTGCAATTAAGACAATGCGTTTCACAGCCCTACCTCGAAATATTTGCTTCTTTTAATGATAGACTAATTGCAGAAAATCACAGGCAAGATGCCTGTGCCACTAATAAGCTGTTGCACATTTAAACTGTGATACAAGCATTACCCTTATTTTTGATTTTGCGACCCCATTTAATTATTAATT
>NZ_JAUBPU010000070.1:0-28060 GCF_036700885.1 Microcoleus sp. S13_B4
ATTAATAATTAAGTGGGGTCGTAAAATCAAAAATAAGGGCAATGCTTGTATCACAGTTTAAATGTGCAACAGCTTAATTCGGCAATTCAAACCCTTGCAGATTTGCGGGGTAAGAAAATAGCTTTTACAAAAGGTTCAAGCGCCAATTACCTGTTAGCAAAAGCATTGAAATCCGCAGGGATAAAATGGAGTGAAATTAAGCCTGCCAACCTGACACCAGCCGATGCCAGAGCTGCCTTCCAACAAGGTAACGTAGATGCTTGGGTAATTTGGGACCCGTTTTATGCAGCAGCTCAAGCGCCAAAAGATGTTCGTGTTGTTAAAGATAGTAAAGGACTAGCAGCTAACCGAGATTTTTACTTAGCTAATAAGTCATTTGCTGGGTCGAATGCCAAAATCATTGAGGCAATTAGAGAAGAAACTCAAGCAGTAGCGACTTGGGCCGATGCGAATCCCGCAGAAGTAACTAAGATCCTCGCTCCCATTCTGAAAATTGATGCTTCTATCTTAGATGTAGTAACTCGACGGCGGAGTTATGGATTTGAACCGATCCAAGCTGATATGGTTGCCGAGCAACAGGAAATTGCGGATACTTTTTTTGAACTCGGCTTAATTCCCAAGCAGCTCAAAGTTGAAGAAGTAGTTTGGAAACCAGGTAATTAAAAATCCCCGCTTGTGGGTAAATGTTGGATAAAGCAAAACACCTGATATCTTCTACCTTCCAAATAGCGGGGGTGAAGACGATGCTGGGGAACCGCGCTGGGATTACAGGAAAGGTCAGCCCCATTGGTTGCGTCACGCCCACGCTTCGCATTCACTAGACAGGGACGCGCCGATTCAGTTGGTGCAGCAGACGTTAGGGCATGAATCGGTAGCGACTACTTCCAGGTATCCACACGCACACGCCCAAACGACAGCAACAGCTTGTATCTGCCAGGGTAAAAGGTAACTTTCCTTGCATCTTTTTCAACATTATGGGATATTGAATTGAAAAAACTAATTCAAATAGAAAATTATGGCAACTGAGCAAGAGCTTCAATCTCTTTTTAATGCCTTGGATGGCGATCAAGATGGCAAAATATCGAGTAATGAGCTTTTTTTAAGTCCTGGGTTAAATGCAGTCATTTTAGCAGAAACAGGTACTAGCCCCGCGGAACTGCTAGCGACGTATCGAGATGAAGAGGGTAATATTACCTTTGAAGACTTGAAACAAGCTGTTAAGAAAGCAGGGAATTTAGAATAAGCGCGATCGCCTAGCCAGCAGCGATTGAAATAAAATCATTTATCCAAGTGGATGAGTGTCTTCCCCTGGTAATAGTTGCAGTAGTTATAGGGGAAAAAGCGATCGCTGACTACCAAGGATAAGAACTTGCTTCTTATCCTTTCATCTGGCAGGGATTTAAGCCCCAGTTGACATTAGAGTTATAATGTCGGCAGTGGAGAACCTTTTTTCTTTGAGCTACCTCCGAAAATCCCCTTGACAACTGGCTTTGAGCCTTAACTTGTCACCAATGGGTGACTGTTTACAAAACTTGCTGGCGCAATTGGGGAAAAACCTTTGCAACTTTGTTGAGGACATAATCGCCGTAAGTGCCGCGAAACTCGTGAACGCTGGCTTTGTCCCAACGTTCGTTCTTGTTGTCATCGACGATCGCTCCCTTGATGTCAATCGGGTGGAGTTCAGCATTGAAATTGGGATCGAAGAAGAATGGAAATGAGAGGCGATCCTGTCCTGACACATTCTTGACTCGATGAGGAGTAGAGCGATAAAGTCCACCTGTGAGGCGATCGAGCATATCGCCAATGTTACAAACAAATGAATTGGCGATCGGGGGAGCATCAATCCAGCCTGATTTTGTCTTCACTTGCAACCCACCTAAATCATCCTGCTTGAGAATCGTGAGCAAACCATAATCGGTATGCTCTCCCACTCCCCAGGATTTGCCTTGCGGATTGCTTTGTAGTGGATAGTTGAAGATGCGAAATAAAATCAGGGGATCGGTCGTATAGCGATCGCGGAAGTAAGATGCTTCTAAGTTCAAACTCAGGGCAATTCCCGCCATTACTGCGTGACCCAGTTGGGTCATCACCGACAGATATTCTAGTATTGTTTCGCGAAAAAGAGGAATATCGGGAAACAGGTTTGCTCCGTGCATGGGAACACCTGCTTGAACAGCCGGATGGTTTTGATTCAATTGAGATCCGAAATAAATTCCTTCTTTCAAATCTGGTTTACCATTCGTCAGTTCACCTCCAACCGGAAAGTAGCCGCGCCATGCCCGACCTCCCAGCGCCATCCGAATTTGCATTTTGGTTTCTAAATCTAGAGCAAAAAACTGACGGCTCAGTTGCTCCAAACGGTTTTGCAAGCCTTTGTCTACACCATGCTCAACAATGTAAAAAAAACCTGTGCTGCTGCAAGCTTGCCGGATTTGGTTGGCAACAGTATCTAGGCGATTATCCGATACCAGCGAACTAATATCGATAACGGGAATCTGAGAAACATCTACTGTTAATTCAGTTGCCATAGAGATGGATTATAAGTAGTTAAGATTGAACGCCTTTTATAATTTGAATTGTTCATCCACCGGAATTTGATAGCCATTTGCCAGTCGATTGGTAGCGTTTGCGGTTGCCACGATCGCCATCAGTTCCCCAAATATGGCATCATCCATTCCCTTGGCTCGCGCTCCGGCTGTATGAGATGAAATGCAGTATGGGCAATTATTTGTAACGCTGACAGCAATGTAGATTAACTCGCGGGTCAGGGGATCGAGTTCTCCCGGAGCCGTCATCACCTCCTTCACATTCTGCCAGGTACGTTGCAGGGTAGGCGGATGGTTGGCGATCGCTTTCCAAAAGTTGTTGATGTACTCGGTTTTGCGTGTCGCGCGAATGTCGTCATACACTGCGCGTACTTCATCACTTGCATCTTCGTATTCAATCAAATGGCTCATAGTTGCAATAAGGGTGAGATCGTGAACAGCACTAATTCATAGTAGCGACTCACCTGTTAAAAACAGCTAACCACTCCTTGCTAATCAAGCTGATTGAGCGCGATCGCCATATTGTCAAGGGAGTTGCCCATAGCACCACCAACAGTTTAGTTGGTCTTTTAAGCCTTGATCTTGAGCGTGCCTTGCTGTAAGATAAAATTCAGCTATACTACGGTAAATCGCTCAATTTATAGTATAAACTGCGTAAGTCCTAATTAAACGAGACATTTAGCAAGGAATTGAGGAGACGAATCATGAGCAAGTGGTTTGCCATTGCCAGACGTAGGTTGCTGCTATTTTTTATTTCTGGGCTGTTTCTAGGGCTATTAGTCAATGCCTGTAATTCTTCCTCTCCTGGAACTAACACTACAGCAGCATCCCCAGGCTCATCTCCTACGGCAGTTCCTACGGTAGTACGTTTAGATTATGCCTACTACAATCCTGTCAGTCTCGTACTCAAAGAGAAAGGCTGGCTAGAAGAAGACTTAGCCAAAGCCAATATGAAAGTCGAATGGGTTCTCAGTCAAGGTAGTAACAAGGCATTAGAGTTTCTCAATGGCAGCAGCATTGACTTTGGCTCGACTTCTGGTGCTTCCGCACTGATTGCCAAAGCCAATGGCAATCCCATCAAATCTATTTACGTTTACTCGAAGCCGGAATGGACAGCATTAGTAACTACGGCGAATTCTTCCATTCAAAAAGTCGCCGATCTAAAAGGCAAGAAAGTTGCAGCAACGCGCGGAACAGATCCGTTTATTTTCTTGTTGCGTGCCTTGGATCAAGTCGGTTTGACTGCCAAAGATGTGGAAATCGTGCCTTTGCCCCACGCTGACGGTAAAGCTGCCCTTGAGAAAGGCGATGTCGATGCCTGGGCTGGTCTCGATCCATTTATGGCACAGACAGAAGTAGAAAAAGGCTCGAAACTCTTCTTCCGCGAGCCCAAACTAATTAGTCAAGGCTTTTTGAATGTCCGCGAGGCATTTGCCAAACAATATCCTGAACAAGTTAGTCAAGTGCTAACCGCCTATGAGAAGGCACGGAAATGGGCGATCGCAAATCCTAGTGAACTCAAGCAAGTGGTAATTAAAGCATCGAAGCTGACAGAAGCGGTAGCAACTAAACAATTAGAGGAGCGAACCGATATATCAAACTCATCGATTGGTGACGAACAAAAAGCCGTTATTAGTGCTGCTGGGGATGTCTTGAAAAAAAGCGGCGTGATCGAGGATTCCGTTGATGTCATTACAGTAGTTAACAATTTAATCGATCCGCAGTATGTGGCAAGGGTTGCGAAATCCTAAGTAAAAAACATCTGCTGTGGATATACACCAACTCACCAACGCATCTCAGAAAATTAAAAGTTAAAAATTGAAAATTGAAAATTGAAAAGTAAATTAATCATTTTTAATTTTGCATTTTTAAACTTTAATTCCGCTGCCAACCTATCTATGCTTGATACCAAACACTAAGTTATGGAACAAAGACTTGCGATCGCAATCTCAAGCGCACAAACAGGTAATATTTGGCAACTTCTCAGTCGTCTGGGCAGAGCAAAAGGCTTGCTCTTGCCAGTCTTTCTCTTAATATTGTGGGAAAGTCTGTCTAGGTTTGGCTTTGTTCCTCCTAACTTGTTACCTGCTCCCTCAAATATTGTCATAACAGTTTGGAAACTCGGTGCAGCAGGGGAACTATGGCAGCACATCAGCATTACACTCTATCGGGTTTTTGTTGGCTTCTTGATTGGTACATTTTTTGCCACTATTCTAGGAGGATTAACAGGCTATTCTTGCCTAATTCGCGATTTACTCGACCCACTTTTGCAGTCACTCCGCAACATTCCTTCCCTCGCATGGGTGCCGCTATTCATCCTCTGGATGGGAATTCATGAGCCTTCTAAAATTGCTCTGATCGCCGTTGGAGTCTTCTTCCCCGTTTACTTAAATCTCATGAGCGGCATTCACAATGTCGATCGCAAATTGGTTGAGGTTGGCAAAATCTATAGACTTAATGATTGGCAGCTTATCAGTCGTGTGTTCTTGCCCGCGACATTGCCTGCCTACATTGTCGGTTTGCGGAGTGGCTTGGGTTTGGGCTGGATGTTTGTCGTGGCGGCTGAATTGATGGGAGCCAGTCAGGGCTTAGGCTTCTTATTGATCGACGGGCAAGCGACTGGACGACCCGCCATCACCCTCGCCAGCATTCTCTTGTTTGCGATTTTCGGAAAAGTGACTGACTCAATTATTGGCCTTGCATCGCATTGGCTACTCCATTGGCAGGATGTTTACGCTTCCAACCATTAGTTCAAAGCATTAGTTTCAAGAATTCATTCAAAGCGCCAAGTAGGAAACATATATGCTACTCATCGAAGGACTGCATAAGCGATTTAAAAATGGTTTTGTAGGATTGGAGTCTATTAATTTAACTGTTAATCGCAGCGAGATTGTTAGTTTAATCGGTACGAGTGGTTGCGGCAAAAGTACACTTTTACGGATAGTTGCCGGATTAGAACTGCCAACTTATGGAGAGGTGCAAATTGACGATATTCGCATTAACAAACCTCATCCAGAAATTGGTGTAATATTTCAAGAACCTCGGCTGATGCCTTGGTTAACCGTCTGGGAAAATGTGCAGTTTGGTTTGCATCATTTACCGAAGGATGAACGCAAGGCACGGGCAAGTGATGCTCTAGTTAAGGTTGGATTACAAGATTTTGCTCGTTTGCTGCCGCGCCAACTATCAGGAGGAATGGCTCAACGGGTGGCGATCGCGCGTGCCCTTGTTACTAATCCTTCTATTTTATTGCTAGATGAACCCTTTAGTGCTCTCGATTCCTTTACTAGAATGCAATTACAGGATCGTCTGTTAGAAATTTGGCAATCCGATCGCCAGACCATGATTCTTGTCACCCATGATGTTGAAGAAGCACTGATTTTAAGCGATCGCGCGATCGTTATGCGTGGCAACCCTGGACGCATCCACCTTGAGCTAGATATCGATCTTCCCCGTCCCCGCAGGCGTACCGATCGCGATTTGCAATATTGGAAAGAAAAATTATTGAGTACCTTGGATTTATCCAATACGCAAACAGTTCCCTTAGAGGTTTAAATCCCAGGCTGCGATCGCAATTAATATGTAATCAAGAAGGAGGTTGAATTGGGAAATTCTATAAATTAAAGATGCAACAATTTCTATAATTATAATGAATAAAATTGTTGCGAAAACCCATCATTATCAACGCAGATATAGCAAAACCATTTGATTTGTAAACAATCAATTCAATCATCACAAGCGTTTCAGGTTGTTCTACCTTCATGACTCAAATAGACTTGCTATATCTCACAAACTCAATCCTAACTTAGCAAAAGTTGACTTCAATCATGACTACTAAACTATTCCAAAGCTACGATTCCACTCTCTTTCAAGGAGCCATTTCTTATTACCTGCAATATCGACCGCGCTACCCAAATGCTCTTTACGATTTAATCTCACACGAATTTCAATTAGACGGGCAAGGCAAGCTTCTCGATCTCGGCTGTGGGATTGGCTTAGTAGCGATCGCCTTACACGATCGATTTCAATCTGTTTTGGGTATCGATCCCGATCCAGAAATGCTCGAAGTTGCCAAGCAAGAAGCTAAACTGGCTCATGCTTCAAATATCGCATGGGTAACGGATTTAGCAGAAAATATTTCCCCGGCAATTGGTACATTTTCCCTTGTCACCATTGGTCGTGCTTTTCATTGGATGGATCAAGAATTGGTACTACAGCGCAGCTATGATGTGCTCGATCGCACCAGTAACGCTAATACGGGGATAGCGATTATTCAAACTGAAAAAGATATTTGGTCAAATGACTCTGTTTGGGCACAAAATGTGCTAGCGACGATCAAACGGTGGCTAGGAGAAGAGCGGCGTGTGGGATCGAGCAGCGTTCCTTTGCTCTACAAGTCTGATTTAGAAGTTTTGGATCGATCGCCATTCGTTCGGATTAAACGCCATAAGATTGACTTTCAAAAACACTGGACCATAGATAATTTTATTGGTTATCTCTACTCCACCGCTTACTGCCGTCGCGATTACTTTAATGGCGATACTTCCGTATTTGAGGCGGAAATTAAAGCAGCAATTCTCAGTGCAGAACCTACAGGTCAGTTTGTTGAAGATGTACCGATTTCTGTTTATTTGGGTTTTAAGGACTGACCAACCTCTAGGAATCCTAAATCATTTGTACCTGATTACTTCCCTCGATTTTGTATCATCAATATGAAAATATCCCTTGCAGACTCGAAAAGCACAACACAACAAGACAGCAAGCAAGATTATGTAGCGATAGCAAAATCACTTGCTCAAGAATTTGCTGCTACTGCCATCGAACGAGATCGTCTTGGCGGTACGCCAAAGTATGAACGCGATCGCATTCGCTCTAGCGGTTTGCTCAGTTTGATTATTCCTAAAGAATATGGCGGTATTGGCGAAACGTGGATTACTGCACTCCAAATTTCCCGCGAGTTGGCAAAGATTGATAGTTCTCTAGCCCATGTTTATTCCTATCACCATTTAGGGGTTGTTATCCCGCATCTTTTTGGCACGGAGGAACGCAAAGCGCAGTTCTACAAAGATACGGTGACAAACAATTGGTTTTGGTGCAATGCTCTCAATCCCCTCGATCGCCGTGCGACTTTAACTCCTGATGGTACAGGCTTTTTACTGAACGGTACAAAAAGCTTTTGTTCTGGCTCTAAAGATTCTGATATCTTACCCATCACTGCGGTTCGTCAAGATACCTCCGAACTCACGATTATTGTAATTCCCACTCAAAGAGAGGGAATACAAATTCATGACGATTGGGATAATATGGGGCAACGTCAAACCGATAGCGGTAGTATTAGTTTCGACCAAGTGCGCGTTTATGACTCGGAAGTGTTTGGCGATCGCACCCGTGCTGATATTCCTTTCCGTACTTTACGAGCTTGTTTGACGCAAATCAATCTTGCCCATATTTATTTGGGTATTGCGGAAGGAGCATTTGCTGCTGCCAAAGACTACACTTGCACCCAAGGACGACCCTGGTTGACTTCCAATGCTCCTAGTGTGACGCAAGATCCCTACATTCTGAAACACTACGGAGAAATGTGGGTCGATCTGCAAGCCGTTAGCAGTTTGACTGATCGAGCCGCCGCCATTCTGCAAGTAGCTTGGGAAAAAGGCATAGATTTAACAACAGAAGAACGTGGAGAATGCGCGATCGCGATCGCAACTGCAAAAATTGCTGCCACAAAAATAGGTTTAGATGTGACAACTCGCATTTTTGAAGTAATGGGGGCGCGTGCTACCACCAGTAAATATGGTTTCGATCGCTACTGGCGTAATCTGAGAACGTTTACGCTACATGATTCTGTGGACTATAAAATTCACGATCTGGGTAACTGGGTACTCAACCATCAGCTCCCCAATCCCAGCTTTTATACGTAAAAAACATCTAATGATTGATACATTCTGTCATCTATAAACTTGCAATCTATGGTACTGTTGCCTAGATTTTTTAAGTGCCTTTGTCTATCAAGTATTAGGTAGAAAAAGACGATAGGATTCACTGTCTATCAGAATTCTGAAACCCAGCCACATCAGCACGAAGGGGAAAAACTTGCTCGCATAACGGCTGAGTACCAAAGCAATACCAGGTAGATGGGTCAGAGTATAGGACATAAACAGCCAGCAGGAAACAATGAGATAGCAAACGGGTATAATTACGGACAGATTTTGGATTGAGCTACTCGCAAACAAAGGGATATAAATCCCTAGATTGTTGCTGCCGTTAGCAATCGTGACCGAGGAGACGCGATAGGTCTGCGGATCGCGGATTACATCCCAGAGCGATGGTTTTCTAGAATCAAATCCTCGGAATTTAGAGTTTCTTTTCAGATTGGCTGACTTATCTTCGGCTGAATCATCCTTATTAAGATTGAGCAAATTGTTCAAGCCAATCAGTATCGGCAGAATCCCCAGTAGACCAGTCCAAGTGGACGGAATCACTAGCCCCAGTAAGAAACCAACCAAACTTAGTATCACCAATACCGTGAACCCTAAAAGCTCACCAACCACAACGTGCTGAGGGCGAAAAGTACGATTAACCTCACTGAAGAAGGCAGTCAGATAAATATTGTCGTCAAACGTTGTTGCCACAGCAGCAGCTAGCCCGATCTTAAGTGTTGCAATTAACCAATCCATTACCATTCCTCACTTAACACCTATCCGATCGCTCGTTTCGGCGATCGCTCAACCATTGTAAAAAATACCACAATGTCAGTAGGATAATGTGGGTATCCCCTATTTGGGTGTAACGAGCTAGCCAATCTGGTAGTTTATGTATCAAGCGGTGCTTTGACTCGATCCCCCATCTTCAATCGATCCAGCGTCCATCACCTGTGTTTATCAAAAGAGTCATTATGATTAGCCGTTTGATTCACCTTCTGCCTAGAGGCGCAGGTCAAAATATCTTACGATCGCTCAGATCGGTTATTCCCAGATCGCTTGCCTATCGGTTTGCAGTGCGATTTTGCCTCAGTCTTGCCACGATTTTGGTCTTGAGTCTGGCTTTTGAGAGTCATGCTGTTGCCACTTCTGCCTCTGGGAATGTACTCTCCCCTCTAGTCAGTCAGGTAAATCAGACCACACTACCTAAAGACTCAACAACTCGGGTACTGGAAACTGTGGGACTGTTTGTGGGAGGCATCATTTTCTGTATAGTTTTGGATCGCTGGTTTTCTAAACGTTCTGCTCAATCGGGCAACACACCCTTAGCTGAGCAAGCGCGGCGGCTCAAGCAACTTAAAATCGGTTATCCAGAGGGTATGACAAATCTGGAAGTCCTGCGTGCTAAAGGTTGGCTCGAAAGCCGTTTGCGACCATTTGGGCTGAGTGTTACTTGGACAAGCTTCTTATCAGCTTCTGCTCTGATAGAAGCATTAAGCAATGGGACGATCGATTTCTGCGGCGGCGGTGGTACGGCCAGCATCTTCTCGCAAGCAGCAGATCATGTGTTTGTGCGGGTAGCTAAAGAAAAATATACTGCTCCCAAAGGTCAAGCGATTCTGGTACCTGAAGATTCGCCGATTCAGACGCTTGCTGACCTGAAGGGTAAGAAGATTGTTTTTGACAAAGGCTCAAGTGCTCATTATGTGCTGGTGCGAGCACTGGCAAAAGTGGGATTAGAGTTTAGTGACATTGAGCCAATTTATCTGACTCAGCCACAGGCGCTGCCGCTATTCCGCGCGGGTGAGGTCGATGCTTGGGTGATTTGGGTTCCCTACACGACAACTCAAGTCCGAAGTGCTTATCCAGGGCGATCAATTGCAGACTTAGAGAGCATCTTTGGTGACAAAGCCTCTTTAGAAGTTCCGACATATTACTACGCGATTCCAGAGTTGGTACGCGACTATCCCGACTTGCTCAAGGTGATTTTAGAAGAGGTAAATGAAGCGGGAGCTTGGGCTAAGAAACAGGAATTAGAAGCTGCTGTGCGATTGGCAGAACACCATGAAATAGATTCATCCATTGTAGAAATTTTACAGCAACGTAGTGCCGAACGCGCTATTATCCCGATCGACGACCAATCGCTCACGGCCCTACAGCACCAGGCAAATATATTTAAAGATTTAGATCTGATTCCTGAGCGGGTGAATGTGAAAGATGGAACCTATAGCTTGCAGACTAAGCAAAACTGGACTTATTAATCTGACACTACCACCACTAAAAAGGGTGGAATTTCTGGCTTATTAGCGGGAATTTCTAGAGGAACTAAGAAAGAAAAATGGGACACTTTCATCTTTCTTTCTTATGGATTCTTTTTTCAACCTAAGCTGGCTGATAATTGGGATGCCAAGCAAGCCATTTCTCTTCTAACTTTCTGGCGATCGCATCTGCAAACTTACCCAACAAAGCATACATGATAATGCTCAACACCACCACATCAGTTTGCAAGAACTCGCGAGCATTCATTGCCATGTAACCAATACCAGAATCCGCAGCAATTGTTTCTGCGACAATCAGCGTCAGCCACATAATCCCCAAGGAATATCGCACGCCTACCAAAATCGAAGGCAAAGCCCCAGGCAGAATAACTTGCCACAAAAGAGATCTCGGACTCAAACCATAGACTTTTCCCATTTCAATCAACCCGGCATCGACGCTGCGGATGCCATGAAATGTATTGATATACAGGGGGAAAAACACACCCAAAGCCACCAAAAATAACCGAGCTACATCGCCAATTCCAAACCACAAAATCACTAGAGGAATTAAGGCGAGGTGGGGAACATTACGAACCATTTGTATAGAAGTATCCAGAAGCTTTTCGGCGATTGGAGAAAGACCATTGAGGAAACCAAGAGTTAAACCAATTCCTCCGCCGATGATGAAACCAACGACGGCACGCCAAGCACTAATTCCGATATGGTGAAACAGTTCCCCGGTAATTGCCAATCTAATTCCTGCACTTAAAACACCTGTTGGTGCTGGTAAAACTCTTGTGGAAAGCCAACCCACCTGCACCAATAATTGCCAGCTAACAATCAGCAGCATTGGGACAATCCAGGGGATTACCTGCTGAAAATAGGGGTTGTTGAGCCATTTTTTATTCATGACGCACTCGTAGGAATAACTTGTTTTTGTGTGGGAAACTTATCGTTGGCAACAATTTCGCCAAAAGGACTAAACATTTGCGGTTGATGTACAGTCGGTTGGTTTTTCAGCGGCAAGCGGGGGAATAGCAATTCAGCCACTCGATATGCTTCTTCTAAGTGGGGATAACCGGAAAAAATGAAAGTTTCAATCCCCAATTCGGAATATTCCAATATTCGCTCTACAACGGTATCGGGATCTCCGACTAAAGCAGTACCAGCACCGCCTCTTACTAACCCAATTCCCGCCCACAAATTCGGGCTAATTTCTAGGGATTCGCGGTTGCCTGCGTGCAGTTGAGTCATCCGCTTTTGCCCTTCAGAGTCCATTCTGGCATAAGCTTTTTGGGCGGCAGCGATCGCATCTTCATCGACATATTTAATCAATCGATTTGCATCCTCCCAAGCCTCGCTTTCAGTTTCGCGTACAATGACGTGAAGGCGAATCCCAAACCGCACAGTTCTACCCTGTTCTGCTGCTAATTTTTTCACAGCTTCAATTTTTTTGGCCACTTGTTGCGGCGGTTCTCCCCAAGTCAGATAAACATCAATATGTTTTGCTGCAATTTGTTGTGCGATCGGCGACGAACCGCCAAACCATAACGGAGGATAAGGAGTTTGTACAGGTGGAAATAAAACTTTACCGCCCTTAACCTCGAGATATTCACCGCTAAAATCGACTTCTTGCTCTCGCACATTAGTCGAGTTACTTCCTTCAAGCATTGCCCTCCAAACAGTCAAGAATTCATCAGTCAATTCATAACGTGCGTCGTGACTCAGATGCACTCCATCTCCAGCTAATTCAACCGGATCGCCGCCCGTAACCACATTAATCAACAAGCGCCCGTTAGATAATCTGTCAAAGGTTGCTGCCATCCGTGCTCCTACCCCAGGAGACATTAATCCCGGACGGATTGCTACTAAAAAACGCATTTTTTCCGTTACAGACATGAGGGAAGAAGCCACTACCCATGCGTCTTCGCAAGAGCGTCCCGTCGGAAGTAGAGCGCCCGTAAATCCTAAATGCTCAATGGCTTGGGCGATTTGCTTTAAGTAGGACAAACTGCCAGATCGCCCTCCAATTCCGCTCGCTAAATACCGTCCGTCTCCGTGAGTTGGGATAAACCAAAATAATTCCATTTGCCTTAGTCTCCATCACTATTTATTGTTTAGTTACCTGAGCCACTTCACTAATCTTTACCTGTTTGGGAAGCAGCTTCAAATCCAAGAAAGTATCAGCAACTTTTTGTTGATAAGTGATGACTTCTGCTGTAATGGGCTGCACGCCGTAAGGCCGTCTCCGTGCGACTTCCTCTAAAGTTGGAACGTCAATACCAAGAGCGGGAGATAGCAGTTTTGCGACCTCATTTGGTTGAGTCGCCGCCCATTCATCGATTTTTTGAAGTTCCTCTAAAATTGCCTTAGTCCGGTCAGAATATTGGTCGTTAAAAGGTTTAGCAGCTAGATAGAATTCCCGATTAGCTACAAGCCCTTCTCCATCCTTAAGAACGCGAGCATCAGTAGCTCGTTTCGCTACTGTAAAAAACGGGTCCCAAATCGCCCAAGCATCAACGCTACCTTGTTCAAAAGCTGCCCGCGCCTCTGCTGGCGGCAAGTAAATAGGCTGAATGTCGCTATATTTTAATCCGGCTGCTGTTAATGCTTCTACTACTAGGTAGTGCACGTTTGAACCCTTATTAAATACAACTTTTTTGCCTTTCAAGCCAGCGACATCTTGAATGGGAGAATCTTTCGATACTAAGATAGCTTCGCCTTTAGGATTAGGAGGCTCGTTAGCAACATATACCAATGGTGCGCCAGCGGCTTGTGCGAAAATAGGGGGTGCTTCTCCTGTATGACCAAAGTCAATACTGCCTGCATTCAAAGCTTCTAGTAATTGAGGACCAGCGGGAAATTGAAGCCACTGTACAGAAGTGTTTTGAGAGGCCAAACGCTTCTCTAAACTGCCTCGTGATTTAAGGATGCTTAGAGTTCCATATTTTTGATAGCCAATCCGAATTACATTGCTCTGTTGTGAGTTAGAACTAGCCACCGATGTGGCAGCAGAAGTTGGGGCTGTAGTTGTATTTGTTTGCTGAGTAGGAGCACAGGCTGAGACTGTCAAACTCAAACTGAAGCCCAATGCAAAAAGTAAAGCAAAGGTCTTGAGAGAACTATGTTTGAGTTTGCTCCAAAGATGTCTCAATCTGCCTGAAAATCGGTTTTCTTTCAATGGGGTTAACATTGTCTATTCCTGAATTTAAGTGCGGAAAACCAAGATACGTAATAACCATGCAAAAGCTGAGCTAATCATTATTGATGAGCATACTACTACAAGCCGATAGATATACCGTAGTTAAGTCTGACAAGCTCCTATTATTCCACAGATGGCTTCAAAAATGCAAGCACATTCTGTAGATTTTTGTTTGTATTACTTCTCTAGTTACTTACATGATTAATATTCGCGGGCAATATATCAGTTGCACGCGCCGGAGAAAAAGTAGCATCTAGCCCTGCTGCTATCTGCATAAAAACCTGAGATACCGCCGAGTTCGGATCTGCAATTGTTAGGGGTTTTCCTGTATCACCTCCCGCACAGATGCGCGGGTCTATAGGAATTTGGGCAAGGAGGGGTGCTTGAAGTTCTTCTGCTAACTGTTTACCCCCACCACTACCAAAAATTTGTATCGGTTCTTCATGCCCATCGCAGATTAAATAACTCATATTTTCAATAATCCCCAGCACTGGAACCCCTACTTGGCGAAACATATAAATATTGCGACGGACATCGGAAATAGATATTTGTTGTGGCGTAGTAACGAGAATCACTCCACAAATAGGACTTTCTTGCACAATGGTAATTTGAGCATCTCCGGTACCGGGGGGTAAATCAATGAGTAAATAATCTAATTCGCCCCATTCTACATCTTGAATAAACTGCGTAATAATTTTGTGGAGAACTGGACCTCGCCATGCTAAAGGACGTTCGGGTTCTGCTAATAAACCCACTGACATCACTTTAATTCCCTGTGCTTCCAGGGGTAAAAATTTCTCACCTTTAGCAGTATTAATTGTCTCTACATCGGCTTGTCCTAACCCTAACATTTGAGGAATATTAGGGCCGTAAACATCAGCATCTAGCAAGCCTACCTTGGCTCCATGTAATTTTAACGCTGTTGCTAAATTCACAGCCGTTGTAGATTTTCCCACCCCACCTTTGCCGCTAGAAATAGCCAAGGTAGTTCGCACGTTGGCTATCGTGCAAGTTTGAATATAAGTTTTTTTGCACCAGCTTACAGGCGATAAAACAGATTCAATTATTTTTGGCAACTCTTGCTGATGCGATCCAATATAAAGGCGCAAAT
Organism: Microcoleus sp. S13_B4; assembly: GCF_036700885.1. NCBI lineage: Bacteria > Bacillati > Cyanobacteriota > Cyanophyceae > Oscillatoriales > Microcoleaceae > Microcoleus > Microcoleus sp. S13_B4. Next base: position 15,039 of record NZ_JAUBPU010000070.1, read on the forward strand.
AAATGTAATTTTCAACAATTCGCAAATTTCGCACCATTCCCAAACTGATGATATCATTTTTGAGTGTGGGTTCGATGACTTGTTTGAGATAGTTGACAACTTCTTGCTGTCGTAATTTTTCCACAGAATTGGGATTTTCTGAGGGTAGATGTGAGTTGGTTTTTGGGAAAGAGGAAGAATCAACCATTTTGGGAATTTTGCAGTAATGTTTGAATTTTCTGAATCGCTTTTTGAGAGAAAATAGTAACTTCTTTATCGGGATCGTCCAGAGATTGTTGCAGCGCAGGCATCGCGGCAGGATTGCTGAGATTGCCAAGGGCGATCGCAGCTTCTTTCCGCACATCTGAATATTCATCAGCTAAGGCTCTAATCAAAGCAGGCATGACTCGTTCATCGGGAATTTTTTGCAACGCTTGTAGCGCGAATTTGCGAACTTGCCAATGTTCGTCACTTACCGCTGCTTCCAGTGCCAAAATTGCCGCACATTCGGCATGAATTGCCAAAGATTTAGCTGCATTTCGTCGCACTTGCCAGTCAGGATCGCTTTTGAGTGCTTGACACAAAATTGAGATGACTTCTGGATCTGTTAAATGTCCTAAACTTAAAGCCGTAGCACGGCGAACATTTAAATCTGTATCAGATATTAAGGCCAAAGCTTGGGGACATTTTTCCACCTGATTGAGATAGCTGAGAGTGGTTACTGCTGTTGCTCTCAATTCAGGAACATCGGATGCAAAGAATGGTAAAATATCGGGTAAAGACTGAGCATCGTGAATCTTCCGCAACAAGGTTAAGATATTGAGTTGGATATTAACATTGTCGCGGTGGAGTGCCTCTAGTAGTTGCCGTAAGTCAGTTGGTAAAACTAATTCATTTAATGCAGATAATGCTTCTTGGCGAATATCGGCATCGGCGGAACCTAGACACTCAATAAAAGCAGGAATAGCCACAGGATTGCCAATTTCCCAAAGGGCAGATATGGCAATTTTTTGAACGGCAATGCTCTCATCTGACAGGGCTAGAAGTAGGGCATTTGTAGCTTCTTCATCACCCAAATATTGTAAATTTTTCACAGCAACAAGGCGATCGCTTAGTTCGGGCGATCGCAGCATTTCTAGCCATTGATTTAATTCACTATCATTCTCAGTAATCATGAATTTTTACACTTTATACAAACTCGAAAAACTTAGCGCAACAAGAAGGGAATTTTAACCGTTATGGCATTGGTTGGACATTCTTTTTCACAAGGCAAACAAAACCAACATTCATCGTATTTCATGTAAGCTTTCCCTGTTTCGGGATTTTTGGCCAGTACATCCAAAGGACAAACATCAATGCAGACCTGGCACTTCTCCAAACACTTAGACTCATCTACGGTGACTGGAACATCAACTCGTTGTGTAATTAAAGCCATAGTTAGGTGCGATGGTTAATGGTGAATAGAGTTATCCGATTGTCAAGTGGGATGGAGTGAGTTTATGGATATGATAGTGAGAAATCAAAGATAGTGACGAGAACTCACCTCTACAATAAGCTGTCTAGCATTTAAACAACTTATTATAGGAGCCTGGTGCGTTAGATCCAAAGTTTTGTAGAACTCACAAATTATTTAGAACTGACGCACTCTACAATATCTTCTCTATCTACAAATAAATCAACTCGACAATATCTTACATCCCACTTGAATGTATAGTAATCTTAGTGTTATTGATCCAAATGACGGGAACAAATAACCTAATCTTACTATAACTCAACGCGCTACAACATTATAATCCTCTTTATGTAAATCAACCTCCACAATATAAGGTTCAACTGGACGCTTAAACAAGCTCATTTCTCCTGATTCCCCTTTTTTCAAATTAACATGGCAAAACCACTCTTCATTATTTTTATCAGGGTAATCTAGCCGATAATGATAAAGCCCCCAACGAGTTTCACAGCGATACAAAGAAGCCCTCGCCGCCATCTCCGCACAGTCTCGAATAAAGTGAACCTCCATGCAGCGCATTAACTCATGAGGATCGCGAGCGCCCATTTCTTGTAGAGTTTCTTGATAACGGACAAAATTTTTCAGTCCAATCTCCATTTTGTTTCCTACTTTGGGTGGTTGTAAATAATCATTCACTAAACGCCGCAACTTATATTCTACTTGCGTGTGAGGGATTCCATTGGGCAGCTTTAAAGGTCCATAAACCCGCGCTTTTTCTGCTTCCAGAAAATCCCCGTCAGGCTCGACATAATCTAAACTTTGGATGTAGTCAATGGCATTAGTTCCTGCTATTCTACCGAACACAAAAGCCCCGATCATATAATTATGAGGAACGCTTGCCATATCTCCCGCTGCGTAGAGTCCGGGCACAGTGGTTTCTGCCTTTTCATTCACCCAAACACCAGAGGCGCTGTGGCCGCTGCATAGCCCAATTTCCGAAATGTGCATTTCAACGCCGTGATCGCGATAATTTTCCCCTCTCCCCTCGTGAAATCGACCTCGACTCGGCCGCTCATTTGACCAAAGAATTGACTCAATTTCAGCGATAGTATCTTCATCGAGATGAGTCATTTTTAATTGAATTGGGCCTTTACCAGAGTGTAATTCATGCCAGATTTCCAGCATCATTTGACCGCTCCAATAATCGCAACTAATGAAGCGATGACCTTCGGCATTAGCAGTATGAGCACCGAAAGGGCCGGCGACATAAGCACAAGCTGGGCCGTTATAATCTTTAATTAGCGGGTTGACTTGAAAACACTCAATGTTAGTGAGTTCTGCTCCAGCGTGGTAAGCCATTGAATAGCCATCTCCGGCATTAGTCGGATTTTCATAGGTGCCATAAAGATAGCCGGAATCGGGTAGTCCTAAACGACCACAAGCACCTGTAGAAAGAATGACAGCTTTCGCTTGAATTACTACAAAATCTCCACTTCGCACGTCAAAGCCAAGGGCTCCTGTAGCCCGTCCTGCTTGCACTAAAACGCGGGTTGCCATCACTCGATTGGTAACTTTAACTTTGTGGCGTTTTACCTGTCTGGTTAAAATTTGTTTGAGGTCTTTGCCTTCGGGCATTGGCAAAACATATTTGCCGACGCGATGAACTTGTTTTAAGTCGTAGTTACCTTGGGCATCTTTCTGAAATTTTACTCCCCAACTTTCTAACTCTTGGATGACTTCATAGCCTAATTTTCCAGTTTGATAAACGGCTTTTTGGTTGAGGATGCCGTCATTAGCAAGGGTAATTTCGCGAACGTACTGTTCTGGTGTAGAATGGCCGGGAATGACGGCAGTGTTTACACCGTCCATTCCCATTGCGATCGCACCACTTCTGCGAATATTTGCCTTTTCTAAAATCAGCACTTCGCTGTCAGGATTTGCCTGTTTAGCTTTGATACCAGCCATGGTGCCAGCCGTACCGCCACCAATTACAAGCACATCAGTTTTTATCCATTGAGTATTCACGTTAATTTCTCCTGGCTAATGACGCTACTTACCATCTTTCAAAACGATTTCTTTAATTTGGACGGGCTTAGGAATAAGTTGCAGTTTTTGGAAGGTATCAGCAATTTGCTGCTGTCCGGCAATCTCTTCATCGCTGAGGGGAAAAAGGCCATAGTTGCGTCGCTTTTCAGACACTTCTAACACGGAGGCTTCTATCCCTAATTGCGTCTCCAGAAATTTAGCAACTTCTACGGGATTGCCCGCCGCCCATCGATCGACCTTTTTGACTTCATCTAAAATGAGTTTCAAAATCTCAGGATGTTCGTCCACAAAACCCTTGCGGGCAAGATAATAACCTCGATTGGCAGCGATTCCTGTTGCATCTGTTATAAGTCTCGCGCCTGCGGATTTTTCGGCTGCGGCTAAGTACGGGTCCCAAATTGCCCAAGCATCCACATTTCCCCCTTCAAAAGCGGCGCGGGCTTCTGCTGGTTTGAGGAAAGCTGGGTTGATGTCGCTATATTGAAGTCCACCCGCTTCTAAGGCTTTAACTAGGAAGTAGTTTGTGTTAGAACCTTTGGCAAAAGCTACTTTTTTGCCTTTAAGATCGGCAACAGTTTTTATAGGTGAATCCTTGGGAACTAGGATACCTTCCGACTTAGGATTTGAAGTTTCGTAAGCAACATAAACTAATGGGGTTCCAGCAGCTTGAGCAAAAACTGGCGGTCCTTCTCCTGTGTAGCCAAAGTCAATACTGCCTGCGTTGATTCCTTCTAATAGAGGAGTCCCAGCAGGAAATTCTACAAATTTTACAGAAGATTTGGAGGCTGCTAAAGCTTTTTCTAAGCCGCCTTTGGTTTTGAGAGCGTTGAGAACGGTAGCTGATTTTTGATAGCCGATGCTAACTGTAACGCTTTTGGTAGGTGCGGAAGTGCTCGCAGTGGCTGTGTTCTGTGTGGTAGCGGTAGGAGAACAAGCTGCCACTACCAAACTCAAGCCGAGTCCGGTTGCAAATAGCAGGGAAAGACTGCGAACTCTCCGAAAAAGGAAAATTTGGCGGCAGTAGCTCAAAATGCCTAAGAGGTGGGTTTCTGCGAGCTTAATCAACATAAATGCCAACAAGAAAGGGATTGAGAGTAACTTTACTGGCAGTATACCACTGTATATCGATAAATTTACCGGAGTTAATAATTAAGCAGAGCGCAAGTAATTTTATTTTTATAAGAATTATTAAAAATGGTCGTATTAGAGAAAATATACGCTAATTTTATCGATTTACCGTATTTAAAGATTTTGGGGTACGATCGCGCATTATTATGCGGTAATGGTTGGTCATGCTCTCAATTGACCAGTAGTATGCGATTATTGCCCAGCAAAGTTATTTAAACGCCCCCTTTTCCCTTCTCCCCTTTTGCACCTTGCAAAGCAAAAATCGGAGTTTGAGCAGATTTCCCCTTCAGAGCAACAGATCCCAAAGCCTCGCAAATGAAGTGCGGCCCGATCGACTCAAACACCCTTTCACCAATCAAAATTTGGTTTTCCCCCGCCTTGCTCATCAACCGAGCCGCCGTATTCACCGTATCGCCGAGGATATTAAACTCCCTGCGCCCTCGCGGTTCCCCAACCTCAGCAGCAAACACCGGCCCCCGGGAAAGCCCAATTTGACAGCTTACTTTTACTTCTTCACCCGCGATAATTACCAGAGGCAAACGTGCAATGATATCTCGGATCGCAATTGCCGCACTAGCCGCGCGGCTGGCGTCATCCGTGTGAGCGTCGGGCACGCCAAAATAAATCAGCATATCCGAACCGTCCAAGTGTGCCGTTACTTTTTGCAACACGCCGCCTTTAGCTGAGACTACAGCATCGATCGACGCAAACACCCGAGAAAAACCCACTACCAAATTGGCTTCTTCCTCCAGCGAAGCTTTGTCCACAGACTCCGGTAAACCAATCAAGTTGACAAACATGACCGTCGGTTCAGGAAAATCCGGCGGAATTTTTCGCTGATCAGCATTTTCAACCAGCAGTCTCAGGATAGCTTTGGGAATATAACTAGCAAGGGGTTCAAGCCGCTTCACAGATTCCCCGATTTCGCTTACCAAGCCCGAAACGCTGCGATCGAGCAATACCGAACTCGGCATCCGCCGCCCAGTCAAAGTGATATCATACTCTCCGAGTCGATCGTCCGTTAAATCGTCCGCCACCAAAAAATAACCCGGTGTCCCGGGTTCAAAACGAAATTGCTCTCCCAAAGACTCTCTAGCAGCTTCAGTCAAACATACTCGCCCCACAGTCCCCGAACCCTCAGCTTGCTTGGCTTGCTGGACTGAATGCCCCAGCAGTACGTGAGCCATTCGCAGCGGCGTACCGATGTCAGCACTAATATAGCGACCACAGTGGATGCCCACCCGCATCCTCAAAGACAAAATACCCCGGGCCGTTTCAATATTGGCAAATTCAGCCATCGCCCGCTGCATCCGCAAACCCGCCCGCACCGCCCTCGCTGTATCCTCTTGGTAAACCCCTGACAGAAACTGCACCAGCATCGCATCTCCGGTAAACTCCAGCAAATCCCCGCCCGATTTGCTGACAATTTCAATCATCGAGGCAAAATAGTCGTTAATCACGCCCAGAAGGCTTTCAGCTCCCTTGCGCCCCTGGGTTGCATTCGCTTCCAACAGCGAGGTAAACCCTGCCAAATCCGTGAACAGCAAGGTGCCTGTTTGCCACTGGTAGCGCACCTCCCCTGGGTTTGGCGGAGATTCGGACACGGGCCGGGGCACGTAGTCGTGCAGGATGTAGCGCAGAGTTCGCAGGTGATCGAAAACCCCCATTAGCGTTGCGGGGGAAGGATCTACCCACGCAGCGGCGTACAGCTCAGCCGAAAGGAGCGATCGCAGCCGCAGTTCGATCCCAGCCAAGGGAGGATTGTAGGTTAATCTATTAATAATTTCCACCTAAGTTTATTCTTAAAAAATAGGGTAAGTTCTATCGATCGAGAGGCAATACCAATAGCTCGACCTATACCATTATGATAAGTTTCCAGTGACCCCATACCAGCCAAACCCTGAACCCCCGATAGAAACTTCCAAAAGTCACAGCTTGCTAGCTCCCGATTTGATCCGAGCTGCCCGATCGGCCTATGGTATGTATCTAAAAGTGCATTCCGAGCAGATGCAGCGTCCGGCCGGTGTAGTTGTCAGTCAAGGAAGCGATCGAGGCCAGCTAATTTTTGCTTCGCAGCCGATTTTGTTGCCAGGTGAGCGTTTTGTTACTTTTGACGAAATAGAATCTCAAATGTATTAATTGGTAATTGGTCATTAATCATTGGTAACTAATATTATGTCCGCTCCTACGATCGCAATAAAATAGGTTTCTAGTGCATACCTAAGTTTTCAGGATTTTATGAAAACTTGCATTCTTGACTATTAACACCTTTTATGAGGGGTAACTGACCGGACACGATCTAAAAACTAACAAGTGACACATAACCACAGTCAACAATGAATCGTCAACAGACAACTTAATGGAAATAATCTTTAATTGCCTTGTCACGGCGATCATATTTATTCTCGGATCGGCTATTGGCAGTTTTCTAAATGTGGTAGTCTATCGGTTGCCTGCGGGTTTGTCGGTGATCCACCCTCCTTCTCGCTGTCCCAAGTGTTTAAATCAACTTAGAACTTACGAAAATATACCCGTTTTCGGGTGGCTGTGGCTGCGGGGACGCTGCAATCACTGCCGCAGTCGGATTTCGGCCCGCTATCCGCTGGTGGAAGCAGCTACGGGTTTGCTGTTTTTGTTAATCTTCTGGCGTTTTGGCGTAACAGTGCAAACTCTTGGTTTTTGGGCTTTGTTTAGCTGGCTGTTGGCTTTGTCTTTGATTGATTGCGATACAATGACTTTGCCTAATTCTTTAACTCGATCGGGTTTGGTGGTCGGATTGGTTTTCCAGGTGGCGAAAGGTTGGTGGCCGACTTTTAGTCCGATCGACTCGATACACTATCTGGTACTCGATGGGATCGCGGGAGCAGTTGTCGGGTTGTGGCTGTTTGACGCGATCGGACTCGCCGGGACGATCGGACTGGGGCAGAATGCTATGGGCGCCGGAGATACCAAATTAGCCGCCTTGATGGGAGCTTGGCTGGGGTGGAAATACTTGCTGCTAGCGGGATTCATCGCCTGTTTAGCCGGGGCTTTTGCCGGTGGCGGGGCGATCGCCCTCGGTTTGCTCGATCGGCGTCAACCCATGCCTTTCGGTCCGTTTCTGGCTCTCGGTGCAGCAATTACTGCTCTGTGGGGCGAAGCCATCTTATCTACTTACTTGCAGTTGTTTTTCCCGAATTTTAGTTTCTGAGCGGCAGTTAGTCAGGCGCGATCGAACATAATATTGTCTCAAAAATTGGTAAAATTGTTCCGTGTCTTGGATTACACTTACAACTACTAGCTTTCGTTGGGAAGCGGAATTAATGCAGCAGCTCCTGGCTGCTCATCAAATCCCGGCTCGGATTGTAGACTTGGGAATAGCATCTTATTTGGGGGCTGGAAGTGCTACAGCCCTGCAAGTTCTTCCAGAACACCAGCGAACTGCATCGCTCCTCATCAGTCCCATTGAAGAGGACAATAGTCAGTAGTCAAGTCTGTTGTTTATTGTCAGTTGTTATGGGTTATTGGTTATTAGTTATTAGTTATTAGTTATTGGTAGCAGCTAACAACTCACAAATAACAACAGCCAACAGTCAACAGTCAACAGTCAACAGTTAACAGTTAACAATTAGCAAGTTTTAATGTCTCTATTTGATTGGTTTGCAAATCGACGAAAATCAGTACCGAACTCCCAAGAACGGCCGGAACGAGAAATTGCGGACGGACTTTGGAATAAATGCGAAGCTTGCGGTGCCCTCAGTTATACCAAAGACCTGCGAGCAAATCAAATGGTTTGCTTGGAATGCGGGCATCATATCAGAGTTTACAGTGACGATCGCATCGAGCAGTTGATCGATCCCAATACCTGGGTACCCATTAACGAAGGACTGCACGCCACCGATCCCCTGAAATTTCGCGATCGAAAAAAATATAGCGATCGACTTCGAGAATTTCAAGAAAAAACAGGCCACCTAGACGCCGTAGAAACAGGCATCGGCAAACTCGAAAATTTGCCCGTCGCCCTCGGAGTCATGGAATTTCAGTTCATCGGCGGCAGCATGGGATCAGTAGTCGGAGAAAAGCTGACTCGCCTCATCGAACAAGCCACGCGGGAACGCTTGTCCGTAATCATTGTCTGCGCTTCCGGTGGTGCGAGAATGCAAGAAGGAATGCTCAGCTTGATGCAAATGGCTAAAATTTCCGGGGCTCTGGAACGCCATCGGGAAGCGAGACTGCTTTACATCCCGATTTTGACCCACCCGACCACCGGCGGCGTCACCGCCAGTTTTGCCATGCTGGGAGACATTATAATTGCAGAGCCAAAAGCTACTGTGGCCTTTACGGGCGGCCGGGTAATCGAGCAAACTCTGCGGGAAAAGCTGCCGGAAAATTATCAAACTTCCGAATACTCCTTCGCCCACGGTTTTGTAGACTTGATCGTACCCCGGACTCAATTAAAGAAAACTCTCGCTCAGCTCATCAGCCTCCACCAGCCCCAGCCTTTCTTGGCAGACTCGGAATTCCCCGCCCTCGAAGCCAGCGATAACCACGCTTTGCCCCCGCAGACTCACGCTTTCAAACTTTCTCCCTAAGCTGCAGCGCCGGATGATTGTCTGTTGGTGAGTCCGGGGCACAGAGGGAAATTTCTGAGGAATTGCGAAAAGCCCGGGTTCTACCAAAAATAGTAAAAACGACGCAGCAGTGGGATGATATTGATCGGAAGTTGATTGGCCCTGGAGTTTGGCTGGGCAAAAATGCCTAGTAGCAGTTAGCGGTTAGTTAGCTTGCGATAGATCAAACAAAATCTCAGAACAAACTAACAGAACAAGCTAACAGCGCTTTCTAAAATTGTCCGGCTTTCAGTTAATAGCCGTCAACTCAATTTTGACCTGTCAGCGACCTAAAAATTTATGGGTTTTGCAGACCTGTCCATCGCAGAAATAGCAGAGGACTTTAACGTCCCTGTTGAAGACGTGATCCGCTTGTGCGATGAGTTGGAAATTGCCTACAAGCACCCTCAAACCCGTTTGGCTTTGGAGGATGTTAAGGCAATTATGTCCACTCTCGAAAAAAGGCGCGACTCAAAACTTCTTGCAGATTAGCTCGCCAAATTCCTCTACCTTTAAAGGTATAGCTGCACAAACTTTCGCCAGTTGTTGCAGAATCAGGGAATTTTGAACACACATCTGTTTGCCAGGTACGATCTCTTAGCGTTCAATAATTTGCCGGATTTTTTTAAGGAGAACCATGCTTAAAAGATATTTCATTGCTCTGACCGCTGTATTCTTGAGCTTTCAGTTATTTGTCAGCAGTGCGATGGCTGTCGAACTGAGTCCTGAACTTCGCACTGTGACTTTGAATGACAAGGGTGCTCCGGTAGTGCTGAGCCTCAAACAAGTTCAGCAAGGCAAACGCCTGTTCAATTCGGCTTGCGCTCAATGTCACGCTGCGGGCATGACGAAAACTGACCCGAACGTGAATTTGAGCCCGGAAACTCTGGCTTTGGCGAGCCCGCCCCGGAATAATATTGAGTCGCTGGTGGACTTTATGAAAAATCCCACCACTTATGACGGGTTTGAGGAAATTTCGGAACTGCATCCGAGCATGAAGAGTGCGGATATTTTCGCTGAGATGAGAAATCTCTCGGATGACGATTTGTACGCGATTGCCGGTCACATTCTGTTGCAGCCAAAAATTGTCTCTAAGCAGTGGGCTGGTGGCAAAGGCGCTCGCTAATCGATTTTAGATTTTAGATTTTAGATTTTGGATTTTGGATTGGGAGAGGGCTGAAGTTCGGCAAGAATTGCTGGCTGGTCGTTTTTCGCTCTAAAATCTGAAATCTAAAATTTACCTCCTGCTCATTGATTATCGCAAAAGGTTGGAGTCCGTCATGCTGCGTCGTGGTGCTTTTGTCTGCTTTCTGTTGGGGATGTTAATTATTTTGCCACTCGTGCTGTTGGCTCCTCAACCTGTTTTGGCTGCTGCCGATTCTTACGTGAATAGGTATTTACAAGCCAGCGAACCTGTGGCTCTGGAGTTGGACTCTGAGGGACATACTCGCTTGTTTTCGGCTCAGGATTTGTCTGCAGGCAAGGTATTGTTCGAGCAAAGTTGCCTCAATTGTCACGTCGGAGGAGCTAATTTGCCCGATCCGACGATATCTCTGTCTTTGGCTGACCTTAAAGGGGCAACGCCTCCCCGCAACAACATCAATAGTCTGGTGGCGTATCTGAGAGAACCGATGACTTATGACGGTACTGAGGAGACTTTTTGGTGCCGCCAGGTGCCGGAAAGCTGGATGCCACAGGCTGAGATTGAAAATTTAGCGGCTTTTGTGATCCGAGCGGCTCAGAAAGCTCCGGGCTGGGGCGTGGAGAATTTTGAGAGTTGAATTGCCACTACCAAAAAGTGGTAAATTACTCGGAAGAAGGCGATACGAGTGTGCGATCGCGCCTGTTTTAACAGGTAAAATATCTAAAGAATCACCCTTTGCGTGTCCATTAGAGGAGAACTGCGTTGAAAAGACTCTTATCGATCGCCCTGTTAGCGTTCGCAATTTTTACCGTCGGCTTTGGCCGCCCTGCTTTGGCAGGAGATGCCGCTAACGGAGCTAAAATCTTTAGCGCCAATTGTGCTGCTTGTCACATCGGTGGCGGCAACGTGGTTATGGCTATGAAAACCTTGAAAAAGGAAGCTCTTGAGAAGTACGGTATGAATTCTCTCGAAGCTATTACCACTCAGGTAACTAAGGGCAAAAATGCTATGCCTGCTTTCGGCGCCAAGTTGAAGCCCGAACAAATTGAGGATGTAGCAACCTACGTGCTCCAACAATCTGAGAAAGACTGGAAAGGCTAAACTGCTTCATTGAAGTCAAGCAAGCTGGGCGGGCTTGATTTAATTTAAAACTTGTCCTCCCTCACGCACCCTCTCTCACCCTTTGGCGAATAAATATCGGTTTGCAGCGATCTTAACCAGTTGGGGAAAGCGCGCCAGAAATCTGATTTTTATGAGCTCAAGGGTGAGGGAGGGTAATTTTATTTTAGATTTTAGATTTTATATTTTAGATTGAAGATTGAAGATTGCTAAAGGCTGACTTTGTATAAATTGTCAAGCATCTTATATTAAGGTTTATGTAGGGAAGCGGTTCATAAATTGGGTTTGTGTGCTAGGATGTAAACCCTTTACTAGCAAAGCCTTGAAATCCAAATTAAAGTTAATCAGGGATCTGGACTCTACACCTGCCATGAACGTAAAAACACTAGCAAAAGTTAAAACTCCAGTTAAAACTCTCGGAGACGCTGCATCTGAGGCGATTGAGAAATATTTTCGCAAAAGTGTAACGCACGAGGCTGAAGTTCTTAAAGACAAAGACGCGGAAGAACTTCATCAAATGCGCGTGGGATTGAGACGTTTGCGATCGGCTGTGACTGGTTTTGCTCCGGTTTTAGACTTGCCAAAAGAGGCTTCGGAAAGCAAAATTGGTAAGGTGGGGCGGATTCTGGGAACGCTCAGGGATTTGGATGTGATGCTCGAAAGTCTCCAAAACCGCTATTACCCGAATTTGCCGACTGAGGAACAGAAAGTTTTAGATAAAGCTTTGTTGAATTTGCTCAAACAGCGCCACCGGGCTTTGAAAGGGGTGAGGGCGATTTTAGAGCACAAAACCTACGAATCGCTGAAGCAGTCGATCGAGGATTGGCTGGAAAAACCGCAGTATCGGGCGATCGAACATTTGCCCATTGCTGAGGTTTTGCCGGATTTACTGTTACCTCAAGTCAGTGAGTTTTTCCTCCATCCGGCTTGGCTGTTGGGCACGGAATATGAGGATGGCAAAGTTAAAGTTGCTAATGATTTGAATGCTGAGGCTGTCGAAGAGAAGTTAGCAGCGGAGGGAAGTATTCTGCACGATTTGCGGAAGCAAGCTAAGCGGGTTCGCTATTTGATGAATCTGTTTGGCGATTTTTACAGCGAGACTTACGAAGTTTATGTCGAAGATGTGAAGGCTGTTCAGGAATGTTTGGGCGATATTCAAGACTGTGAAGTTTTAGGGGAGTTTCTCACAGATTTTGTCGATCGCGATCTGAAAAAAGAGTTGCCGAAATTGGCTGGTTTGTTGGCAGAAAATCGCTATGCAGCTTGGCAAAAATGGCAGGTTTTGCAGCGCAGGTATTTGACTTCGGAAATTCGGCAAGGTTTTCGATCGGCTTTAATTCATCCTGTGGTTGAAGATGCTGCGAGGGAAGATTCGTCGCAGTAATTAATTTTAGTGGGTTTGCAATTAAACTTGGGCGCGCTTTGGGTGCAACTGTAAGCAACACAGAAGTAGCTGGTTCTAATTAAACGTAAGACGCTCTAAATTAGCGTAAGCTGTTGCACATTTAAACTGTGATACAAGCATTGCCCTTATTTTTGATTTTACGACCCCACTTAATTATTAATT
>NZ_JAUBPU010000121.1:0-3752 GCF_036700885.1 Microcoleus sp. S13_B4
TTATTGATTCGGTACTGAGACTCAGAATCACGCCTTCAACGAATTCTTTGACTTGCTCGCTCGCTTGCCGTTTCTCGCGTTGAGAGGGTGTAATTTCAGGAAGTTGATAGGCGGCCACCAGTCGCTGATTTAGGCGGTCAATTCCTCCCGCAACTCCCCCACATCGGGCGGTTCCTGTTCGTACTCAGCTCTTCTTTGGAACACTATCCGCGAAGATTCTAAATTTTCAAGTTTTCGGTTTGCGGTGGCGATTGCGAGTTTCGCCTGCGATATTTGATGTTCGCGGTTGTTCATGATGCGATTGATGGCGGCTTCTCTCGACGGTGCGAGTCGCGAACAGATAAGTCTGCTGGAATTCGACAAATGTTTTCATGGGAATAACTCACTTACTTGGAGTGAAGCTGACTAAGAGCCAAGATCGATATAGAGAGACGAAAGCCTAGACTGGACAAGGCTCGCAGTGTGTTCTTGGATTAAGCCCAATCTTCAGATTCGGGCGAAAATCTCCTGTCGGAGTCTGAAAGCGGCTTGAAATCTGGCAGCAAATCAAGCTGATGCGCTTCAGTATCTGCTGTGAAGATTGGCAACTCCTGTTCTGGCTCTGACTCCGACGGGGCAATCGGCACAGATGACTGTTCTAGCGCCGGCCTCAGTATTGGCTCTCCTTGGGTCACTCCTTGGGTCACTGCTTCTGTTGTCGGCTGTTCCCACTCCCGCTTCGAGAGTTCGATTGGGGCAGATAGAGTTTTTGCCTCGGACTCGACCGGGGCGGGGGTGTGAGGTAACTGTTTCGGCTGAGGCTGAGCTTCTAACTCAGCTAGTAGCGCTTTAAATACAGTTCGCTCACTCGCCGTCAACGCTCCCCAAACTTTTTTTCGGTTAGCGAAACCTTTGTCGCAAGTTTCCGTGAGACATTTTTTCACGGCATCGGTAACTAGGGGGTCTGATTGTGTAACCGCGAACCGCATCAGGTTAACGAGTTCTAGTTCCTCTTCGTTGAGATTTGAGTCGCTCGCGAACTCTGAAACCAAGTAACGCCCGTTAAGGTTGAATTGTTTTTTAGGTTTACCTCCAATGACTGAAATCTCGCGGTCAAGCTCAATCCGGCATAGCCCATCGCTCCACACCTTAACTACGGTGGCCCGCTCGTCTATATATTCTTGAGCTCCGGGATACTGGGTCGAAACTTTTACTTGCTCGCCGACATTCCAATTCACCATCGGGACGCTCGGCGGCTCTGTTGGTTCGGTTGGCTCTATTGGTTTGGATTCCAGAGGGGCGATCGTCCCTGGCTCGGATAGCTGAGGGTTGTTACAAGTTTTTGAGCTGTTACAGGATTTTGCTGAGGACTCAAAAGTGGGTGTAACAGTTGTGGTTACAGGAGTTACATCAGTTAAGGATTCACCTTCAGCCGTGTTATTAAGATCATCTGTGATCTCGTATGATGAGGTCTTTTCATGTTGGCTACTTTCATCCTGTAACGCTGTAACGTCTGTAACCATGCGGGTTGTAGGGTTTTTAGATGTTGTAACAATTTCAGAATTGCTTGTAACGTCTGTAACCACAACGGTTTGAGCTATTTGAGAATGTGCTGGAATTTCTGCAATCGCTGAAGTGCCTGTAACCGTGCGGGTTTGAGTTAATTCTTGCAATCCGCCATCAGCACAAATAGTTTTGATGCAAGCCCAGTTCGGGATATGGGGGCGGTTGCTGCCATTTTCATCCTCCGCGACTGCTACATCAACAAAGCACGGTAAAATCTGAAGTCCCCGCCACTGAGCCGGAATGCGCTTGATTTTGTCGCCTTCTCGCACAACCTCGGAAGCTCGCCAGTGATTTGACAATACTCGCTGCAAGTGGTGAACGAATTTGTTGTAACCGCTTGGCGAGAGATTGTGGGCTTTGCAATATGCCGCGTACCAACTGTGCAGATCACTACCGACGTAACTATCGCCACCCGATCTCAAACAGCGATCTACAAAAGAGCGAACGCTATCCCCTAGAATTGCGCCGTCTTGTTTGAGCGCGACAATTGACGGGTTGGTTGATGGTACGAGCAAAATGCGATTGCGTTCTGTCTTGTCCATTGATAGCGCCCAACCAGCGATCTCACCCAGCTCTGCCGATAGTTTGCGGCCTAGCTCCGGATCTTCGATGCTTGCCGTTCGGGCGCGGGTTTGCAACGGAATGCAGCGCCTGTCCCAACCATCGCCACTGTTCTCCGTTTGGATGTGTTCGACGGAGGCGATCGCAAATCGCACGTTCCATTTTTTTTGGTAAGCCGATGCCGAAAATAGCGCCCGTCCCGAAATGCCGCCGTTGTCCACCAACTCGTAAAAAGCTTTGAGTCCGCTCAGAAATCCGCCAGCGTCGGGGATGTAAAACAAGGATTTACCAGTTAATAGCTGATGCCGGCCTTCAGGTTTTGTCAGTTCGGTCAAGCTATTGGAACTGACGCTGTTTTCTTCGCCAAGTAAGTTTGCCCAAGTCCTGAGCATCACGCCTTTCCCGCTACCGCTATCCCCAATCAAGTAAGCAAACTTCCCGTAAGGTGCGGTTGGGTCTAAGTACATCGAAGTCAAGGCTCTGATGACCTCTACCTGTTCGGCACCGTAGGCAGAAAGTATGAATTTCTTAAATTCCTGCGGACATTCTGACCCCGGAACATAATCGCATGGCGAACAGGAAAGCAGGTAATGTTCCTTGTCGTGTGGGAACAGTTCGCCAGTCCTCAAATCTACAGTGCCGTTGGAGAATGATTTGAGGTGGTTCCGAGAAGTGTCAACCTTCTGGTGCAGCACCTTCCGGCAATATTTAAAAGCCGAATCTAAGAATTTGTTGGTGCCGAACTTAAACTTTTTGCCGACTTCTGCTGTTTCGTAGCAATTCTCGGTAAAGTCGCCGATGAGTTTGTTTACGTCCGCTTCATCTTGGAACTGCCAATAGCGCCCGTTCCATTGGTAGAAAGCATCATTGATGACTATCCAATCATCTCCGAATAAATTCTTGAGGCAGTGTACCTCAAACGTTGTGGACTTGGGGACGAGGTATCTGTCTCTAGTTCCACCGCTGCCACCGTCGCCTCCAAAGGTTTTTGATTCCCAGTCCTTAAAAGTAACGGACGCGGCCAGCACTTTTCTAAAAGCTTCAATGCTCTTTCGTTGAATGAAATCGTCCATGCCTTTGGTTTCGCCTTCGGTGCCCGCATCCCAACCTCCAGTTGCACTGTAGACCGGAACGTCGAACTTGAGCAACACAAGACCGAGTTTCCGCTGTTCCCAGGTGACGTTTGGGTTGGTGGCGGCGTCGGCATCGAAGCCAAAGATAAACCCGAAGCCGGCACGGGCGTACTTTTCTAAAGTTTCGACCAAGTAGCGCTTGCCTTGAATGTCTCCTTTTTTAGAGGTTAGACCCATTGAAACGCCCAGCAGTGCAATAGTTGGGATGTCGTTAGCGCACCCGGCGATTCCTTTGAACGGGCCTTCAGTGAGGACAATGCACGGATGGTCGTTGATGCGGTAGCAGTGCTGCTTGAGATTTTCTGGCTCCCAGTAGTTTTTGTCGGTGGGATGCTGGGGCAAGAATGCGTCGTATTCTCCCACTGGTGTGCGATATTTGGGCGCTTTTTTGCAGCTTTCTGATTTCCAAGGCTTGTCCGGTCTGAATTGGAATTGCGTTGTTTTTCCCACAAACAGGATACCGCCAGACTTCGCCGCGTAGCCCAAGTAAACTGATGCCTCATCCGCAGATAC
>NZ_JAUBPU010000071.1:0-27103 GCF_036700885.1 Microcoleus sp. S13_B4
TCATATTTTTTGGCAATTTTACTAGCTTTTCCATTTTAACCCTTTTGCGACATATTCGCCAAAGTGAGATGCACCCGTGCGAGCGTCCTCGTCACAAGCTTTCATGCACGCGAATCAATTTGAGATTGGGAGTTTTTAGGACATATTCTCTAACGTACAAACAAAATAGAACTTAAACAGATTAGATTCTAGAGAACGGCGAGGGCGATATTGTGCGTGCAAATCGGCAGTCGAAAAGTCTTCAATAACTTTGAGATTGAGCTCGTCAGCCAAAGTGGCAATTTTGTCAAACCCAGTAATCCACGGTGCATACATACTTTCGTATTGATCTATGTAATCATTGATATCTTGGTAGCCCGTAGTTCTCAAAATTACCTTTTCCGACATATAATCAAAGGACACTCGAAAATTATCAACATTGTCGCGAATTTGTTCTAACACAAATATTACATCTTTTTTGTCAAGCAAGGTAGTGTTGCCTTCCCACAAAAAATATGTCGGTCGAGTGAAATCAAATTCACTCTGTTTCAGCAAGGAGATTAAACCGTCTTTTACGTAATCGCCGGGACGGTAGCGAACATTAGCAGTAACTTTGTGAGCTTTGAGAGTTTCTGCTTTTAATTGCAGTGTCGCAGGGTCGTCTATTTCAAAATAAATCACTCCTTCTCCATTAATTCGGGCAGCACGAGTATCCAAACCCGAACCTAAAATAACTATTTGCTTGCACCCTCCTAAAATTTGATTAGACAAAACATCATCAAAATATTTAGTCCGCAACTTAACCATTTCTTTGGCTGCCGGAGAGTTTTGAGATA
Source organism: Microcoleus sp. S13_B4 (assembly GCF_036700885.1). Lineage (NCBI taxonomy): Bacteria > Bacillati > Cyanobacteriota > Cyanophyceae > Oscillatoriales > Microcoleaceae > Microcoleus > Microcoleus sp. S13_B4. The sequence continues at coordinate 816 of NZ_JAUBPU010000071.1, forward strand.
TTTGGGCAGCTATTTCTTTTGTTTCCTCATTCAGCCAGATTTTGACTACATTATCAGTATAGAGAGGAATGGCCTCTTCATTCTCTTCTGCTCTAAATTCCGCAACGATAAAAGCAGTACCAGTTACATTTTTCATGGCTAATCTTTCACCCTTACTAAGTATTTGGTTAGAAATAAACATTAGATGAGGAGGGGAGTTTTACACTCATAAACTCCCTTGTATCCTAGATTATTAGCTAAACCCGCTTACAAAATACTATGTTTTTTTGTCCTTACCTACTTATTGACTTCTCGCATCTGCTAAAGACTCATTGCTCGCTTCACCATCAGAATGCAGTTCAGCTTGGTGGATCTTATCAGGAATCAGCCCCTCCGGCCGCACGAGCATCATGACAACAAGAGTTAAGCCGAATAGGAATAAGCGCATTTGAATCGGGTCTAAACTGGTGGCCAGAAAGTCTTGTAACTGGGGACTTGCAATCCTGGGGATTACAAAAGTATTCAGAAAACCCTTGAGGACTTGCGCTAATCGTGGCAGATAAAGTCGATCGGCAGACATGATAATGATAGCGCCCAAAATCACCCCGGTCATGTTGCCCAAACCGCCTAAAATCACCATACACAGGATGATTACCGACACCGAGAAATCGAAAACGCTGGGGAAAATCGCGCTGATATAGGCGGCGTAAAATGCGCCTGCAAAGCCCGAAAACGTCGCTCCCATCGCAAAAGCCGAAAGTTTGGTTTTGACCAGGTTAATGCCCATCGCACTAGCCGCTAATTCATCTTCGCGCATGGCATTCCACGCCCTACCCAAGCGGGAATCTCGCATCCGCGAAATCATGAAGTAAGCGAAGACAACTAGCAGTAAAATTAGGTAGTACCAGGGAAAGTAGTTGCCGGTGCTGAAAGTGCCGACGATGGGGAGAGATGGACGCCCGATCGGGTTTATTCCCGCTTCGCCACCGGTGAGGTTAAAAGGTCGATCGCACCCAACCAGACATAGCACCAACTCGGGTTTACCCAAAACAGCCGCAACAATCTTCGAGACTGGTTCGTCGATCCGAATCGCGGTTAAATTCCTAAAGACAACCGGGATAATTTCGCCAAAACCGAGGGTAACAATCGCCAAATAATCGCCCCTGAGTCGCAGTGTGGGAATACCCAGGATTACGCCCGCGATCGCAGCTACACCCGCCGCGATCGGCAATACCACCCAAAAGTTCCAAGCAATATTTAACTGCCCAGAAGATAGCAAAGCCGTCGTGTAAGCGCCGATCGCAAAAAACGCCGCATATCCCAAATCCAACAAACCCGCAAAACCCACAGTAATATTCAAACCCAGCGCCAACATAATAAAGATTTGAATCTGTACTACAGTAGCAATCCAGCCAGTCTGAGCCTGAATGTCGATAAACGGAAACAGAATTAGAATAAAAGCTAATGTCACCAGAGTTGCCAGCCGCTGGCGTTCCCCCTGCAAACCCTGCAAAGCACCCATTAACGTCGCTGTCAAAAGTGCGATCGTCAAACTGCAAATCCCGTACAGCAGCGTAGTCGGCAAAGCAACAGCAGATTGACCAGAAAAAGGTCTAATCAAAACCCCTTCTACCACACTTGCAACTAACAGCCAAACTCCCAATCCCAATCCCGCCAAACTGCCGATAGTCGCACCCATTTTCGTGCTGTAAACCTTCTGCTCTCGACAGCTCATAAAGCCCGCAGCCGTACCCATCAGCCAGCCGATCACAGTGCCGCTCCAACCACCGAATAACAAAACAGTCAAAGAGGCGATCGCCCCTAAAAGACCACTCGATTTGATCGCATTAATTATTTTTTTGGACATAGGAATAAATTATTAGTCATTAGTCATTAGTTATTAGTCAGCAGTCAGTAGTTAGATGCAAGAATGCTAGGAATCACAGTTATAGATGCGACTGACGCGGGCAGTGCCAATTTCTGCCTCAATGAATGTGATCGACTGCTTATCGTGGAAACGGTCGATCGGACTAGCTACAGTTTAGAGTCTTTTGAGTTCGATTATTGCACCAAAAGTGACGAAACTTCAAATATACTGGAACTGTTACCGCAACACACTTCAAACGGGCGATCGCTATATGGTACAAGCACCTCAAAAAACTATCACTCTGGACGAGTTTTTGCAACTCCCAGAAACCAAACCCGCTAGCGAATACATCAACGGTGTCATTTTACAAAAACCTATGCCGCAAGGAAAACACAGCACAATTCAGGGAGAACTCATCACGAGGGTTAATGCAGCGGGCAAACCTCAGCGGATTGCTTGGGCATTTCCAGAACTTCGCGGCACCTTTGGCGGACGTTCTATTGTGCCCGATGTCGCGATTTTTGTTTGGAATCGTATTCCCCTAGACGCTGACGGCGAAATTGCCAATACATTTAATGCTCACCCAGACTGGACAATAGAAATTTTGTCCCCAGCCCAAAGCCAAACCAAAGTTACAAACAATATTTTGCACTGTTTGAACGCCGGTTGCCAGATGGGTTGGTTGGTCGATCCGGAGGAAAAAAATATTTTAGCCTATCCCGCAAGGCAGCAACCGATTTCACTGCAAGAACCAACAGATATACTTCCGATGCCCAATTTTATGCCGGAAATGCAGTTGACTTTAGGCGAAGTTTTTGGCTGGCTCAAACCAGGGAATATTTAATTGGGCCTACAGTATTCCACTCAATTGAGAAGCGCTATCTTATACTTGGAAATAAAAATTCAATGTTGGCGATCGCCCCATTAAGTATTTTTTCAGTAGTAGGAAGATGACGGCGAACCCTGACTATTTTTCATCCTTAACATATAGTTAAAGCTCGCGTTGCTAGGCGTTGCTGAACTATGGTATGATGAAGTTGTCCTCCGAGCGTCAAAAATAACACATATTTAAAAGCAATATTATGCAATGTCCTGAATGTAATTCAACTCATATTAATAAAAATGGTCATTAAAAAGGCAAACAGAATTATATTGCGTACCAGGCAAAAAACAATTTATAGAGGCTTATAAACTTAAAAGAGGATATCCGGAATAAGTTAAACGTGAATGTCTCAAAATGTATGTTAATGACGGGGGTTTTCGACCAATTGAAAGAGTCATAAATGTCTATCATACTACAATCATTAATGGGGTAAAAGAAGCCGGGAAAGTCTTACCAGATTTTTACAAACCAGAAACAAATCCCGAAGTGGGAGAATTAGATGAATTACAAACATTTGTGGCTTCAAAAAAAAACAAGACCTGGCTGTGGACAGCGGTAGATCATTTTAAGCCAGGTATTTTAGGAGGGGTTTTAGGCGACCCTAGCGCCAAAACTTTTGAACCACTATGGGCGGAGGCTAGCAAATGGAAATGCTACTTTTATGTAACAGATGGCTGGAAAGTTTACCCGAATTTTATTCCGGAGGGAGACCCAATTATTAGCAAAACCTATATGACTTGCAGTTGAAGGTGAAAATACAAGACTCAGACATTACTTGGCTCCGCTAAAAAGAAAAAGTGTTTGTTATTCTAAGTGTGAAAAAATGCTAGGGTATCCAATTAAATTACTAATTCATTATCTAAAATTTGGAGATGTTCCAATTCCCCATCAAAATCCCGGAAATCATTTTCGACTCCCCTCCCGTATTTTTGCTCGTATCATACCCTAATTCAGCAACTCCCTAATTTATTGCTGTCCCTGTGTATTCCTGTCTGTAATTTTAAGTTTTTATTCACTGATATGGATACTTTTTTGGGTGATGGTGACGACCAATCAGGTTTGGAGATGTCTCAGCAGATGATTTTATACCAACGGCTCAACTTGAATGTAAACTCGTGTCTCGAATGCCACTCTTTTAAGCATTTATAGTGAATATATCTTGTAGTTATCACCATTGTTGGGGTAGATTCAGGCCACCCACACCCCATGTGAAAGTTGGGGTGCGGAATGTGGGTTTAATTTGAATTCGCTTTTGTTCTGATCGTTTCCTGAGCGGGCGCTACCGGGCACTACCAAGGAATCTTGGGCTGGGTGGGGCGGGTTTACGAGATTATCGGTTTTTGGCTATTATTGTTGGTGAAACCCGCCCTACAAATTTTTGATCATGGTGCAATCTATCTGTGGGGGCGGGTTTACAAGATTATGGGTTTTAGGCAATTATTAGTGAAACCCGCGCCCGCTTTCTACAACTGTCCGAAACCTTTTTTAGGCTTATCTTTTTTCTTTTTCTTCTTCTGCTGGGTACCCATATAGCCACGGGAACCGGGCTGCATTCCGGGGCCACCCATTCCTGGCATTCCGGGCATTCCTCCCATGCCGGCGAAGTTGCCTTGACTCATTTGCTGCATCATTGTACGCATTTTCTGGAAGTCGCTGACAAGCTTAGTTACGTCGTTTTCAGCGTAGCCTGCGCCTTTGCCGATGCGGCGGCGGCGGGATGGAGAACTTGCTAAAAGTTCAGGGTTGCGACGTTCTTCAATTGTCATCGAATTGATCATGGCTTCGGTGCGTTTTAGCTGCACTTCTCCCTGCCGCATTTGTTCATCTGAGAGTTTGTTCATCCCCGGAATCATTTTCAGGATGCCGCCGAGGGAACCCATATTTTTTAACAGTCTGGTTTGTTTGAGAAAGTCGGTAAAGTCAAACTTTGCCGTGAGCATTTTCTCTTGCATTTTCTCGGCATCGGCGATGTCGAATTCTTCTTGCGCTTTTTCTACTAGCGTCAAGACATCGCCCATGCCAAGTATTCTCGATGCCATGCGATCGGGATAAAAAGGTTGCAAGGCTTCCACTTTTTCGCCGACTCCGACAAATTTAATCGGCGCGCCGGATATTTGCCGTACGGATAAGGCTGCGCCGCCGCGGCTGTCGCCGTCTAATTTGGTTAAGATTGCGCCGGTAATGCCGATTTGTTCGTGAAAGGTGCGGGTTAAATTTGCTGCTTCTTGGCCGGTCATGGCATCAACAACTAACAGCGTTTCGTGGGGTTGTACTGTTTGTTTGATGCGGCCCAATTCTGCCATCATGTCTTGGTCGATTTGCAGGCGGCCTGCTGTATCGACGATGATGGTATCAATGCCGATTTGTTTGCCGTGTTCGATGCCTTGGCGGGCTATTTCTACGGGGTCAATGTCTTTGCCTAATTCAAATACTGGTACGTCGATTTGTTTGCCGAGTGTGAGCAATTGGTCGATCGCGGCTGGTCGATAAATGTCGGTTGCGACTAGCAGTGCGGTACGATTTTGTTTGCGGAGGTGCAGCGCTAGTTTGGCGGTAGCTGTGGTTTTCCCGGTTCCTTGCAAACCAGCCATGAGGATCACTGTGGGCCCGGATTCGGCGGTGGCGAGGGGTACGTTGGTTTCCCCCATGACGCGGACGAGTTCGTCGTGGACGATTTTGATGAATTGTTGGTCGGGACGGACGCCTGAGACGACTTCTGCGCCTTGTGCTTTTGCCGCTACCTCTCCGATGAAGTTTTTGACGACTTGGAGGTTGACATCGGCTTCCAGGAGGGCGCGGCGGACTTCTTTGAGGGCGTCTTGGATATTGGACTCGGAGATTTTATTCTGTCCGCGCAGTTTTTTCCAGGTGGATTCGAGTCGATCGGCAAGGGCTTCAAACATAGGGCAATGTAGGCTAGTCAGTATTTTTAATTTTAGGCTAAATGGGAGTTTTTGGAGTGGGGTTTTGCTGAAAGTTGAATGTTTTTATTTTCTAACCGCTGATGAATGCGGATTAACGCTGATGGGTTTGGATGTTTTGAAGTTATTTAATGTTGGTTTTTATGTATTCTGCGATCGCTGGTTGGACTGTGAAGAGGGTGCGATCGCCCTTTTGGACTTTTTCGATTAATAACCTCCGTCTCAAGAATTCGACGGCTTTGAGGAATGATGAGCCTAAAAAATCTCTAAACGGATAAATGTTTTAATATCCATTTTGCAAAGTACGGTTGCGTATAGATTGATCGCCCGCTATCTGTAGGGACACGGCAGTGCCGTGTCTCCTACCCGGAAGTAGCTCGATCGCCCGTCTAATTCCCTACCAATAACTACGCTAAAAACTGGAATTGAGAACCGTTAACTGCCAAAGCAAAAGGACTTGCCTGTTCAAATGCACCAGTAAGTTCAAAGCTGTTGGTATTTAAAACTACCCCCACAATCTGTCCGTCTCTGCGGCTGCGAATCACCATATCGTTGACAATTCCATCGTTTTCGTAAGCAATCAAATTGTCGTCAGTAAAGAGGAGGTCTAGTTCTGTTAAACCGTCAGTCAAACCGATGCGATCGCCATCGTCAAAGTTAAAATCGGTAATGACATCTGCTCCATTGACTCCAAATCCTTCGTTGCTTCTGATCACAAATATGTCAGCACCGGGGCCTCCGGTGAGCACGTCAACTCCCCGATCGCCCACTAAGAAATCGTTGCCCTCATTGCCGTCTAAATCGTCGTCTCCTTGCCCTCCCCGCAGAATGTCGTTCCCGGAGCCTCCAAAGATAATGTCGTTTCCGGCGTCGCCCCTAACTACGTCGTTGCCCTCATTTCCATCCAGGCGATCGTCATCTTTCCCGCCGTAAATTATGTCATTTCCGTCGCCACCACCGATAATATCATTGCCGTTATTTCCTAACAGACGTTCGTTGGAATCCGATGAACCTCCTATAGTATCGTTGCCATCGAGTCCCCAAACTCCCCAAGGAAAAGACGACAAATTTCCATCCGCTACGTCAATCTCATCTGGTGTAGCGAAGGCCAAAAGACGTGGTCCGCCACCAGCAAATACAGGAAATCCAGTCAGATCGCCGATGAGATTGTTAACCGTTAAAGCCATAACTATGTCCTTTTAAAAATCCTGTTAGCTGTATTATACATTTTAATTATTCCCTTGCCAAATAGCAAGGATGTTTGGATTGGGAGCGCAACTTTTATTTCCTCAATTAATGACAAGCAACTTGTTGGTCTATATAGCAATCCTCGCATCATTTGGAAATTTCTTACTCCCCCCCTTAATAAGGGGAGGGTTGGCGTGGGGTAAAAAGTTTACTAATCATGTAGGATTGCTATAGTCAATTACAATTACCAATACTTCCGCTACGCGAGCGTATAAGTTACCAATTACCAATTACCAATTCCCAATTACCAGGGGTGTGCTTCATTCAACCCCAACCTGCTATATATCTGGCTTCCGAGTGAAATAGCATTAGTTGCTGACACTATCCGCTACTGTCTACCGCTTATAATGGGTGTTACCCCCCAGGCGGTAAACACGTTAATATCACCTATAACGTCGAGACTGAGAGGTTGTTTGTGAATAAAAGTAAAAGTCCCTGGGCCCATCCTCCGAGAAAACACCCAGTTTCCGATACCCACACACAAATTTTACAAACCGGATCTAAGTTGTCTACAAACCCTTAATCGCCGATCGCTAATATTCTTTGGCAAAATCCACTGCTTTCAGGTGTTTTACTCATGTCTACTCCTAAATCGTCTTCGCCTCAAAACAACAACAACTCCGTAAAAGCACGGCCAGCTACAGATAGCGTCCCAAAAGAGCAAGACAGTAACAATCTGCCCAGCGAACCAAGTATAGAACAGCTACTGGAAGCTTTGGCCGGCCAAGTACCTAGTCAATCTGCTGAAATGGAACGCTTGAAAACGTGGAAACAAGATTTAAAGCGACTGTTTCAATTTCTTGGCGATCGCCGCGTTTTAATCGCAGTAGTGGAACCGGGAACTTTTGCCCTGCGTTATGCTAACACGGCATTTTGTCGCTTGGCCGGTTGGGAGGAAACGTCTTTGGCAACTCAATCTACCAACGGTTGGTTTGCAGAAACCCACCTCACTCTGCTGGAACTGTTCGAGGATTGGGGTGGCAAAACAGCAGAACAATTGTACCGTCGCCACCTTTTGCACTGGGTATTTAAGCAATATTATCAAATTGACATCGACGGTTTGCGGGTGCTAGACGAACCTGTGACGGCGAGTGTAAAAAACCCCAAACACCCAGAACCCAGATTTATTGAATTTTGGCTCGGTTCGGAACAGTTAAAAATTACTCGGATTGACTCAAAAATAGATGAATTTGCGGATGTTCCTTTAAAATTAATGCCTGTTGCGGAACGGGAAGCTTGGCTGATGCAGCCGAATCAACTGGAAAAGTTAGCCGATCGATTGCAGTTGGATAATTACCGCGTAGAAGGTTTGCTGCTGCTAGAAGGTTTTGATGTCACCGTGCAGGAGCAAATTCGCCGTCTGACTCAGTTATTGATCGATCGAGATTCGATGCTGCGACCTGACAAATTTGAGAGAATCGATCGGTGTTTGCGATCGCTCTTCAATGCTGACGGCACTTTGCTGCTGCGCCTCGACGGCGAACAGGTACAGCTATTAGTTGCAAAAGACGGCCAACATTTGCAGCCGATTCTTTATTCAATGCACTCTCTAGAAGCTTCTCACTTGTTGAAGGCCACAGCAGCAAATCAAGTTTGGAACGTGCCAGACTTGCGTAGGGAGTGCGAAACCGAGTGCGATCGAACTTTGCGGAGAATGGGAACTCGATCGATGCTGCTGGTGCCCCTGGTAGTCAAATCTGTCAGCCGCGAGGGGTGCGGGCAGCGGATTTTGGGCGTCGTGGGGGTGTTGTGCGATCGGCCCAACCACTTCAACGGCATTGACGCTCAACACGCCCAAGAACTCATTCCCGCCTTCATTGCAGCCCTCCGGCAAGCCATCCACGAGCGGTTTACCCACATTCACAACATCCACCCCGCAGTCGAGTGGCGGTTCGCTCAAGAAGCAGAAAGGCGAAGTTGGGGACTGCCCCCAGAAACAATCGTATTTGCTGACGTTCATCCGCTGTACGGAATTTCGGACATTCGTGGTTCTAGCGACGAAAGAAACCGAGCCATTCAAACTGATTTGCTCGAACAATTCCGCTTAGCTTTAGTCATAGCTGATGCCGTTTGTCAAACACAAACTACCCACCTCGGCGAGCAACTGCGGCTCGACTTGCTCGACTACATCCAGCGTTTAAAACAAAAAGTAACAGTCGATATGGAGGTGCGAGCAGCCAACTATTTAAACGAGCATTTAGAAGTATATTTTGACTATTTTGTGCAGTGCGACCCCAGGGTTCAGGCAGCCGTTGAAGCTTACCAAGCAGCCTGTGAAAACGAACACAACTGCGTTTACAGCGATCGCACTCGCTACGACCAAATGCTGAACCTCATCAGCACCAAACTCCAAGAAACCTGGGCCCGCTGGCAAGAAAAAATGCAGCAAATTCTTCCCCACTACTGCGACATCGAATGCACCGACGGCATGGATCACATGATTTATGTAGGAAAATCGATCGACCCCAAATTTAGCGAGTTTCACCTGCACAGTTTGCGGTACGAACAACTGCGAGCAATTTGCGACTGTGGCCGCACAATTTTTCGCCTGCAAGCCGAGTCTCAAATTAACATGGAACTCGCACATTTAGTCTTAGTGCAGAATACCACGATCGACATTTTTCACAACGAAAACACCGAAAAAATGTTTGATGTCAAAGGCACTCGCGACATTCGCTACGAACTTGTCAAAAAGCGGATCGAAAAAGCCGTGGACAAAGACGCACAAGAGCGAATTACCCAGTCAGGGATGTTGACTGTTGTTTATTCCACCGAGGAAGAGTGGGAAGAGTATCAGCAATACTTGCGCTACTTGTCTCGCGAAGGTTGGGTAGAAACCAAAGTTCAGACGGGTATGGTAGAATCACAACAAGGAGTCAGCGGTTTAAAATTCGCCCGCGTGCGTATTTTGCCCGAGCCAGAATCTATTTCTACTATCTGTGAAGTTACCGTAGTCAGCGATTGATAGCCCCTCCCCCCGAATACTCTTAAAAAGCGTGGCTTCGATCGCTCCCATCCCCTTCTGTTTTAGGCGGAGTGCGAGCGCTCCCCTCCTAGTTTTTTTAAGCGTGGTTAGGGGGAACAAGAGCATTCTGGACTTCCACACAAGACTGATATTACATTTAAGATTTTTGTTGACACCAACGAGCACTGCCGCGCTTTCACCTAGTAAATCTTCCGTGTGATTGGAACTCGCCAAATACACACTCTGAATCACACAAAATCCAGATTAAGTAGTGTTAATCTAACAATAATTAGCTCCGGAAAATTCTCACTTAAGTTATGTTAACCTTATCAGAATACCAAATAAATTCTACTCTGCACGAAGGCGTCGAAACAATCATCTATCGCGGACAAACACCCACAGACGGGCCCGCAGCAATTCTGAAAGTCCTCAAAGCCGAATATCCCACACTCGAAGCAATTACTAGGCTCAAACACGAATATCAAATACGCCAGAATTTAGACAGTCAACACATCGTCAAAGCCATCAGTCTCAAAACATTTGACCACCGATTAGGAATCGTTTTAGAAGATTTTGGCGGGGAATCCCTCGCAAAACTGCTGGAAAGAGAGACCTTGAGTCTGCAAGCAAATTTAAACATCGCCCTCCAAATAGTCAAAGCCATACAATACCTGCATTTTGAACACATTATTCATAAAGACATTAAACCCAGCAACATTATAATTAACTCGCAAACAAAACAAGTAAAACTCACCGACTTCGGCATTGCCACACAACTCAACAAAGAAAACCCGCAATTTAACAATCCCCACTCAGTCGAAGGCACATTAGCCTATATGTCACCGGAACAAACCGGGCGAATGAACCGCACCCTCGACTACCGCACCGACTTTTATTCTCTCGGCATCACCTTGTATGAAATGCTGACAGGAAAATTGCCTTTCCCCAGCAACGACCCCTTAGAAATAGTTTATAGCCACATTGCAGTTCAACCAATATATCCCCATCAAATCAATTCTGAAATACCTGTCGCCCTTTCAGAAATAGTGATGAAATTGATAGCAAAAAATGCCGAAGATAGATATCAAAATGCGGACGGATTGTTAGCTGACTTGAAAATTTGTTTGCATCTGTTAGAAACCACCGGACAAATTGCCGACTTCATCCCCGGACGCTTAGATATTCTCAGCCAATTGTTAATCCCCCAAAAATTGTACGGTAGAGAAAATCAGGTTAATGAATTGCTAGCAGCATTTGAACGTGTAAGGGTGGGTTTAGTCAACAATTTGTTAGAAAAGCCAACAGCCTTAGAACAAAATACGCCCGCATCAGGAAGCAGCGAATTAATGCTAGTATCAGGCTACTCAGGCATCGGTAAATCAGCCGTAGTCAACGAAGTTAGCAAACCCATTACTAGGTCAAAAGGTTACTTTATCAGCGGCAAATTTGACCAATTCAAACGCAACATTCCTTATGCCTCATTAATCCAAGCATTTAACTCCTTGCTGCGGCAATTACTAACAGAAAGTGCAGCTTCATTAGAAATATGGCGCACTAAAATATTAACAGCATTAGGAACAGACGGTCAAGTAATTGCTGACGTAATTCCAAAAGTTGAATTAATCATCGGCAAACAGCCCGAAGTCCCAGAACTAGCCCCTGTAGAATCGCAAAATCGCTTCAATCGGGTCTTCAAAGAATTTATTCGCGTTTTCGCCCAAAAAGCACACCCCCTAGTTATCTTTTTAGACGATTTGCAGTGGGCAGATTCAGCAACATTAAAGTTGATGCAAATACTGATAACTGACCCTGACCAGCAATATTTGTTGCTAATCGGTGCTTATCGAGATAATGAAGTTAGTCCGACCCACCCCTTAATTGAGACTGTAGAAGAAATTGAAAAAACTGGTACAATAGTCAACAATATCGTGTTGCAACCGCTGGATTTAGCAAATGTGACTCAATTAGTCGGTGAAACACTTAACAGTAGCACAGAAAAAGTAAGCAGCCTAGCAGAGTTAATCTGGAATAAAACGGGCGGCAATCCTTTTTTCTTGACGCAATTACTCCAAGCACTTTATCAAGACTATCTTTTAAGATTTGACTTTAATCCCATTCCAAATGAGGGAATTCAAGGTGGCTGGTCTTGGAATATCGATGAAATCCAAGCCATTGGAATCACCGATAAAAGTGTGGTGGAACTGGTAGCCAGTCGCATTGAAAAGCTGCCCGCACCCACGCAAGAAATGTTGAAGCTAGCAGCTTGCGTGGGAGATAAATTTGCTCTCGATGTGCTGTCACTTGTTCGCGAAAAGTCAGCTAATACTACAGCAACTGAACTTTATTCAGCTTTGCAAGCCGGGTTAATTCTGCCCTTGAGCGATGCTTATCGCATTCCTTTAGTTTTCGATCGAGCCGAATCCATCAATCTCAAGTTAGACACTTCGCGCGTTAGTTACAAATTTTTGCACGATCGCGTCCAGCAAGCCGCATATTCGCTAATTCCAGAAGACCAAAAGCAATCCACCCATTTAAAAATTGGTCAGTTACTATTACAGAATACTCCACCAGACCATCTAGAAGAAAACATATTTGATATCGTCAATCAATTGAATGTCGGAATTGACACGATTAGCCAGCCCGCAGAAAAGACGCAGTTAGCAAAATTAAATTTAACTGCTGGACGCAAGGCAAAATCGGCTGCTGCGTATGAAGTGGCTGTTAGGTATTTGCGGGTGGCTAGGGAATTATTGCCAGCGGATTGTTGGGAAAGTCAGTATGACTTAACGTTAGCAATTTGTGAGTCAACAGCAGAAGCTGAATATTTAAACAGCAACTACGAAGATTCAAAAAAAATGGTCGATATCGTACTGCACAAAGCTCACTGTTTACTAGAAAAAATTAATGTTTATGAACTTCAAATTCAGGCTTACAATGCTCAAAATAGACTCGTAGAATCACTAAATACAGGACTAGAAGTGCTGAAACTGTTAGGCATTTCTTTTCCTCAAAACCCTAACGCGCTAAATATTGTGGCGGGACTGATTAATACAAAACTGAGCTTGGGATTCAAACGAATTGAGGATTTAGCTAACTTGCCAGAAATGACCGATCCCGACAAACAAGCAGCTATGCGGATTTTATCAGGGATTCTCAGCACTGCTATTCAGGCTAAGCCCCGACTGGTACCGCTGCTTACATTTATGATGGTCAAGCTGTGCATTAAATATGGTAATTCGCCTTACGCGAGTATTGCCTACGTTTATTATGGCGTAATTCTGTGCAGGGTAGGGGACGTTAGTTTGGCATACAAATTTGGCCAACTGGCAATTAGGCTGTTACACAAATTTCCATCCCGTTCCATCAAAAGTAGAGTTTATGCAGTCTTTGGTTCTTTTATTCAACAATGGAAAACCGATATTAACTCAGGATTAGGCGATATCAAGGAAGGTTTTCAAATAGGGATGGAAACGGGAGAATTGGAATATGCGGCTTATTCTATTAATGTATATTGTACTTATAAACTGTGGATGGGAGAGCCTCTCGCTCAGGTTGAAGAGGAGACAGGTAAGTATCTGAAACTAATGCAGCAATCTCAACTAGAAATGGCTGTACAGTATATAAGTGTAGAGAGACAGACAGCCCTCAATTTGTGTGACCAAGCTGTCGAACCATGCTATTTAGTCGGCGAGAGCTTTAATGAATTAAAAACGCTCCCGAATTTAATAGAAGCTAAAAGCTTTATGGTGGTTTGTGTGGCTTATAATGCCAAAGCTATGCTTAATTTTATTTTCCGAAACTACGCGCAAGCATTGGAAAATTCAAGGTTATTCGAGAAATATGAAGAAGCCGCAGTCGGTCTTTATGTAGTTTCCGTGAATAATTTTTACTACTCTCTCAGTCTCCTCGCTTTGTATCCCCAAGCTAGCAAAGGGGAGCAAAAGCACTATCTCAAAAAAGTGGTATCTCTCCAAAAAAAGATGCAAAAATGGGCCGTTCATGCTGCGATGAATTATCAACACAAATACGACTTGGTAGCAGCGGAAAAAGCGCGAGTTTTAGGGCAAAATACCGAAGCAATGGAATTGTACGATCGCGCTATTTCTGGAGCATCCAAAAATGGTTACATCCAAGAGGAAGCATTAGCTTATGAATTAGCAGGAGAATTCTATCAATCTTTGGAAAAACACATAATTTCTCCAGCATACCTTACCAAAGCTTATTATGCTTACATCCGCTGGGGAGCAATTGCCAAAGTAAAAGACTTGGAGTTGAGATATCCTTTCTTAGTAGCACAAGCGCGCACAACAGAAACCCCCACCCTCGATATCACCAGCAGTACCACGGGAAATACTACCAGTAGTAGTTTAGGCGATTTCTTAGACTTAGCTACTTTTATTAAGTCGGCGCAAGCCATTAACGGTGAAATGGTTCTCGAAAAATTGTTGACAAAATTAATCAAAATTATTTTAGAAAATGCGGCGGCTCAAAAAGTAGTGCTGCTGCTGCTGAAAAACGATATCCTCTGCATAGAAGCTACTGGCACTTTTGCGGAGAATCAAGTGACACTTTTACCGTCTCTTCCAGTAGAAAATCGTCAAGATGTACCCCTGTCTGTGATTAATTACGTACACCAGAGTCAAAAGCATCTGGTTTTAGACAATGCAACTGTCGCCGAACCTTTTAAGGTGGATGCTTATATTCAGAAAAATCAACCCAAATCAATTCTCTGTTTGCCGATTCTTTATCAATCTCAGCGGCGCGGAATAATTTATCTAGAAAATGCTTTGACGGTAGGAGCTTTTACAGTAGAGAGAGTAGAAGTATTCAAAGTGTTAATTTCTCAAGTTGCTATTGCCGTAGAAAATGCTGGTTTGTACGCGCGGGAGAAAGAAAAATCTCAACAGTTAGAAAAATCTTTCAATGAACTGCAACAGGCGCAACTGCAACTCATTCAAAGCGAAAAAATGTCTGCTCTTGGCAACTTGATTGCAGGGGTTGCTCACGAAATTAACAATCCGCTTGGTTTTATTGCGGGCAATCTTGATGCTGCTGCTGAGGCTAGCTTAGATTTGATTGATTGCTTACAACTTTACCAAGAAAAATTTCCTAATCCTGGAGATGAGTTAGAGGATAAAGCATCGGAGATTGATTTAGAATATTTGATCGAAGATTTGCCAAAAATGCTTTTATCTATGAAATCAGGTACAGAGCGCATCCGCAATATTAGCAAGTCTTTGCGGACTTTTTCCCGCGCTGACAGTGCGAATAAAGTGTCAGCAAATATTCATGAGGGCATCGACAGCACTTTGATGATTTTACAGTATCGCCTGAAAGCTAAAGATACTCGCCCCGCGATTAAAATTATCAAAGAATATGGAGATATCCCGCCAGTTAAATGTTATTTTGGGCAACTGAATCAGGTATTTATGAATTTGCTGGCAAATGCGATCGAGTGTTTTGACGAATTCAATCAGGGTCGTACTTATGCTGAAATTGAAGCTTTACCGAATACGATCGCCATTATCACTCAAGTCTCCGAGGATAGCAACAGCGTGGTGATTAAAATCAAAGATAACGGTCAAGGGATGTCATCGGAGGTCAAGTCGAAAATATTTGACCATTTATTTACTACTAAAGGAGTAGGGAAAGGTACGGGTTTGGGGTTGTCTATCAGTAGGCAAATTGTGGAAGAAACCCACGGGGGTAAACTGACTTGCGAATCGGTGCTGGGAGAAGGTTCGGAATTTGCGATCGCCCTGCCACTTTGATAAAATTTATTCACCCCCCTTACGGAATCAGTCATTGCCAATTGTTTAATCTCACATCTCAAATCTTAAATGGTATGACTGGTGCCTAACACACACTTGGAAATTTGTCAATTCCTAAATATCTATCAAATAGTCCACAGTTCACTGTTTAAAGCAGGCAGTATGCAGTTACATTGTTAGCTAAATCATGTAATAACTGTATTTGATAGGAGTTTATCGAGTGAACGCTGCCGAACAAGCCAAAAATATAGAAGTTGCCAGCAAAATTGCTGCGGTTGTTAATTTATTCAAGTCCCAATTCCCGGATGCAAAAGTCGATTTGAAACCTTGGATGAATGACCAGGATACCAGAGAACTTGTTGATCCAGATTCGATCGACATTGGCTTCCATTTTCCCGGTAGAAGCCGCTTGTTGCAAAGCCGCAGCATCTTGATTCAAATCCGATTTTACCAAGATCCGGTGGAAGGATATCGGCGGGCGATCGGGGTTGAGGCCGCCGGTTACGATCATAGCGGTCAACAGTGGCACTTTTCTACTGTGGAAAATTGGAATTTTCTCGGCCAAACCGAACCTGCGGTGGAGTCGGCGCAAAAACTCAAAGACTTTTGCCAGCAGATATTTGATTTGTTTAATCAGTCATTCGGCGATTGAAATCGCTTCTACACGAACGAAGTCCGCCGACGCGGACTAAGAAATAAGCTGGATTTGGTATTAGTCCCGATTGTCGCAATTGTCGATCGACCTACAGCCAACCGCATAAACAGATTTGTAAGTAGTCGATCGCTTGCCAAACAAAGTATAGCGGTTATCGCGGACTTGTTCGTACACGCGATCGCCCATCCACTTCATCCCCGGCATTGCCCGATAAGCAGCCACAAACACCTCGCCAGCAGGCAATATCCGTCCGATTTCCTCCGCCGCATCGCTGCCCTGCCAGCGCCGTTCCGGGGTGTTGCTATCTATCAAAATCATCCCCATTTCGCAGTCTTGAGACGTAATCCCAAAGCGATTTAATTCCTCTAAATCTTGCATGGAAATATACTCAAAATTCTGGCCTTTATCTAAATTTTCTAGTAACTGCACCAAGGTAACGCATAGATTGCAATTGCCGTCGTAAATTACGTTATATTTCATTAGTTGACTGTTGACTGTTGACTGTTGACTGTTAACTAATGACAACTGACAACTGACTACTGCCAACTGCCAACTGCCAACTGACTAAAGACTACTGACTACTGACTATTCCCCACAGGAATCTCGATCGCAAATTCCGTGCCTTGACCCGGTGCAGAATCGCACTTAAGCAGCCCGCCGTGTTTTTCTACCACAATTTGATAGCTAATCGACAGCCCCAAACCAGTACCTTTACCAGGTTCTTTCGTAGTAAAAAACGGATCGAACAGCCTTTTGTGAACATCTATCGGAATCCCCGGCCCGTTGTCAGCAATCCGAATCACAATATGAGAAGGATGCCGCATTGAATCATCAGAAATAGCAGAATCTGCCTGCCTCAAAGCATCCTGTTCATATTTTACATCCGTACAAATCCGCAGCGTCGGCGAAGGACAATAAGGAATAGGCGCCAGTTGTCCCTCTGCCCACTGTCCAGTCTCCATTGCCTCTTCCAAAGCATCAATTGCATTGCCAATAATATTCATAAAAACCTGATTCAACTGTCCTGCATAACACTGTACGCGCGGCAAATTGCCGAACTCTTTGAGCAGCGTAATTTTCGGATGTCCTGCCGTTTCTTTAAACCTGTGCTGCAAAATCAACAAAGTGCTTTCAATCCCTTCGTGAATATCCACTTGCTTTTGTTCGGCTTCATCTAATCGCGAAAAATTCTTCAGTGACAGCACAATTTGGCGAATTCGCTCGGCTCCCATTTTCATCGAATTTAACAGGTTCGGCAAATCTTTGAGCAGAAAATTTAAATCTACATCATTTATCTCTTGTTTAATTGCCGGTGTGGGGTGCGGGTATTCCTGCTGGTAAAGTTGCAGCAGCTTTAGCAAGTCTTTAAAGTAATCGTCAGCGTGCATGACGTTGCCGTAAATAAAGCTAACTGGATTGTTGATTTCGTGAGCAACGCCAGCGACTAATTGCCCCAAACTTACCATTTTTTCATTTTGAACCATCATGCTTTGAGTTTTATGCACGTCCCGCAGGGCTTTGGCCAATTCTTGATTTTTAGCCCTCAATTGACTTTCGGAAAGTCGCACCGCTTCTTCTGCGTGTTTGCGATCGGTTATATCTTTGCGAATTGCTACATATTGATGGGGTTCTCCCCGAGAATTTAAGAAAGGTACAATCGTAGTATCCAACCAGAATAAGGTGCCGTCTTTAGCTTGATTTTTCATTTCTCCCCGCCAAACATTTCCCTGGCGGATTGTTGACCAAAGCTGCTTGAAAAAATCGGCTGGGTGATAGCCACAATTGACAAGCCTGTGAGTGTTGCCGAGCAGTTCTTCCCGAGAATATTTAAAGAGTTCACAAAATTGGTCGTTGACATAGGTAATGGCGCCGAATTCGTCGGTAGTCGAGACAATCGCCGATTGATCTAAGGCAAATTTTTCAAATTCTAATTCTTGGAGAGTTTGGCGCAATTCTGCTTCGGCTTGTTTGCGATCGCTAATATCGGTAATCATCCGCAACACCCCGGAAAATTCGTCATCAGCATCGAACATCGGCGTCGCCGACACGATCGCCCACAAATGAGAGCCATCTTTGCGAGTAAACTGAAAATCGTGGCGTTCGCGAATGCCTTGCCGCCTGCGCTGCACGTAACTTTCTGCTATTTTCCTAGAGTCGCAGTCTATAAATTCAAATAGCGATCGCCCCAGCATTTCCTCCACAGTATACCCCAGCATTTCGGCCATCCGACCGTTGGCAAAAGTCGTGATACTTTCGGCGTCAAACATCCAAACGCCCTCGGAAGCAGTCTCGACGATGCAGCGGTAATAACTCTCGCTTGAACTGACTGTTGCCTCTGCTTGCTTGCGATCGGTAATATCCGTTTCCACCGCAATATAACCTTCAAGTTTTCCATTTTCTTGATAAATAGGAGCGATCGAAAGCGCCACCCAATAACCCTTTCCATCCTTCCTGTAATTGTAAATTTCCTGATTGAACGGCTCGCCGGCCTCCAAAGCCGATCGCAATTGAGCAATAGTTACCGGATCTGTTTGAGGGCCTTGCAGCACATCACCCGGTTTTTTCCCCTGCATTTCTGCCAGCCCGTAACCGCTAATCCGAGTAAATCCTTCATTCACCCATTCAATGCAGCCTTGAGCATCCGTAATCATCACACCATTTTGCGTTTTTTGAGCCACGATCGCCAACCGCAACAATTCTGTTTCAGTTTTTTTGCTCTCGGTAATATCTTGAGCAATACCCAGAATGTACTTAGGCGCGCCATAATCATCAAACAAAGGAACTTTTTTTGTGTGCAAAATCCGCTTTCCCCGGCGCGGAAGTTGGATAGTTTCTTCTGGTAAATCGATGCCTTTGCCCGTGGCAAATACTTCTAAATCTTGTGCTTGCAAGTAATTAGCCTGCTCTGCTTCCAACAAATCAGCAGCATTGTTTCCCAACACTTCATCGCTGGAATAGCCAAACAATTCTTCGCTGGCAGCATTCCAATAAATAAATCTTTGTTCCACAGCATCTTTAATAAACACGCTAACTGGCAGATTTTGCAGTACCGCATTCAGAAAATGTTGAGTATTTCGCAAGTTTTCCTCAGCCCGCTTTCGTTCAGTAATATCCAAAATCACTCCGTCGAGATAGACAACCCGAGACAGAGAATTTGCTATCGGCGAAACCGGCGAAACCACAGCCGACAAAAAGCCCTCCATTTCCCCTTGTCCCTCTTGTTTTCCTCTAGCCTCTTCCGCCTCGCAGCAAACAGCTTTGCCTTTTTCGTAAACCCAGCTAATTTCGCCGTCAGCCCGGACAATCCGGTATTCAAGGATGTACGAAGTTCTGGTTGCTACACTTTTTTTGACAGTAGCATCCACATTTTTGCGGTCTTGAGGATGGATAATGCTGGCAAAAGAACGGATGCGATCGTTGATAAAATCAGAAGAGGGATAGCCTGATATTTCTTGAACAGCCTCGCTCAAAAACGCCATTGTCCGTGTTAATTCCCCGTCGTCCGTATACTCGCAGGTACAGCGGTAGACAGCACCGGGAATATTAGCTACTAAATTTTTATATCGTTCTTCGCTTTTTAACAAAGATGAGCCGTCTTCGTTATTGTGATCGCCGTTCTTAAATTTAGAAGAATTGGAAGAAGTTTGCATGGTTTTTTTTTTCACTTGTGAGTGCGGGGGCAAGTGGTAGAGTAGATGACCCTATAAAAAGTGAATTTAATGTGCGAAATAATTCGATATAAACTAATATAGTACAAAATTAGTTCTGCGAACCTTCAGAAAATTTGAGGGCGGGTAATAGGTAAAGCTAATCAAGGCTATAGATATAGAAAACAGTTCGGAAAGGCATTGTGTAACGGATTTAATGGATTTAACTCACGCCCACAGCACCATTCTCGCTTAACAGGCCCGACGGCCTGTTCCACAACAAGTGCATTTTCTTATGGCGAGTAGGGGTTGGGCCGAAGAGTCCGCCCATAAAAAGCTTATTGAGAATGGTGCTCTAGGTGTGAGTTTAACGGATTCAAGAGATGGAGGTTGAGGTTCGAGGGAAAGATGGAAGATTTTCCCATTTTCCCATTTTCCCAGTCTCCCAGTCTTCCACTCCCCCCTTCCCCACTCCCTCACTCTCGTTAGAATAAGATAAGTTTCCTTGCTACCGTGAGCCCCTCAAACAAAACACCATGACTCAACAACAACCCCGGATTTGCATTCTCGGCGGAGGCTTCGGCGGACTCTACACAGCCCTGCGCTTGAGTCAGTTACCCTTCTCCAAAACCGAAAAACCCGAAATTGTCCTAGTTGACCGTCGCGATCGATTTTTGTTCGTTCCCCTGCTGTACGAACTCCTAACCGGCGAACTCCAAACCTGGGAAATTGCCCCGCCCTTTGCCGAAGTCTTGGAAAACACAGGTGTGCGCTTTTGTCAAGGTACTGTCTCCGGCATCGATGTGGAGGAAAAGCGAGTGCAGTTGCACGACGGGCCAGAAATTCCGTGCGATCGACTTGTTTTAGCTTTAGGTGGCGAAACCCCCCTAGATATGGTCAAAGGTGCCATTGAATACGCTTACTCGTTTCGCACTCTCGACGACGCCTACCGCTTGGAAGAAAGACTGCGGTTTTTAGAAGCCAGCAACACCGACAAAATTCGGGTTGCGATCGTCGGGGCCGGTTATTCGGGAGTAGAATTAGCTTGTAAATTAGCCGATCGACTCGGAGACAAAGGTCGCGTGCGGTTAGTCGAACAAGCCGACATGATTCTGCGGACATCACCGGAGTTTAACCGCGAAGCCGCCAGCAAAGCTTTAGAAAAACGGAAAGTGTGGATCGACTTAGAAACAGAAGTAGAGGCGATCGAAGCGGACACAATATCCTTACTTTACAAAGGACAATTAGATGTTCTTCCCGTAGACATAGTTCTGTGGACAGTAGGAACTCAAGTTAGTCAAGCAGTGCGATCGCTACCCCTCAAACAAAACCAGCGCGGTCAATTAATAGTCAATTCGCAAATGCAAATTATCGACCATCCAGATATATTTGCCTTGGGAGACTTAGCTGAATGTCACGATGCAAGTGGTCAAAAAGTCCCCGGAACAGCCCAAACAGCCTTCCAGCAAGCTGACTACACCGCCTGGAACATTTGGGCCTCCCTCACCGGCCGCCCATTACTTCCTTTCCGCTATCAGCCGCTAGGAGAAATGATGACATTAGGAATTGACAACGCCACCCTAGCCGGCTTAGGAATTAAACTCGACGGACAACTAGCCCACATTGCTCGCCGCCTAGCCTATCTCTATCGGATGCCAACATTTGATCATCAGCTAAAAGTTGGTTTCAATTGGATTAGCAAGCCGATTCAGGATTTGCTTAAAAGTTAGTTAATTGTTGACTGTTAACTGTTAACCGTTAACTGTTGACCGTTGACGGTTGATTGTTGATCGTAGGACTTATGATGGCGTCCCATAAACCGGTTTTTCACGCAAATACTTCACTACTACACTACCCGCAGATTTGGTAAAGACCGAGTTTTTTCTTTAGTAGTGTAGATAATAAAATTTTAGCCACGATAAAAAATGCAAACTTCCACATCTCAACAGCCAAAAACCGAACTCCCGCCCCTAATTCAGCGGGAGATTCTGTTTGGAAATCCCGAAAAAACTAGCCCCCGACTTTCACCAGACGGCAAGTATCTCGCCTACATTGCACCAGATGAACACAACGTCTTGCAAGTGCGACTCCGTACCGTCTGTCAAGCAGACGATCGCCAACTGACAGCAGATAAAAAACGGGGCATCCGTATGTTTTACTGGACTTACAGCGGCGAAGAGCTAATTTATCTCCAAGATGCTGAGGGTGACGAAAACTGGCATTTATTCTCAGTCAATATCCAGTCAAATCTGGTTCGCGACTTGACACCATTTCAAGGCGTTCAAGCTCAGACGATCGCCTTTGACCGCAACTTCCCCAATGAAATATTAGTGGGAATGAACATCCGCGATCGCAGCAAACACGACGTTTACCGCATTAACCTCAAAAATGGTGCAGTTGAATTTGACACCGACAATCCAGGTAACATCGTCGGTTGGACTGCTGACTCCCAATTCCAAGTGCGGGCGGCCACAGCCACCACTGCCGACGGCGGATCAGAATTAGTGTTTCGGGAAACTGCCGACAAGTCTTGGGAAAGCCTGCGAAGGTGGGGGCCCGATGAGGAAGGCGGTGCCCTCATGTTCTCAGAAAACGGCAAAATTCTTTACATCATCGGCAATCATGATGCTAACGCCGAACGTTTGATCGCATTAGACTTAGAAACCAAACAAGAAACCGATCTCGCCTCTGACCCAGAATACGATGTCGGCAACATTGTCGGA
The DNA here is from genome assembly GCF_036700885.1 of Microcoleus sp. S13_B4. NCBI lineage: Bacteria > Bacillati > Cyanobacteriota > Cyanophyceae > Oscillatoriales > Microcoleaceae > Microcoleus > Microcoleus sp. S13_B4. The sequence goes on from NZ_JAUBPU010000071.1 coordinate 23,475, forward strand.
CACCCCACCAAGCGAGAGATTCAGGCGGTTTCCTTCTACAAGGACAAGCAAGAGTGGCAGATTTTAGACCAAAGCATAGCAGAGGATTTTGAGGCGATCGGCAAATTTCGCCCCGGCGAATTCTCCATCACCAGCCGCAACCTCGCCGATACCACTTGGCTAGTCGCTTACATGACAGACGACGGCCCAGTTTACTACTATGTGTACGATCGCGCCTCCAAAACCTTCACCTTTCTGTTCAGCAACAAACCCAAACTCGAAGGGCTACCGCTATCATCAATGGAACCGATTTCTTACACCGCAAGAGATGGTTTAACCATTCACGGCTACCTGACACAACCGGTTGGCGTCTCAACACCCGTACCGACAGTCTTGCTTGTTCATGGTGGCCCCTGGGGACGCGATACCTGGGGTTACGATTCACAAGCCCAATGGCTGGCAAACCGAGGTTACGCCGTTTTGCAAATCAATTTTCGCGGTTCCACCGGCTACGGCAAAGCCTTTCTCAATGCCGGCAATCGCGAATGGGCCGCTAAGATGCACGACGACTTGCTAGATGGAGTTAATTGGCTGGTAGAAACAGGAATTTCCCAACAGGATAAAATTGCGATTATGGGGGGTTCCTACGGTGGTTATGCTGCCTTAGTGGGATTGACTTTTAGTCCCGATGTTTTTGCCTGCGCCGTCGATATTGTCGGGCCAAGCAATTTGATTACACTGCTGCAAACTATTCCGCCTTACTGGGAACCGATCAAAGCAAATATGTATCATCGCGTCGGCAATTTGGAAACAGAACCAGAGTTTCTGAAATCGATCTCGCCCTTATTTTTTGTCGATCGCATCCAGAAACCTTTGCTAATCGCCCAAGGTGCCAACGACCCGCGAGTTAAAGTAGCAGAAAGTGAGCAAATTGTCAATGCCATGAAGCAAGCCGACAAACCTGTAGAATACGTGCTTTATACAGACGAAGGACACGGATTTGCCCGGCCCGAAAATCGCCTGCACTTTTATGCGATCGCCGAAGAATTCCTAGCCAAATATTTAGGAGGCAGATTTGAACCTGCGGGCAACATTGCCAATCATTCCGGTGTGATAAATCCACCAACAACTAACAACAGTTGACTGTTGACTGTTAACTGTTGACAGACTAATAATTAATGACTCATAACAAATGACCGAAGTAATTTTTCTAGATGCCGCAGGTACACTGTTTGACGTGCGCGGCAGCGTCGGCGAAATTTACGGACAATTAGCCAATAGTTTTGGAGTAACAGTTAACAGTCAAGAGTTAAATGCAGCATTTTCCCAAAGCTTTGGTTCAGCAAGTCCGATGGCATTTCCAGGGATAGAATTAGCAAAAATTCCCCAGCTAGAATTTGAATGGTGGCAAGCAGTTGCCACTAAAGCTTTTCAAATAGCAGGCGTTTATCACCAATTTTCAGACTTTCCCAAATTCTTTGCCGAGCTCTACGCTCATTTTGCCACCGCCGAACCTTGGTTCGTCTATCCCGACGTATTCCCAGCATTAAATAAGTGGCAGCAACAAGGAATTGAACTAGCAGTCGTATCGAATTTCGATTCCAGAATTTATGCAGTATTAAAAGCACTCAATTTAGCTGACTATTTCAGATCAGTCACAATTTCTACCGAAGTGGGTGCAGCAAAACCCCAGTCTCAAATTTTTGCCGCAGCTTTGCAAAAGCACAACTGCATTGCCGAGAAAGCGTTGCATATTGGCGACAGCTTCAAGGCTGATTATTGTGGTGCTAAAAATGCGGGATTAAACGCAATTTGGTTGAATCGCCAACAGGAAAAAATAGATTCAGAAAAGTTGGATTTAACTGCTCACCAAAAAGTAGAAGAGTTTCCTAGTCTAGATTTTATATAAGTCAGTCCTGGACGTACTCCGGCAAAGAAACCGGGTTTTTTTTACCTAATCGGCGAGTTGCAACGCGTCTTTTCGTAAAAAAAACCGGTTTCGCATGAGTTCCCATGCGTCCAGGACTATAAATACAGCGTTTCCCGCTGTTATGAGGTACAATAGCAACAGTTAGCTTTCCCAATTTCTTAAATGCTGAGGATTTATTAAATTGAGGGCAACTGCTATTATTCTCTCAATCATAGATGCGTTAGTTGGAGCGAACCTCCGCAAAAAAGATTTGAGTTGTGACCACCAGAGTTCAATAGGGTTAAAATCAGGAGAGTCAGGAGATAAACAAATAACACTCGCCCCTACAGATTCAATCGTTGGTACAATTGAAGCTAGTTTATGAGCGGGTAAATTATCCATCACTACTACTGCTCCTGCCCATAATTGAGGACACAAAAACTTCTCAATAAATACGGCAAATGCTGCTGCCTCCATTGAATCATCCATTGTCATTACTGCCAGCACTTTGTTGATACTAAATGCGCCAATGGCTGTAACTTTAGCCCCTCGATAAAATGGTTTTAATGAGGATAGTCTTGTCCTCGGTTGGGAACGGGCATGAGTTCTGGCTAAACGAGCGCAAAATCCCTGTTTCATCCAAAAATAGCAGGTTTTCTGGCTCGATATGTTTGATCGTTTCCCAATATTCTACTCTTAATTTTTGGACTCTTTCTGTTGCGACTTGGCTAATATACCAGGTTTTTTTTTTTAAGATTTAATCCCAACTTCTGCTTGGGCCGACACATTGCCGTGGATCTCACCCAATTTCCACTCTGATTGATGAGCAAATAATTCACACAGCTCTACCAACGTGGCATCTGGATGCTCTGCCACTAGCGCCTTGACGAATGGTTCGGCATTTTTTAGAGGACTAAATTGGGGTTTTGCTCTCGGTTTCGACTGTAAATTACCCTCGGTCTTTTGAAGATTCACCAGTTTTTGGACTAGACTTTTACTGACTCCAAATCTAGTAGCTACTTTCCTAATACCATTTTGCCAAATAAGTGCTACAATGTCAGGTCAGAAAATTAAGGGATTTTTTATGAAGGTCAACTATCAAGAAAGAATTGATGCAACAGTCAAGGAGTTGAAAATAATTTTGTCACAACAACGAACTGTAATTAATCGACAAAAAATCCAAGCACTTTATTGCTTAAAAGCTGGCTATAGTCTAAGTTTGACAGATGTAGCTGAACGTCTAGGGGTACATAGAGTTACTGTACATAGATGGTTAAAAAAATATAGTATTGGCGGTCTATCAGGATTGTTAGAAATACGGCAATCAACGGGTAGACCGCGAGTAATTCCCTCGGGCGTAATAGCTGGATTGTCAAAAAAGTTAAGTGATGAGTCCTGTGAATTCAAGAGTTATAAGCAAATTGCGAAATGGGTGGAAAACAACTATAAAATATCACTCAATTATCACACATTATATAAACACTTACACTATCGAATGAAAGCTAAACTAAAAGTACCAAGACGCTCCAGTATAAAAAAAGATGAGCAAGCAGCTATCGCTTTCAAAAATACACTCAATAAATTGCTGAAAATGGCTTGCTGGTTGGAGGATACAACTCCTAATCCAGCCAAAAATGGGGTCAAGTATTGGTCTCAAGATGAAACTAGAATTGGCTTAAAAACGATTGAGAGAAAAAGAATTACAGCTTTGGGAGTTAAGCCCAAAGGTAAAGTTCAATGG
>NZ_JAUBPU010000122.1:0-3715 GCF_036700885.1 Microcoleus sp. S13_B4
ATCATCAAGACTCCGAACCAACCGATGTAAATGCGGTTGTCGGTGCTTGTGACCCACTCACAAAAGCGTTCCCAGACATTGGCGCTTTCGCGCTGCTGTAAGGTTGTTGTCATTTGTTTATGATTGCTTTATTTGGTTTTCAATGTTCGTGACGGCTTTGTGTTCCGCCATGTAAATAAATATAAAGCATATTCTCAGGTTTGTAAAGTATTTTAACAACAGATTAACTGATGAAAGCCATAAGAGTGACTTATTAATATCAGGAATGGTGGATAAATGGCAAAGAATGGACAAAAAGTAGGGAAAGCCTGGAAGCTCGTCGCCTTCAGGCATAGAAATATTAGGATACAGACTTTTGCTGGCTGGGGATCATAATGAGAGCCCAATAGGGAACTTCAGCGGGATCGACATCTACGATCGCCCGAATTCGCTGATTTGGCATAGTTGCCCGTTCTATATACAAAGCTCGATCGAACTGTCCTAACTCAATCAGTACGTCCCGGACTTTGGCAAAATGCCTGCCCAGCTTAATAATCACAGCAGCATCCACAACCGCCAGCCGATCGCGCAAAACCTCAGCATCGAGCGTCGCAGGCATAATACTTAACACATCGTTACGATAAGTCAGCGGCACTCCCAACGCAGCCGCACTCGCCATTGTCGAAGAAATTCCCGGCACAACTTCAGTGGTAAATGTCGCGGACAAACGGTTGAATAGATACATAAACGAGCCGTAGAGAAAAGGTTCGCCCTCACACAAGACCGCCACATCCTGTCCCTCGCTCAGATGTGCGGCAATTTTCTCGGCAGCAATATCATAATAAGGTTGAGACGATCGCGTCGGACTAAAAGGCAACGGCATCGGAATCTCAATTTGCTCCGGGCGCAGATAATCTGCGACGATCGCCCGCGCCAGCACCTTACCATTTTCCATCGCCGGATAGGCAATCACCGGCACCGATTGCAAAATCCGATAAGCTTTCAATGTAATCAACTCTGGATCGCCAGGGCCAATACCCAAACCGTACAATTTACCAGTAGCCTTAGTCATAATTCATCCTTTTTCGCTAACGCATTCACGGCCGCCGTTGCCATTGCACTGCCACCGCGTCGCCCGTGCAACGTAATAAATGGCACTCCCCGACTGTTGGCAGCCAGTTCCGCTTTGGATTCGGCGGCCCCGACAAATCCTACCGGGAAACCCAGAATTAAAGCCGGTTTGGGTACTCCGGCATCCAGCATTTCCAGTAGTCGGAACAAAGCAGTCGGGGCATTGCCAATGGCCACAACTGCACCCTGCAACTTGTCCAGCCATAAATCCAGGGCCGCAGCCGATCGAGTATTTCCGATTTGCCGCGCCAACTCCGGGATTTCGGAATGCCAGAGGGTGCAAATCACGGGATTGTCGGCGGGAAGGCGTTTGCGAGTGATGCCTTCGGCCACCATCCGGGCATCGCACAGAATCGGCGCGCCTGCGGAGAGGGCTTGGCGTCCGCAGGTGGCTGCCCCGGGCGAAGCTGCTAAATCTGCAACAATATCGGTCATGCCGCAACTGTGAATTAGTCGCACGGCTACCGATTCTAAATCGGGTGGCAAGCTTGACAAATCTGCTTCGGCTCGAATTGTGGCGAAGGATTGGGTGTAGATTTCTGTTCCGTCTCGAATGTAATCAATCATTGTTTAAAACTGTTATGGGAATTTTGTGGGATTTATGAAAGAGATTTTTTGAATGAACCGCGAAGGCGCGTAAGCGCTAGGACGCGAAGGAAGAAATCTCAAGAAAGATAGAACGAGAAATACTTAAATTTTCTCTGTTTTCATGGGATATTTTTTCCCTTTCAATTCCTATTTTAGGTGTTCAATAAATCCTGCAATTGGTCGCTCGCCTGCCGATCGACAAACTCACCAAATGACTCCCAAGGCTCTCGAAACCGCTGATACACCCGCAACATTCGCTCGATCGCACCGGGCATCTCGATCGTACTCACCGCCTGAAAAATTGGTCGTCCGAAGGGCAAATCTTTTCTACCCGCATAAATGTCGTAACCTTCGATCGTCTCGTCTCCTCGCTCAATCTGAATTCCTACCAGCGTGATATCAATTGGCTGGTGCTGGGCGCAGGACTTTTGGCAACCGCTGAAATGAATGTTAATCGGCAGGTCGATGGTCAATTTTTGCGCTAAATCCCTCACCATTGCTAGGGCGTGACTTTGAGTATCTGTCGCCGCCGACGCACAGCCGCTGCTGCCGGCACAAGCCACCAAGCAGGAATCTAGGCGAGTCGCCGACGAGTGCAATCCCAAATCGGCCACTTGCTGTTTTACCTCAAAAAGCTGGGAGTTGGGGATATCAGAAATCAACAGATTTTGCCACGGCGTAAGTCTCAGGGTACCGCTGGCTAGCTTTTGGGCTAAATTCGCCAAATTCCGCAGTTGCTTTGATTCTAGCCTACCGAGAGGCAGTGCAATTCCCATGTAGGAGAAACCGGACTGTCGTTGAGGATGAATGCCGAGATGTCGGTGATGGGGAAGGGATTTTTCAGATGAGGCATTTTGGCTGTTTTTGGGAAAGGTGCAAGATGTGAATTGCCATGAAAATGGTAAATTCTGCTGTACCCTTTCTAGATAACTTTCAGCGCCCCAATCTGCCAGCAGGTGACGCAAACGCGGTTTTTTGCCATCAATTCGAGGACGATTTTTGGTGTATTCAAGATAGGTGCTAGCGAGGGCACCTAATACTGAAATACATTGCGATTCTTGGATTAAAATTCCTGTATCGCCGTTTAAATGCAGCCTAAAAACGATTTCTGATTGGGTTGAAAGCTCTTCAGCAGCTAATAAAATATCGTTGCGTAAAGCCTGGATCGAAACCGATTCCCCGCCATCCAAGCCAATACTGAACTTAGGCGAAAGTTCCGACAACTCGGGATGCGTTTGCAGGTAATCATCCCAAGCTTTCACTAGCGGGCGAGTATCGAGTAACTGCTGGCGATCGATCCCTGCTGTCGGACTTGCCATTATATTGCGAATCGGGTCAACTTCAACGCGGCGAGACGCTATCCCCAATTCCTGCAAGCGGTTCCAGACTTCCGGGGGAATTTCCGAGTACACTTCTCGGATTTGCAAATTTGCCCGATTCGTCACTTGCAAACAGCCGGTACTGTATTGATCTGCCAAATCGGCGATCGTCCAACACTGCTGCGCGTTTAAAATTCCCCCCGGAATCCGCATTCTCGATAAAACTCCGTCTCGGGCTTGGGAACCGTAAAATAAACCCGGACAAGTCGGCAAATCAGTCAAAGCTAACAAATAATCTCCTCCCCGTGCTACGCAGGGAATCCAAAAGTAAACGCCCACAAAGCGCCCCCGAAATCGGCATTCTGACTTTTACAGTTGCGGCACAGCGCCGGAATTGCACCGGACTTCCCCGCTTTCAGGTTTTAGAAAGGTATCACGAGCTGACCCACAGAAAGCAAAACCCTCAACTTTCTTAACAAAACTTCTGGCGATCGCCCCTGTCTCTGGTTTCATCAGCTTTCCTAATCGCAGTCATCAGTTTAACTGTCGCTCAACCCCTTTACAAACCTTAACAAAACCGTTAATAATAGAAACATCATCCGAACATTGACAACCAAATACAGCAATCATAAAACCATGACAACAACCTTACAGCAGCGCGAAAGCGCCAACGTCTGGGAACGCTTTTGTGAGTGGGT
>NZ_JAUBPU010000072.1:0-18035 GCF_036700885.1 Microcoleus sp. S13_B4
TGCTCCTTCTATCAATGGCTAAGTTTTAGTCTTTGATTGACAAAAAGCGCTCCTAGTAATAGGGGCGCTTTTTGTTTAAAGTATCGCTCCATTATGAGGTCAAGAGGTAAGTTGCTACCAATCTATCAATTGATGGGTGCATCTTCACCCAAACCATAAGATATCTTCTGAATAATATTTGGGTCACTCTCCCACTTGGATTCTATATCTTCAATATTAATTGCTTTGCAAAGCTGAAAGATTTGATGCTCTTGAAATGTGGGTCTGCCTAACTGTTTTTCAAAACTCCTTTTCCTTGCTTTAGGAATAACCGTATAGCAATGAAAATCAGGAGCATTATATCCAAACAACCCACGTTTTGAACAAAGTGAAAGGTCTGCCATTCGCAGCAAGCCTGAGTAAATACTCGTAGTGCATACCACCTCCAAAGCTGCTTCAATTTGCTGAAATTCTTTTCGGAACCAAATAACATCTATCAGTTGAATAATTTTCTCAGTTTTTTGAGGAAAATCTTGAGGCACTATTAAATGAAAGGTCTTTGAGCTAAGTTTTCCTAGTTCTTGATTTTTATATTTATTTCGATGGTCATTTCTAGCAACCCATACTGTAAAACCCAAACTTTTTCCCAGCTCAGCTAATATGCCCTGTATTTTTGTGTGCTTAGAAATATTAGCATCTGTAAAATTAAACTCTAGCTGAGTCCAACTGGTGTTTGTTGCTCTCGGTTCAGAGATGGCTAATTTCAGATTTACATTGGTGAGGTAAGCTTCTGTAAAATTCGCCTGTTTTATATATGCTCTTTCAAGATTTGCATCTGTGAGATCCGCTGCTATGAGTTTTGCCCCTTGGAGATTCGCGGATTCAAGATTGGCCTCTGTTAAATCAGCACCGCTTAAATCAGCACTACTCAAATCAGCACTACTCAAATCAGCACCGCTTAAATTAGCACCGCTTAAATTAGCACTACTCAAATCAGCGCCAGATAAATCAGTGTCCGACAAATCAGCACGACATAAGTTAGCACCGCTTAAATTAGCGCCACACAACCTAGCACCACTCCAATAAGTGAGAGACAAATAAGCGCCCGACAAATCAGTATTCGACAAATTAGCATCGCATAAATTAGCACCTCTCAAGTAAGCACCAGACATATCAGTGTCCCCCAAATCAGCACCGTTTAAATTAGCACCACTCAAATCGGTGTGCCACAAATTAGCACAAGTTAAATTAGCACAAGTTAAATTAGCACCACTCAAATCGGTATTGCTTAAATTAGCACCGCTTAAATTAGTACGACTCAAATTAGCACCACTCAAATCGGTATCGCTTAAGTAAATACCAGAGAAATCCCTTTTGCCTGTTTGGTAATGATTTAAAAGTTCCTGAGTATCCATATCGTGAGCCTCTACAACCCAATCAAAAATTATCAATATTACCTTAACGTCGGCAGACTTCCAGCAGCGATCGCACTAAATTCTTACAGTTTAGCAGTTGTACGATGCGTCAGAGAAAATAAATCTCCAATTTGAGAACAGGACTTGCCCTGCGGCAGTGTTATCGAACCTTTAGCTAACGAGGCCGAGCTTCAATAGCAAAATTAGCCATTTTAACCAGTTTAATCACAAGCTTAGATGTAGGGTGCGTCAAATTGAGATTGATTTTAGATGAAAGAATAATTTTACTTATGACACACCCTACATCTTACAAATGCGATGACCCTACCTCCTCACTGGCTGAAATCCCTGCACAAAACTCACCCAGCGTGGTACTTTATCACCTGTAATATCTAGGATGGGAATGTTGAAACTTCTGACAGCGGGGCGACCGACTTCACCAGCCGAAAAAGTCACATTCGTAGGTTCCGACTTACCTAAACCATAGGCACTAGCTATTTGATTAGCAAGTCGGCAGGTTATTTCAAAACTTCCCATATTAATCCTGCCACCTCCAGCCGCGTAATTCCAAGTAATACCGGGTGTTAAATTCTCTTGTTGACACATAAAGTGGGTGACTTCAAACATTTTGGCAATGTGAACGTCATATCGCCTTAAGCGTCCTCCATACGCCGGTGCTGTCGTATCGCTTTCTGGTACTACAATCGATCCAAATCCTTCGTCAAAACCAAGCTCCATCGGGAGTGCTGTGGAACTTGCTAGCGGTTGACTCGTTTGGGGTTGTACGCGAGTCGGTGACATCTGTACTGGTTTGACAAATTGACTATTAGCGCGAACGAAACAACCTTGCGCTGCACCAGCAGCGTAGCTTTTTCCTACAAAAAGCCAAGGTAAACCCCTGGTATCGTTGAAAGTACCAGCAGCATTACTAGGAAAGCTTTCAAAACGCTGTCCCTGTTTTAAGACACCAACTAAAGACCAATTAAAAAACTCAAATGGAGTGCGGTTGTCAGCACGCATAAGTTCTTCAAAAGAAGAATTTGTCATGCGACAATTTAACCCATTTGGGTCGGGATCTACTACTTCCCAATAAGTATGATAAGCTCTTCCCATATAATCCCCTTGATTATTAGGACTAGGGAGAGGTGCAGTAGAACCCAGTGTAGCTGTTCCTAACGCCAGAAGAGTGGAAAGAGTAATGATTTTTAATTTTTTTAACATGAGTATCACTTTTCAAACACTACATCTATTGGCAATCAAATAGCGATCGCACTTCTTCAACAATCTCGACCCCCCTCATGGGATGAAAAGCCGATTCACACCCATATAGCGATCCTAAATGATTTTCTATGTACAAGTATATTGATGAATTTTGAGAAAATCAAATTTATGTTTTTTAGTGAAGAACTCAAACAAAAAATTGATAATCTTAAAAAACATACATAAATACCAATACTTTCTTAAAAAGTTTTTAGGTTGTAACCAAATATCTTCAACGGGATTCTGTTGGGGAGCATTGGGAGCAAATAAAATACAAGTAATGGACCAATTCTCAGGTTCTTTGTCAATCTTTACTGTGGTACTGACAGGTGTACCGTAAACAAGAAGTTTTGACATGATTTATCGCTCCTGAATCAAAAAATTAGCCGCACCCAGAATACTTTACTCACCCCAATTCCTAACGATTGACGGTACTCATATCGGGGTAGCGATCGCCCACTGCAATGCCTAATGGCAGCGCTTTGGCAATTTGGTCTAGTTCTGCTGGAGTCAGCGTTACAGCAGCCGCCGCAATGTTTTCTTCTAAATAGGTGCGGCGTTTGGTGCCTGGAATTGGCACAATGTCCTCGCCTTGGGCTAATACCCATGCCAGCGCCAACTGTCCAGCTTTGATACCCTTAACGGCTGCCATCTGCTCTATCTGCTCGACTAATTCCAGATTTTGCTGGAGATTATCGCCTTGAAAGCGAGGATATCGCGCGGCCCGATAGTCTCCCTCAGATAATGTGTCGAGGCTCTTGATTTTGCCTGTGAGAAACCCACGGCCCAGAGGGCTATAAGGCACAAACCCAATCCCTAGCTCTCGGCAGGTAGGCAAAATCTCCGCTTCTGGCTCCCGGCTCCAGAGCGAATATTCAGTCTGGAGTGCTGAAATAGGATGCACTGCCATTGCACGGCGGATCGTGGCGCTCGCCGCTTCGGAAAGACCAAGGTAGCGAACTTTCCCAGCTTGGACGAGCTGCGCCATTGCACCTACAGTTTCTTCGATCGGAGTGTTTGGATCGACTCGGTGCTGATAGTAAAGATCGATCGCATCTACGCCCAAACGCTTGAGACTGGCATCACAGCAAGAGCGGACATATTCGGGTTTGCCATTCACGCCCTTAAAGCTGCCGTCGCTACCGCGTACATTGCCAAACTTCGTGGCAATAATGACTCGATCGCGATGCCCTTTAATTGCTTTGCCGACTAACTCCTCATTGTGACCGACACCGTACATATCAGCCGTGTCGAGCAAAGTCACGCCTAGTTCTAAGGCGCGATGGATGGTGGCGATCGATTCAGACTCATCGGCTATGCCGTAGAATTCGGACATACCCATACAGCCGAGTCCTAGTTCCGAGACGACTAATCCTTGATTACCGAGTTTTCGCTGTTTCACGATGTTTTCCTATCACTCTAAAGTTCTTGCTTTGTGGGACGGATGATGATTTCATTTACATCAACATCACCGGGCTGCTCAATAGCGTAGGCGATCGCGCGGGCAATGGCATCTGCATCAATGGCGATCGCATAAAATTCATTCATTCTCGCTGCTGTATCTTTATCGCTAATCGTGGTCGTCAACTCAGTGGCAACGGCTCCTGGTGAGATATTAGTCGAACGGATTTCACCGTTTGATTCTAGCCGCAACCCTTCAGAGATCGCTCGTACTGCGTACTTAGTAGCACAGTAGACCGCTGACCCCGAAAACACCTTATGTCCGGCTACAGACGATAGGTTAATGACATGACCAGACTTTTGCTGACGCATAGTTGGCAACACGGCAGCAATCCCATAGAGAACGCCCTTAATGTTGACATCGATCATCTGATCCCACTCTTTCACCTTTACTTGATCGAGGGGAGAGAGCGGCATCAACCCGGCATTATTGATGAGTACATCTATCCGGCCGTATGTACTCAAAGTTTTCTGCGCCAAGGCTTCCACCTGTGCACAATCTGCCACATCCGTCACTTGGTAGGTTGCAGTTCCCCCTGATTGGGCGATCGCGGCAACCAATTCTTTTAGCCGATCTTCGCGGCGGGCAGCTAACATTAGTTTGGCTCCACTAGCAGCAAGTCGCTTTGCAGTCGCCTCACCTAATCCACTGCTAGCTCCGGTGATGATTACTACTTTGTTTTGAGTTTCAGACATATTGACTTCTGTGGGTTATTGAGTGTGGGGCATGAAACATTGGGTGCTGAAATAAACTCAACTCAGCATTATTAGGACTAAGGCAAAAAAAAACCGGTTTCTCCCAAAAATCATGGATGCTCTTTGAAATATTGACGCAGAAACCGGCTTTTTAGCCCCGCGTGCCTAAGTCCTGATTATTCAACCAGCTCAACTAGCTTGTAGCTCGATCAATGTTTGTGTCCCAGCAGCCTCACTAATCTGAACCGCTATCATCAAACCGTTTGAGTTTTGTCCCGTTAAAACTTCAGTGGGTGAATCGATCGTGTGGGCGTAAGTCACCTCATCTTTACCCACTTCAATTACCAAATCATCTCCCTTGCCTGGGCGATCGTAAACCATCGCATGAAGAGGTGCGTTCTTAATTAGTTCTGCATCACCGACTTCTGAACCGATGATTTCGATCGAAATATGCCGTCCGCGATTGCCATCGGTAAACTGATCGAAAAATTCACCCCATCGCTCGCGCGGCACAGATTTGTTGATTTCAATCTTATTGGTCATTTCCATTTTATTTACCATGATGATTGTGTGCAAAAAAGTAGTAAAAAAAAGCCGATCCCTGCAGGGCTGTTTCATTCTCAAGAAAACGATGATTTTGTAGGTAGTGCCCCCGTGGCTACCCTCCTCCTCCACGATTGTGTAGGTGTTTCAGGGATTGGGGCCGCCCCCCGTGGCTGCCCCAACAAGAGAATGAAACAGCCCTGCTTAAGAAGGGGGGGACAAGAACTTGCTCAAAGTCCCCCAACAATCAGGGGGATGCAAGGGGGATGGAGACTTGGCGTAAAAGCGAGAGTTCTCAGGGGTTTCAGGCTGGTTGTTGACACCTGTGGGCACGGTGCCGTCTCCTGATGGTTAGACACCGCACACGCCTACTTTCAAACTGGCTTCTTCACAAGAACCTCAATCTTTTTGCCCGAATTGTAAACAATTTTCTTTCGTATTTCATCAGCGATTAGTATCAATGGTGGACAGAAGATTAGCAGCGACCATTGCCAGGGAGATAGGGGTGCGGTCGCAAAGACTTTTTGTAAAGGTGGGAAATAGATAATAGATAGAATCAGTGCCCACTCAACCGCAATTCCTAACCAGATCAAACGGTTGCTAAAAAAGCCCAAGCGAAAAATTGAGGTGCGCTCACTGCGACAGGCGAAAACGTTTCCAACCTGACAAGCCACGATCGCCGCCAGCGTCACAGTTGTTGCTTGATGATAAATTGCCATCTCAGTAGCAGTCCCCGATCGGGCAAGAATCGCCGAAGTCATCGCCTGCAACTCGGTAATCCCGTAACCATTTGACCGCCAAACCAGCAGGAAACCTATCATTCCTACCACACCTTCGAGCAACCCTAGAAACAAAAAGGCACGCAGCATTAAAGACTTATCCAGTAACGGTTTCGACTTTTTGCGTGGCGGTTGAAGCAAGATGCCTGCCTCCGGTTCTTCTGCGCCCAACGCTAGGGCGGGAACCATATCTGTGCCTAGATCGATCGCCAGAATTTGCAGAATGACTAAAGCCGGCGGAATCTTAAAAAACACCATCGCCAGAAAAGGGAGCAATTCTGGTATGTTCGAGGACAGAATGTAAGTGATGAACTTGCGAATATTCTGATATACAGCTCGTCCTTCCTCGATCGCACTAATAATAGTCGCGAAATTATCATCAATCAGCACAATATCAGCGGCTTCCCGCGCCACATCCGTGCCGCTGAGCCCCATCGCAATGCCGATATTGGCGGCTCTCAAGGCTGGAGCATCATTCACCCCATCACCCGTCACCGCTACGGTATGACCCATCCTGATGTAAGCCTGAACCAGCCTTAACTTCTGTTCCGGCTGTACGCGAGCAAAGATTAACCCGGATTTTTGCTGCAATATTTGACACAACTGGGCATCCGAAAGATGTCCCATTTCTTCGCCCGTAACTACCCTAGCTTTACCATCTACTAAGCCAATTTGCTGGGCAATCGCTTCTGCGGTGAGTCCATAATCTCCTGTTACCATCGTCACCTGGATACCTGCTTGATGGCATTGGGCGATCGCGTCCGCAACTTCTGCTCTCGGCGGGTCAATCATTGCCACCAACCCAACAAAGATCAGATTTTGCTCCAATTCCTGGGCGTCTTGCGGTTGATCCTCTTTCTGCCGCGTGGCAAGTCCCAGAACTCGATAACCTCGACTTGCAAATCCATCATTAACAGCAGTCACCTCTGCCCGTTCTGCTGCTGATAATTCTTCTATGTGTCCATCTTTCAAAATCTGTTTACAGTGTTGCAGCACGTCCAATGGCGATCCCTTTGTAAAAATCAGATAGGGAGCCGTTAGCGGTTTGAGATTGTCCGATTGCCCTTCTAACTCAAACCCTAAACCTGAATTATCCGAACTTCTTTGCAGCACGACACTCATCATCCGTCTGCGCGAATCAAAAGGAACTTCCTGCGTTCTCTTAAGCTGACGCTGTAGTTCTTCAAAGTTCAGTTTCTTTTTTAGGGCAGCCACCAGCAGAGCCGCTTCAGTGGGATCGCCAATCTCCTGCCATTGACTGGAACCTGCAGGATGGTTCAAGCGGGCATTGGAACAGAGCGCCGAACCCGCCAACAGCAGCTTTACCTGTGATTCCATTCGCCCAGCAGGAACTTGTACCTCTCCTCCCGTCGGGTCGTACCCTATTCCAGTTACTGTAATCTCAGATGTCGGAATCCAGAGTCGGCAAACCGTCATCTCATTCTTGGTCAGCGTCCCTGTTTTGTCTGTACAGATGACCGTTGTGGCACTCAATGTCTCCACTGCCGAGAGCCGACGCACCAGAGCATTACGCTTTGCCATGCGCTTGACACCCATAGCCAGAGCCAGAGTCACCGTTGGCAGCAGTCCTTCTGGGATAAATGCCACAATAATCCCGATCGCAAAAATGAAGCTTTCCTTGAGTTCCATGCCCACCAACAGGTTAGTCAGCAGAAACACCACAACACCCAGCCCAAGGGCGATCGTGGTGATGACGTGCACCACGCTGTTGATTTGAACTTCCAGGGTGCTAGGTTCTCGCTTCACAGTTGTAGTGAGATGGGCAACCTGACCAAACTCGGTCTGAGTTCCTGTAGCGTACACCACAGCTAATCCACGCCCTGCCGAAACGGTAGAACCCGCAAAAACCAGATTGCTTGATTCGGAGGCACGCATCTTTTCAGTGGCTACAGGTTCCGCCGATCGGGCAACCGGCAGCGATTCTCCAGTCAGCACCGAGACATCGACATAACAAGACTGAGCCGAAACCAATCTGGCATCAGCAGAGATGCGATCGCCCTCTTCCAATTGCATGACATCTCCCGGAACCATCTCCCTGACGGGAATCTCACCTAGCTTGCCACCTCGATAGACTTTAGCGCGGGCGGGCAACATTTTATTGAGTGCTGTTAACGCTTGTTCTGCCTGGAATTCTTGCCAAAAACTGAAACCGGCATTAATCCAGATTACAGCCCAGACTGCCCAGCCGAGTTCTGGTGTACCGGACACAAAAGCCAGCGCACCTGCAACCCAGAGCAAGAGTGCCATGAAATGCGTCAACTGATCCGTGAAGCGGAGTAATAGCGATCTTCTGGCTGGTTCGGGCAGTTCATTAAACCCGTAATGCTTGATTCTAATTGCTGTTTCTGCCTCTGACAGTCCCTTTTCTGAAGTTGACAGGGTTTCGTAGACTTGCTGGGTCGATAGTGTCCAAACAGGTGCATGAGATGCCATACAGGATCAACAAGTTGCCTCATAAGTTTGCTGCACGGTTGACGAGAGCGCTCCTATAGGTTCTTACTGCTGATTCCATCAGTCGTGCGTCCGCTCATTTCACTCGCGTCGATGCGGTAGATTGCAATTACCTCTGAACGTCCCTGAGAATCAGTCCAGGTTCGATTGATCGCAGGTGAGAGCATGGGATTGCGCTCTTTAACGAGGTGCATTACCCGATCGATATCTTCCTGTTCAGTGAGGCGCGAGGCTCGACCATTGACGATCGCGCTGCGCCAATGAAGCGGCTCGCGTATTTCTTCAACCTGCAAACAAATTTCTGGATTTGCATCAAGATCGTGAGTCTTCATGCCGATCGTTGTAAACAGGTAAATGTCCTCTTCTTCGAGATAATAATTCATTGGTATCACGTAGGGCTTGCCTTCGTGTATGCAGCCCAGATGACCGTATCCTACTTTGTGTAGGAGTTCGTGTATTTCTTTTTGCCCCATTTCATCAATATCTAACATTAGTATTTTCCTAAAGGTTTAGTTAATTAGTAGTATTCAAGAGAAATAGTCCAAGCTTTACATCTGTCATTAGATAGAGTAGATCGCCTCACAAATCTTCTGCCCGCTTAATTGATGCTTTTTTACCGACAGCTACGCTCGCTACAACTAAACAGGCGGTGCCAAGGGCGATCGGCTCCAGAGTTTCACCAAGCAAAATTGCCGAGGCCAAGAGCGTCAAAAATGGTTGCAACAACTGAATTTGACCTACCCGGGCTACTCCACCAATTGCCATACCATGATACCAGGCAAAAAATGCGATAAATTGACTAAAAATACTCACATAAGCAAAACCGAACCAAGCTATCGGTGAAGCTATCAACCCTTGTTTTAAGACAACTAATATTGTTGGCAAAACCTCGAAAGGAGCTACAATAACCAAAGCCCAACAGATAACTTGCCACCCGCCTAAAACCTTAGCTAATCGCCCACCTTCAGCATAGCCAAAAGCAGCAGCAATTACGGCTCCAAACAAAGCTAAATCTGCCGACTGAAGCTGTCCAGCGCCACTAATAATTCCAAAAACAACAACGGTTGTACTACCGACAATGCTAGCAATCCAAAAGCTGAAATCAGGGCGATCGCCAGCTCGCAAAAACCCTGCTATCGCTGTTGCTAAAGGCAACAATCCTAACACCACAGCACCGTGGGCGGCAGGTACTTGCTGCATTGCCCAAGCCGATAGTACCGGAAATCCCAAAACAACTCCCAATCCGACAACTAATAAACTCCAAAGTTGCTGTTTTAAGGGAATGGGTTGATGCGTTATCCGCAGAGTAAAGGCTGCTAGTATAGCTGCTACTAATCCGCGTCCTAAACCTACAAAAAGCGGGTCTAAATCTATCACAGCGGCTCTGGTTGCCGGTAATGTCAAGCTAAATCCAACTACGCCCAAAAAACCGTATATTAAGCCCAGAGTTTCCGAATTTAAGTGAAGATTTTTCCAGTATGATGTCATTTAGGCTCCAATATTGATGAATGGTGCTCGGGTTGCACCTTACCCATTTTATTCGTGAACGTAGCAATTCTGCTTTTACCAGCAAATGCTACACTAATAACTTGTGAACTTCTGTTTCTTTTTTTACTCTGCGCGCTTTGTGTTCTCTGCGGTATATAAAAAAATACTCATGTTGAAACTTTACGAATATTCTCGCTCGGGTAATTGTTACAAAATTCGCTTACTTTTAACTCAGCTTAATATTCCCTTCACGAAGATCGAGATAGACATTCTCAAAGGAGAAAGTCGAACTACTGAGTTTTTGCTAAAAAATCCTAACGGGCGTATTCCTGTTTTAGAAATAGAACCGGGTGAATTTCTATTTGAATCAAATGCAATTATGTTTTATTTGAGCGAAGGAACAGAGTTTTTCCCGTGTGATAAATTTGAACGCGCCCAAGTCATGCAGTGGTTATTCTTTGAACAATACAGCCATGAACCTTTTATTGCGACTTCTCGCTTTTGGTACATGACAGGTAAAGTTGAGGAATATCAAGAAGCACTTCAACAAAAACAAGCACCGGGTTATGCTGCTTTGGGGGTGATGGAACAGCATTTAGCAAACCATGCTTTTTTTGTAGGCGATCGCTATACAATTGCTGACATCGGTTTATTTGCTTACACGCACGTTGCTGGTGAGGGCGGATTTGATTTGACCGGGTTTCCCGCCATTCAAACTTGGATAAATCGAGTAGAAAATCAACCTCGATCTATCAGCATTACACACTTAAATTAAATTTAAATGAGGCTAAAAATACTATACGTCTAGAACATTACCGTTACATTTCTCAGTTGTCCAAAGTCATAACTGCTGCGCCTTGACGACAAAAATTTTACGCGGCTGTAAAACACTGGTTAAGCGTATTGCTGGGTGGAAAGAAAACGTTATCGACGTTGAGTTACTTTGGCAGCTCTTCCTCTGTTTCGGCGGCAATGGTTCGTTTCGTGGCAAAGCCCTTGAGAATGATCTCTCGAATCAGCGATACTTCGCCATCCAGGCTTTTGGCGTGATCTTCGTATTTTGCTGCCGCACTTTGTAAATTGTAATTTTTCATCCGCTCAGACATTTGACGCGAGAACGTGACCTTTTCCTCCATTGCCCTCACAGCCGACCACAAAGCATTTTCAATATTCTGAGTTTGCTCTGATAGAAACACATCAGCCGTAAAGGAGTGCCCGATGTGACAGCGAAACCGCAGCGGCTCTGATTTGCCAATTTGCCAGATGCTGCCGTTGCATTCAGGGCAGGTGTAAGTTGTCCGAGTTCCGATCGCTTCTACATTCTTTAAAAACTCCTGGGTATTCATTTGCTGTTCAGCAATCTTAGATTCAATTTCGATCTCTTCGCTCACGGGGTATGCCTCCTCTTCGGCGACGGGTTGATTCGACAAACGCACTAGCAGGTGTGGGATTTCTGCGAGTGGCAGGCAGTGATCGACCTTCACATATCGCAAGGCACTCGTTGCCATGCTGGGGTATTCTGCTTCTTTTGGATCTTGGACGATCGCCACTCCGCCCTGTTTCTTGACCGCCTGCAATCCCACCGTGCCATCATCCAGATAGCCAGTCAGTACCACACCCACCACCCTTGAACCATAAGCACGAGCGGCTGAACGAAATAACGCATCGATCGCGGGTCGAAATCTATTTTCTTGAGGCCCACGCACCACGCGCATTGAGCCTTGATTGACCAACAGGTGATAATCGGGCGGCGCGACGTAGATTCGCCCTTTTTGAATTGGCTCTCCGTCGGACGGGTGAGATGCCGGGAGAGAGCCTACATCTGCCAGAATTTTGGGAAGAATGCTGGGCTTATCGGCTGCGAGGTGCTGAACAATAAAGATGGCAGCATCTATGTCAGTAGGCAGAGTACCCACGATCGCGCCCAGTGCTTTGAGTCCCCCTGCCGAAGTTCCAATAACGATAATGTCGTGTCCAGGCATAAATTCCTTTTTTTTAGTGACTGAAAGCAGCCTAATGTTATCTAGGTTTTTTGAATTTTTTAGCACAACGAAAGCTGATGTTTAGCAGCAGTGACAAAAGGGTCGTCCATGCTAAAACCTGCATTCGACAGTGCTTTTAGTTCTAAATATTTTTGCTTATAGGCATAACTCTCTAATCTAAGTTAGAGTACGAACTACTATAGATAGACTCTGGCAATTTTACTGGAATGCGCCGCAGCCCACCTTACCCTATACATAACATAAAAAACGATTTATTGCGTCAGTCCTATTTATGAATTGTTAAGGGGTACATTTTGCCCAATCTCACTCGATCGCCTCGCAGCGTCTGCCACTTTCAAAGCGTACAAACTACTGGCATTATTAACGTACAAAGGCGTACTGTTTGACAAATATTCCAACACCATATCGGTGTCTTTGGCAAACAAACCGCGCCGCGTCCCTACTTTGATGTTGGGCCGATTTTCTCCCTGAATTAATTGACCGGATTCAGGAGTAAAAACCAGCGTTCCTGCTTCTCCGTAGATGGTAAAAATGTTTTCCGACTGCCAAAAAGTCTCTCCTTTTCCATAAACAGCTTCAGCCACAATGCTATTGGCAAAGCGCAACTGTGCATTGCACAAACAAGCTTTGTAGAAATCCGGCTGAGTGTCCCAAAATTGAGCTTGACAGTTAACGCTTGTTACTTCTCCGAATAAATCGGTAAATCGGTGCAGTCGCGAAATTGCACCAACTAACGGAAAGCCAAAGAGGGAATGTTGATAAGTCCACCGCTGCAGGGCTGGATGTTGAGGAGTAATAGTAATGTAGCGGGCGTAAAAAACTTTACCGATTAAGGGCAAAGATTCTTTGATTGCTTGGTGCAAACCGCCTAATAGTTCGATGTGTTCGATGTGAAGGAGTTTTTGCTTTTGGGCGGCAAGTTCGATCGCCCTTTCTGCTTCAGATACGTCTAAAGATAGAGGATATTCCACCACAACGTGCTTGTCATTTTCTAGCGCCGCCAGGACGATCGCCCCGTGATCCCGATTCACCGTACAGACAATAACCAAATCTAAATCGTCTCTTTCTACCAGCTTGCGCCAAGAAACCGCAGCTTCTGCCCCGAACCCTTGACAAAATGCTGCGGTTTTTTCCGGGGTGTGGCCAGCAACCGCTACCAAGTGCGATCGCCCATCAGCTTGAATTGTCTCGGCCCTCAACTTAGCGGCAAAACCAGTACCCACAATTCCCACGCGAATTGGAGAATTAACCGAAAAACCAAAGCGAGTATCAATATTAGTCATGGGATTTGAGATTTAAGATTTTAGATAGTTACAGACTTGCGCTGCTGGGGTTTAGGGTTCTATCGCCCAGATTTTAAGCTGTGGTTGTGGTGCGATTTATTCGATCGAGCCTTCAACACCCAAGTTTTGATGCGATCTCACTATACATTTCACCGCCTGCTGGGACTTACCTTGTAGCCAGCCTTGCTGAAGGTCGATCGATACACCGCATACCCACAACCCGGTTTTTGTGCTGTAGGGCTCAAAACAGGATTTTTCCTAGAAACCGGATTATTTAGCGCAAGTCTTGCGGCAACAGTATCACAAGGCTGAACCCAACATAGGTATAAGTAATCAAGATGAAATTAGAAAAAGTTATAACTAATCCCATTCAAATGTTCTGTAAATAAGTGTGTCAACCTCCCTTCTATCCCCTACTATCATAGAGGGAACAAACCTAAGACCTAACCTCAAAGCTAATAGAGCCTTGAAGGTTGCATTAGGAAAAATTATAGATCTTGTTGAATTTTTGAGAGGATTAGTGCATGGCGACTTACAAAGTTACCCTCATCAGCGAAGCCGAAGGAATTAACCAGACCATTGACGTTGATGACGATACTTACATTCTTGATGCTGCAGAAGAAGCAGGACTCGACCTCCCCTACTCTTGCCGCGCTGGTGCTTGCTCCACCTGCGCCGGCAAAATCACCAAAGGCGAAATTGACCAATCCGACCAATCTTTCTTGGACGATGACCAAATCGAGGCCGGATTTGTCCTCACCTGCGTCGCCTATCCCAAGTCTGACTGTACGATCGAAACTCACCAAGAAGAACAACTGTACTAAGAAAGGACGCTCTGCGTGATACCCTAAGAAACCCGGTTTCTCGTTTCCAAAATTAAGCTGAAATAGCGCAATTATGTTAAGAAACCGGGTTTCTGTGTCTAACATTGCAACAAAGCCGCCAGCAGTCTGTCACTCCCAGCTAGGAATGCCTAGCTGTTTGGGCAGATAGCTGACCAAATAATTTTAGATTTTAGATGGCAGATTTTAGATTAACTGTGAAACCAATCTAGAATCCAAAGTCTAAAATCTAAAAGTTTTAGGACTAATATTTAGTCTCAAGCGAGAGGGACGAAAGTTTGTTGAGGGGCGAGGGAAATCGCCGACTAGGAAGCCGAGTCTGATAAACTATTCGCGCCAAAATGTAATCGCATCGCTGAGAGGGACAACTTGAGCGCCGGGAAAATAAAAGCCCAGAATTCGAGATCCATCCCAGCCCAAATTAGCTAAATTGTAAGAACCAGTCTGACTCATTCCCACCCCGTGTCCGAAACCCCCTCCGACAAAAGCATAACCGTTGAGAGTTTTGTCGGGATTGTAAATTGGTTCTAGGTAAAAAAGCGTGCTAATCGGCGGGTAAAAAGCATTGCGAATCTCGTCTTTGTCGATATCGATGGGGCCCAAGTCAGTTTGAACCTTCATTTTCAAAACTCGACCTGCGGCTGACCTTTGCGTCACTTCCACCTGAGTGACCGTTTTAAAATTAGCCAGCGGGTGCTGTTTTTTCTGAAGATACTGTTTGAGAAATCCACCAATCGCCGTCAAAGAAGCTGGTTCGCGCCACCGAAAGGTTTGTTCTTTTTCCTCATTAAACCCTGTTTTCAGAGTCATAAAGCGGCGGAAATTGTTTTCGTCAGACAAACTCTGCTTTGACAAATCCCAGATATTATTAGGGGAATCTACGATCGATCGCAAATATGGACGTTCCGCGCCCTGCCACACATCGTTAAAAGAGGCTGTCACGCCGCCGCTAGACGCGGAATAGAGCGCGTCAACCAACTGATTTTCGTAAGTTAGCACCAAACCGCTCGTTTGGGCGATCGCCTTATCACTTTGCGGGTAAACCTCGGTCAAACCTTGATAAACTTGGCAGTTAACATCAGCGCACAACTCATAATTATCCACAGCAAATCGGCGCAAATTTCTCAGGGCGTAGGTTCTCGCTAAAATAGTTTGAGCGACAATCGCAGCGTAAGGCGAAAAAGCCCCTATTTCGTGAGGAACAACACCCCGCAAATAAGTTTCCGTCAGCACTTCATTCACCAAAGTATAAGTGCCGTAAGAATTTTTTTGCAGGTGCAAACTGCCACCATAACGGCGAGTTTGTTGAATAGCTTTTTCTGGTTCAGTAGCTGTCGCCTCGTGAGTAGTTTGTTCCAATACCTCAATCACATTTTTCCCCGCCGTCACATCCAACTCATTGCGGTTGAAACGAAAGCCGTTTAAAACCCAAAATGCCTGGGGTATTTGTTTAAAAACTTTGGAATCCAAAAAAGCTGTTGTGTTCCCTTGAGCTTGCAAACTTTGCAACAGCCAGCGCCGCACCAAAGGAGAGTTATAAACATCTCTTTTCGCCCAAACTTGCCAGCGCAAAGGTTGAGCAATTTCTACTTCTATTCCCTGGGCGCGCCACTGATTGGCGCTGTCTTCGGCACTCTCGAAACTGCGGTGAGAACTTAGTACCACTCGTTCTTCTACTGCCGGCGTTTCCAGCGGTTTCGGGGCTATTTCTAACTTGACGCTAGCAGCAGTTTTGGTTTCTATGCCTTGGGGAGTTTTGTAACGCAAAGTTAAGCTGTCGCCCGGTAATGCTTTCAGCGTTAGTTTGTCGGTTGCTTTGGTGCCAAACCGCTGCACCACGCCGATTTTAATGGGTCTATTTTGGGGAGTTTGGGCGTATCCCGCAGCGCTGAAAAGAGGCAACAGGCACAATGCGGTGAAAACAGTGCTAGAAATGCAGCTAAACCATTTGTAATTGGGAGTGGGAGGTGCTTGAGCGAACACGGTTATCTGTCTCGCGATAGTTGAAATTGGGGGATTTTTGATTGTACGTTAGCACATTTGGCCGCTGCTATACGGGAGTTGCCGAAGATAAGCTGGTTTAATTGCCAGAATTCTGTTAAGTCAGGACTTACGCCAGACCAAAGAAACCGGGTTTTTTACGCCCGTATGCGCGCTGCAACTGGTCTTTTCGTAAAAAACCCGGTTTCTGGGCCCCCTGCGGTCAATCTGTCATTGCGGGTGAAATGCAGCAATCGCAAAAGTTGCGATCGCTTTACATTCTTTTACACGGTCAGGTTTATTTGCACCTACCGACTGATTGGCTAATCATTTTTTCTGAGCACTAATCTCATCGCAGAGGTGTTTATCGCTTTCATCAGCATTATTCTGCAAATAGTCGTGCAGCCAATCGCAGCCTTGCACCAGCATTTCATCTAAACTTTTAATTCGCCACAACCGGGCTGTAGTGTCATATGATGCCGTAACGATGTATTTGCCGTCGGGACTAAAACTGACACTCCATACCCCATATTGATGTCCTTTAAATTCTTGTATCAGCTTGCCTGTTAAATCCCACAACCTTGCTGTTTTGTCCGATGATCCCGTAGCGATGTATTTGCCGTCGGGACTAAAACTGACACTCGTTACCCCATCTTGATGTCCTTTAAATACCTGTATCAGCTTGCCTGTTAAATCCCACAACCTTGCTGTTTTGTCCGATGATCCCGTAGCGATGTATTTGCCGTCGGGACTAAAACTGACACTCGTTACCCCATCTTGATGTCCTTTAAATACCTGTATCAGCTTGCCGGTTAAATCCCACAACCTTGCTGTTTTGTCCGATGATCCCGTAGCGATGTATTTGCCGTCGGGACTAAAACTGACACTCGTTACCCCATCTTGATGTCCTTTAAATACCTGTATCAGCTTGCCGGTTAAATCCCACAACCTTGCTGTTTTGTCCGATGATCCCGTAGCGATGTATTTGCCGTCGGGACTAAAACTGACACTTGTTACTGAATTTTGATGTCCTTTAAATTCTTGGATCAACTTACCTGTTAAATCCCATAACCTTACTGTTTTGTCATCTGATGTAGCGATGTATTTGCCGTCGGGACTAAAACTGACACTCGATACCCACTCTTTATGTCCTTTAAATTCTTGGATCAACTTACCTGTTAAATCCCATAACCTTACTGCTTTGTCCCCTGATATAACAACGGTGTATTTGCCGTCGGGACTCAAATTGACACTCGATACCCCATCTTGAGGTCCTATAAATTTTTTTATGTGCTTGCCGATTACATCCCACAACCTTGCTGTTTTGTCAAATGATGCCGTAGCGATGTATTTGCTATCGGGGCTGAAACTGACACTCAATAGCAAATTTTGATCCCCTTTAAATTCTTGGATCAGGTTGCCTATTGAATCCCACAACCTTACTGTTTTGTCCAATGATGCCGTAGCGATGTATTTGCCGTCGGGACTAAAACTGACACTCCATACCCCATCTTGATGTCCTTTAAGTTCTGCTATCAACTTACCTGTTAAATCCCACAATCTTGCTGTATAGTCCCCTGATGCCGTAGCGATGTATTTGCCGTCGGGACTAAAACTGACACTCGATACCAAACCTTGATGTCCTTTAAATTCTTGTATCAGCTTGCCTGTTAAATCCCACAACCGGGCTGTTTTGTCCCTTGATGCCGTAGCGATGTATTTGCCGTCGGGACTAAAACTGACACTCGATACCCCATCTTGATGTCCTTTAAATTCTTGTATCAGCTTGCCTGTTAAATCCCACAACCGGGCTGTTTTGTCCCTTGATGCCGTA
>NZ_JAUBPU010000072.1:18135-26872 GCF_036700885.1 Microcoleus sp. S13_B4
GCGATGTATTTGCCGTCGGGACTAAAACTGACACTCAATACCCAAGCTTGATGTCCTTTAAACCGATTTTGTTCTCGGATGTTGTCGAGAATTTGGTTGAGTGCAATCTGGGGAGTAGATATCGGGTAATCAGCAAGGGAACGAACATTTTTGACTGTAGCTTTGAGTTCTTTTCCCGTTTTCACGGCTGAGATTAAAGCATCTATTTGGTTATTGCCAGATTCAAACAGTCTCAAAGCATCACTTGCAGCGCGCTCTAATTTAGTCAATTTCTGTGCCTTGTCCACTTGCTGCCACGCTACTCCCATTACAGTTGCAGCTAAAACTAGACTAATACTCAATATCCCTGTACCAATACCAATTCGTCTCTGGGCTTTTCGCTGTGATTCTACGGACAACTGTTCTGCTTTTTGTCTTGCCTCTGCTAATATCTGATTTTCGGCTTCAGTCTGATTGAGTTTTTGGCGTAATTCTAGTAATTCCGCACCGCGCTGTTTGCGGATAAAAGGCACTAAATAATCGTGGACAAGTTGGTAACGTTCAATCGGAGTTGCTGGCACTTCTAACACCAATCCCGATTTAACGACAATCTCGATAACTAACTCTAATTTTTTTGACTCTGTTCCTAAATCGGCTGCTAATTCAACCAAAGTTTTCTGAGGACGAGTGTTGTTTTCATCCGTCAGCAAGTACAAGACAAGTTCGGCAATGTCTTTATTCTCCTTGCCACAGTCGGCGATAACTTCTGCTAAAAATTCCTCAACCAGTTTGACCTTAGCCTGACTGCCTAGTTGCTGATATTCACTCAGTCGAGTAATCTGCCTTTTTTCCAGTTGCATTCCCACGACTTGAAGTTCGATCGGCCGTACTTCTCCCACTTCACCTGCTAAATCTGCTACCAGTGCGTTTGCCAAATCATCGTCCCAGTAAAATTGAGCTCCTTTTGTTAAAGTTTGAACAATAGCTTTCGCATCTGGAATTGAGAAATTTCCCAAGTAATAGCAGATTTTTTTCGTGAGAATGTCGTTATCAATAATTGATAAATTGGTGGCGCGATTGAACTCTAACAAGTAGAAAAGATAATCTTCCCGCAGCGACAGGATAATTTTGAGGTCGCTAATCCGATTTAAACATTCAGCCAGAAAATCATATAACTCTCGCCTACCAATTGGATCTCGATAAGCAAAGAAAAATTCCTCAAATTGGTCAAATATTAATACAGTTAATAAATTACGGTCTTGATTCAGTTGCAACTGTTTTAAAATAGCTGTTGGGCTGTCGATCGCCCCAGACAAATTCACACCTTTTAATTGTTCAATTCCTGTTTTCAAACACTCACCGCAATCCCTCACCCAATCATGATATGATTGCAATAAAATAGGCAATACGTCCCGCGCTTCAAAAGTTGTCAGTTGCAGTGCCGGAACTAACCATGCCTGAATTATCGAACTTTTTCCTACCCCAGATTGTCCGTGAACGATCGTCAGCTTGCAAGCAGGTGTACGTATCCGTTTACTTATCTCTTTAATATCGCGCGAACGCCCGGAAGCTGCTTCAATTTCCTCAACAATTTCAGCTTTTGACTTACCGGATTCTAAACCGATGTCAATTATTTGTTGCGGCGACTGCAAGCGGCTGGCACCAATAAAAGCTTGCAACCCATATTTGCTTTTAACTGCTTGTTCTTCGAGTTTAATGTAAAAGGCTTTTAAATATTCACCTTGCTCAAAATACAGAGTTCTCAACTCTTCTAAAATCCTCAGATAAAGCTGCACATCATCTTGAGGCTGGGTAATTACTTTTGCTTGTGTTAAAGTTTCTATAATCTCAAGAGGGGAAAATACTGACTGACTCCCCCCCTTAGCAAGGGCGGGCTGGGGGGGGTTAACTGTCGAACAGGGGATAAGATTTCGCTGCCCTTTTGCCAAAAGTAGCAGATACAAACCAGTCTCTTTTTTATTTATTCCTGCTTGTTCCAAAACCGACAATGCTAATTTAGCAGATTCGCAAGCTTTTTCCCACTGAGATTGTTGCAGCGCCACCTCAGCCAAAAAGCCGTAATCTTCAGCTACTTGACTCAGAGTGCCGTAATTTACGTGAATTTTTAATGCTTTTTTAGCTAAATTTTCCAACTCTTCCCAAGCTTGTAAAAGTCGCAGCACTTCGCAGAGTTCGCTAATACATTTCGCAGCTAAATCATGTCGCTGCACTTGCTCAAAAATCTCTAGAGATTGCTGTAAATACTTTCTAGCTTCTTGCCAATAACCTTGATTTCCAGCCCGGTGCAATTCAGCTTTGCGGTTGTAAGCTTCAGCAATATTCTTGCCGACAATTCCTTGTCTTTCTAACTGGTGATTTTGCTGCCAAAATGTCAAACTTTGCTGATAATGTTCGAGTGCTAAATCTATTTGATTTTTCTTAACTTCAACTAAACCGCGAATAAATTGCCAACTAGCTTGCAATTCCGGGCCTAATGCTGCATTTAGCAGGTCATTCTCCAACAACTCAATTTCACAGTCATCTAACTTGAAATTCTCAACATCAGCAAAAGCCTGGTCTGCTTTTTGTCGCAAAAAAATCCTCAAATCATCGAGCGACATCGTAAACTGAATTGGAGGAGGAGCCCAAGACTTCAAATCATTCGCCGATCGACTGAATTTAGACAGTACAGAATCCGTCACCCATAATATCAAAGGAAAAGCAAAATCTTGCTTGAATTGATCTCGCGCTCTATTAGCCCCAGCTAGCAGGTCATCAAGAGCAACCACCGATTCGATACCGACAATTATTAAAGCTTTCGGCGGTTGCTCTTGGAGGGCATTGAGAATGGTTTGATAAAGTGTTTTGGTGGCAGGTTCGAGGGCTAATTCTTGATATTCAACAGTCGAGCGATCGCGCAGTTTTTCCAGCATTGCAGAACGCAAGCTAGCATAATTGCAGCGCACTATAGTTAAAGAAAACTTTCCTTGAAAGCGGGCGAGCGTCCGTACCAAAGTAGAGAGCGATCGCTCGTTTTCTGCGGCAATATCTTCTGCTAGATTTGAGTTTACCATGATCTCACGAATTTTGCTGCCACAGCTTAAATTTGTCAGTTTCCATCAACAGCGGATTCAAAGCAAACCAATTTCCTTGAGTGTCTACATATTCAAAAACCCACAGGTTTCGCAGCAAATCTTGGTATTCTTTATCTCCGTTAATGCTTTGTTCTTTCACCACCTTAAACAGTAATTCCCACTCATCATTATCAATGCCGCGAATCAGAGTGTCGCGGGAACTGCGAATCACTGATTTCAACACATTTTGCGAAATGGGAGGGTCATCTTGCTGCAAGCAACCAAACAGCATTCCCATCAAGTTTCGCAGATGACCTCCGCTGACTCGGCACAATTCATCTAAAGTTTCAGGACTGTCAAAAACTTGGGTAATTAATGTAATATATTCCTCTGGCACAACATCGGGAAAAGCCCGCGACATCACCATGCGCCGCAGCAAATTCATCCCCTCAACACATTCGCTGCCGTTTCTATTCTTTACTGGTACCATCGGCAAAACTTTCGGGTCAACTCCCCCTCCCAATCGATTTTTCAAAATTTCACTTTCATTGCCAAAAATCAATCCCAGCGGCAGGGTATAAACTAAATGGCAATTCAATTGCCGCAACTGATCGCCCCGGTCAATAAAAATATATTCTGGCAACAGTCGCCCCGCTGCATTGGGTCGAGAAACTATCCGGTCTAAGTTGTCAACTATCACCACCAAACCTTTTTTACCGCGCTGCTTTAACTGATTAATTGCTACATCAATAATTTCTTGATTAATCAGTTCTAACATTCTATTCGCTTGCGGTTCCATGTACTGTCTCAGTTTAGATCGCAAGTCGGGATTACTTTTGGTTTTGGCAGTAATTTTGGCAATGCCTAAAGGCAGAGAAACTTCCAGATTTCCGTCTGTAGTACCCTTATATTTGCTGCCAAAAAGTTCTCCTTCAGCTTCTAAAGTCACAGGGGTTTGTAAAAAATTCCAACTATTTTTTAAGAATTCTTTAAAGCGCTGGGGCTGCAAGGAAATTTTGCCCTCTTCCAAGCTTTGGGTGACTCGCCGGGCGATCGCTAACATGATATCTGTCAAATCGAGATCCATTTCATCGAGGTCTTGTGTTGACTCGAAGTAAACTACATGAAACCCCTCATCTGTCAACTCTTTTTCCAGTCGCGACAATTCAGTAGACTTGCCGCAACCGATATGTCCGCTAAATAATTGGCAAGTCCGTTTATCTGGTGACACGCGGGTAATTGTTCGTTTGAGTATGTTAATAATTTTCCCGCCGCGCACCTCAGCAAAATCAATGTAGTAGCGCTGATCTTCGGCATAGCCCAATATCAGGGAGCGACTGGGGTTGCAGGCGTCGCAGAATCGCTCAAAATCTAGGTTCATAAAATTTTATAAATTAGTTTTTGTAGTTATTGTAGGGTGGGTCAGGGCTGAATGTTTTTACTAGAGACTAAACATTTTTCCGGCTAACCACCCTACGGTTAGTTCGCTGACCACCCATACGTCGAAGACTATTAGTGTGAACCTGGATGCTGTTTCCAATATTGGTAGGCGGCATAGGCCAAGGTGACAGCGCCGGTGACGATGGCTGCTTCATCGACCTCAAATTGCGGGTGATGGAGGGGATAGTTCGGTTTGTCAGTCAGTCCCACTCCTAAGCGAAACATGGTTCCCGGTGCGTGTTCTAAGTACATCGAAAAATCTTCGGCGCCGAGGGATGGTTCTGGTAAAATTTGGACGCGCGATCGACCTAAAGCTTCTAAAGCGGCAGTTTCGACTAATTGCGTGAGTTTTGGGTCGTTTTGGACTCCCGGCACGCCGCGCTTGTAGGTGAGTTCGTACTTAGCGCCGTAAGTCCCGCAAACGCTAGAAACAATTTGTTCGATCCAAGCCGGCAGGTTTTCGTGGGTTTCCGGATGGAGCGATCGCACGGTTCCCAATAATTTTACTCGATCGGCAATCACGTTCGGCGCTCGTCCGCCGTTAATTTGCCCGATCGTCAAAACCAGTGGCCTCAAAGGATTTTGCGTGCGGCTAATGGCCTGCTGCAAAGTGGTAATTATCTGAGAAGCTATCCAAATTGCGTCGATCGCCTCGTGGGGACGCGCACCGTGACCGGATTCGCCCATCACAATCAATTCTATGTCATCTGCCGCCGCCGTCAGTGCCCCGTGGCGGATACCGATGCAACCCCCGGGAATCGTCGGAAAAACGTGCACTCCGAGGATGCCGTCAACATCTTGCATCGCCCCATCTTTAATCATCCATTGAGCACCTTGGGCAATCTCTTCCGCCGGCTGAAACAAGAAGCGGACGTGACCGGGCAATTTTTCCCCTAGCTGAGACAATATCATGGCTGCGCCCAAACCGACCGTGGTGTGGATGTCGTGGCCGCAGGCGTGCATGACTCCCTCGTTGCGGGAGGCAAATTCTAAGTGTGTGCGTTCTTGAATCGGCAAAGCGTCCATATCGGTGCGAATTGCCAGCCACCGGGACTCGTTGCTGTGGCCTTTGAGTTCGCCGAGCACTCCTGTTTTGCCGATTCCTTCGATCGCCCGGACTCCGCTGGATGCGAGAACTCCGGCTACGTAGGCGGCGGTTTGATATTCTTGGCCGCTGAGTTCGGGGTGGGAGTGGATGTGGCGGCGAATTTCGATTAAGCGGGGTGCTAGGGTGGCGGCTAATTCTTTGATGCGGGGAAGCATGAATTTAGTTGGGGAGTGCGGTACAAGCTGTAGTCAACTAGGTTAACGCATATGTTTGGGGGTGAACAGGGTTATAAGGCGCAAAAGTGCGATCGGGCTTTTAGATAGCAATCCTATTTCGTTTGTGAATAAGATTTCTTTTTTTCACCGCAGAGGGCGCAGAGGACGCAGAGAAAAGAGAGAAAAGAGAGTTAGGTTGAAACGGGGAATAAAAGTCAATTTTTTAGGTTGAAATGCTGATTTTTAGTTGACAATTTCTGGGTGTGATATCATCAAATAGTAAATTTATTACAATTATTTACTATGATTAGCTTTGGATTCTGGAATGTAGTCATCCTAATTACAGTCGCTTTGTTTCTCAAATTTAATTGGCGATTAGATACCGAAAAAACAGCATGGCAAGATTCTTTGTTTTTAAAAGATCCTTCGCTCCAAAGGTTGACTCTGTTTTTTCGTCAACCTTTCGTTAACTTTATTTTGCAAGCAGTTATTGTATTAGTTGTCACCCGCTTTCTCTGTTATACCGGTTGGTTGGTTTACAATCTGACTAATCGACCAGATCCGCCTTACTGGGATTTTAAGTGGTTTTATGTAGCGAGTAGATTAGCCCATCAGCATTTGAGTCCCTTTAATGTCGAGGTGTTTAACATCGGTTTCTGTAGCATCACTAAAGTGTGCGGGTTTATTCCATCTTTTGTTTATCCACCTAATATCATTCCTCCGCTGTGGTTTGTGGGCTATTTCCCGATGAAGACTGCATTCACAATCTGGACTTGGCTGCATATTATTGCCACAGGTTTTGTTTTATGGGGAGCGAATATCTTGTTGGAGTCGCACTCACGAGCTTTTAGGACTATTTGTAGTATATCAGTTGCATTCCTCTACGGTTTTGTCTTCGATCTTCAAGTTGGCAATGTGGCAACTTTTATTGCGGTTATGCTGTTATGGATGTTTATTTATGCTAAAAAAAGTCAGGATATAATTGCCGGACTTTTATTAGGA
Organism: Microcoleus sp. S13_B4; assembly: GCF_036700885.1. Classification (NCBI taxonomy): domain Bacteria; kingdom Bacillati; phylum Cyanobacteriota; class Cyanophyceae; order Oscillatoriales; family Microcoleaceae; genus Microcoleus; species Microcoleus sp. S13_B4. Next base: position 24,894 of record NZ_JAUBPU010000072.1, read on the forward strand.
GTTGCCCTGTTTAAACCAACTTTAGTTATATTATTTATTCCTTATTTTTTAATCAAAAGACGGTTTCAGCTAGTTTTTATATCTCTAGTCACGGTAACTTGTTTGGCAGTTACAGGTCTAGCTGTAACGGGCAATTCTTTAACAGGATTTATACAGGATGCGACTCGTGGATTTCCACTCTGGCTCAACGATCCATCGAATAATGCTTATATTTCTATGAGTCGCCTTGATTTAAGGGTTATGGGGCCGAGATTTTTCCCCGATAGTCCCTTCGTGGCGAAGCTATTTTCTGACTTGATTGTTCTGTTGCTAGTTGGTTTAGTGAGTTGGTATTTTTACAAAAAACAATCTCGCAATGCTTGGTCAAAAAAGGTTGACTTATCTGAAATGGTGCTAATTTCTACTTTGAGTATTGCTATCAACTATTCACAGCCCACCAGTTCTGTGATGTTAGCACCGGCGGTGGTTTTTTTGCTGAATGATTTATGTTTTCAGATTAAAAATTGTGCCTTCTCTAGGCAAAGAATGTCGGTTTGGTTATTGGGCGTTGGCTGTGTCATGGTGCAAACCGCTGTGATTCATGGCGGGCTGTTGGTGTTTCTAGGAAAGCGGTGGAACTGGAAGGGGGGGGAATTGCCTTATTTGTTTAAACTAACTATTTTTTCACTACCGAGTTATGCGATTTTAGGCCTTACGTTAAGTGTTTTAGTCTTAGCAATTACATCTCTTGGTCAAAAACAGGTTGCTGAATTTGACCCTTTGGATCAGGTTTCTAGTTAGAGGAAAAACAAAACCCAACTCCAACACAAAATAAACGGCCCGACAGGTTGGCAGTTGAGAATGACCCATCAGCGTAGAGATCAAAGGTTAATTGCTGCTGGGTTCATCTTCTGTAGTCTTTTTAGCCAAGTAAGCATCTACAGCTTCAGAGACAATCCGACTTACGAGATTGCTAACTGTCCGGTCTTCTTCCTTGGCCCAATCTTCCAAGACGTTGTAGGCGTTTGGAGGAACGTAGCTGGTGACTCGTTTTAGGTTTTTTGCTGGCAAGTTATGCAACGGGGAATTTACTTCATACATCGATCGTACTTTCTTTGTACGCCTCTTGCATAGTGACACACGGTGTGATACCGTGTAAATAGTCAAACACAAAACCCCCACCGGTCAGACTCGCAATCCTTCGGTGGGGGCTTGAACTCCCATATTTAGGAGGAAACTCTATGATATCACCGCCAAAATCAGTTCCTGAACTGCTCCGGGAAGAAATTCCTGATGTACCTCAAGGTAAGCAACCGATTCGTTTGCTGTTGTGTGGCGTTCCCAAAGCGGTAGACAGCATCGTTAATCTGTTGCACGTTTTAGGTTTTGCAGAAGTTGGGGAATGGAGCCCGCCTCTACCATCGCCGATAGCGGGTGAGGTGATTCGGATTTTAACCCGTTACTGGAAAGAGTAATCTTTGAGGGCGATCGCACGAATTCCAGAAGTGCGATCGTCCTCACCCCTATCGGTATCCGTAACCCGTCCGGGGAAACCAGAAGCTGACAAGGGATCAAAACCTTGATACTATTATAACAATTTAGATTTAAGCGGATCAGAAGTATGAGCATTGTTCCACGCGGAATGACAGTCACTGAGGCTTATCGGCTCTATCGGTCAGATAACTTATTGGTAAACAGAAAGTATCAAAGAAAATTAATTTGGTCAGTTGAAGAAAAAGTAAAATTGATTGGAAGCATTTTAAAGGGATATCCAATTCCTTTAATTCTATTAGCTGAACGTCCTCAAATTCATGGAAATGGAAAGTATGAGATCATAGATGGTATGCAGCGACTTAATGCTATTTGTTGTTTTATTGAGAATTTTTTTGAATTTGAGGGAAAGTATTTCGATCTTAATGAGTTGGGAGCGTGTCACTTTTGTGATGAGTAAAAATACTTAAGCAGCTTTTGGTGATTTACCAATTAAGCCGTTTAAGTAA
>NZ_JAUBPU010000123.1:0-3493 GCF_036700885.1 Microcoleus sp. S13_B4
CTTAAACGGCTTAATTGGTAAATCACCAAAAGCTGCTTAAGTATTTTTACTCATCACAAAAGTGACACGCTCCCAAGTGTTACGCGGGTCCTATGAGTGTCCCACTGAGGACCCAACTGTCGATTCGCATCCAGCAATCATGCTGGTGACTGCCTACATTGTAGAAGGTGGTTTGATTCTCGAACCCTATGAGGTGGCATCAAAAACGAATTAAATCACCGCACTCCCGGTTCTTATTCAGAAGATGGCAGTTAAGGGTGTAGTCTTCGCCTTTGATGCCATCAGTACCCAAAAAAACTGCTCAGACCATCATTGATAGTGGTAATGATTACTTGGGCGCACTCAAAGGCAATCAATCCAGATTGTTGGCCGCAGTACAAGCCAAATTTCAAGCGCAAGAGACGATATTCCAGATCGACAAAGGGCATGGTCGGATTGAAAAACGCACCGTCAGCATTAGTCATGACCTGACTGGAATTCCTGATTTTCCGGGACTGCAAACCTTAATTCGAGTTGAATCCGAACGTGCTGTGCATCGAGCCTCCATCATTGAAGTCTCTACCGAAACCCGCTATTACGTGACCTCCTTGACCGAAACGGCCAGACGCCTTGCCGACAGAGTTCGAGGCTATTGGGGGGTCGAAAACAAAGTTCATTATGTTCGCGATGTCACCCCTCGGGCGAAGATGCTTCTCGTATTCGCACCAACGGGCTTGTTCAATGTTGGGCAATCGCACGCAATTTTGCCCTCAATTTGTATCGCGATTATGGCTTTCAAAACATGGCTCAAGCTCAACGTCTCGCTGGCTTTAATTTTAACATCCTCAAAGACTTGTTTAGAATGAAATAGCCCTGCTCAGAACCCCAACTCTGTAAGACTTTAGGCAGATCTTCTATCCGTCTAGATTCGACAATAGCCAAGAGCTGTCTAGTCTCTATATCTACTAATACAGCACAATAGTTTTCCTGGCCTTTTACCAAGGCAATTTCATCCATACCAAGTCTTCTAAGTTGTGAAGGTTTTTCTATTAATAACTCTTGGGCTACATCTTTTCACATTGTTTGAACTTCTTCTTCGCTCAACCCATTTCTTCGGGTTACACTCCGAATATTGCTGTCTAAAACTTCTTCAATAATTCGGTGAGCGAGCCTTTTCGTATAATTTCTATTTTTGCCGACACAATCTAAAGATTCACTAAAAGGTTTTTGACATTTTTCGCATTTGAATTGACGGCAGTTTACTCGCAAATAAACAAATCGAGTGGCTGTGGGTAAATCTTTAACTAAATGCCAATGATTTTGATGGAGTCTGTCACTTTTTAGGTCACATTTAGGACAATAAGCTTGCTGTTGCTCTCCTTCTATATGTATAATTACTCCGATTTCTTTATGAAACTGATAATCCTTAATTAATACCCCAGGCAAGTCCAATAATTTGGCGATGAGATTAAGCTGAGCGTTGGAAGGCATAATTGACTTTTGATACCAAAATTTTTGCTTTCTACTTTATTTTATCGGCAAGCAAGCTAAAAGTCAAGCTGGGATTAGCTTTCATCCAATATATGTACAACAAAAATTAAAAAAGTTAGAAATTTACTAACTTTTTAGCATAAGAACTACCGGAGAGCCAGAAAAACAAGTGAGATTAGAACGACTGGCACGGGTATTCCCTTATCCAATTACAACGGAAAGTCGGCGCAGAAAACTACAAAGATTTCTGGATTTACCCAATTTAACTATCTTAGGACTTACGCATTGACAGAATAACAAAATAGTAAGGATTCAGGTGAAAAATAGTTGATTGAAAGCCGAAAAATCTGGTAATGTATTCAGATGAGCGAAAAGCCAGAGTTATCAGCAGCACTAAAATTAGAAATAGTTGACCAGTTGAGCCGTGAGGATCTGGTCAAAATTGTGCTAACCCAACAGAAGCTGATTGAAAAATTACAACAAGAACTCGAAAAGCTCAAAGAGAGACAGCCCAGCAATAGCAAAACATCATCGAAACCCCCATCAAGCGATCTCATACAGAAATCAGAACTCGCCAAAGTTGATAACTCAAAAGAATCAGAAAAAGAGCCAAAGCCAAAACCAGGAGGACAGCGGGGACATATCGGTAAAACCCGAAAAGGATTTGGGCGAGTAGATAGATATCAAATCAGCACTCCTGACTATTGTGAGCATTGTGGTAGCAGAGAATTAAGTGATGCGATTGGTTATAGCAAGCAGCAAGTAGCGTGTTTAGCAGCCTTACCAATTGAAGTGGTGGAATATCAACGAGTCAAATGTCAATGCCTAGAATGTGGAGCAATGGTGATGGGCTCACCAGCATCCGAGATAGTTCCAGGACAAGACTTAAGCATCGAGCTACAAGCATTATTGGTATGGCTAGGTAATTATGGGCACATATCCTACGAAAAGCAACAAGAGTTCCTGCGCGAACTAGGTGGAATCTCCATAGGAATAGCGACATTACAAGCGACAAATGCGCGGGTAGCCGATGCTGTAAAGTCTGCCGTTGAAGCCTTATGGAAATGGGCACCCTTACAAGCCAACGTCCATGTCGATGAAACCCCTTGGTGTGTCAAGGGAGTCAAAGAATGGTTGTGGACAGCTACGGGTCAAGATTTTTGCCTGTTTCATGCTGCGGATACTCGCAGTAGAGCCGAATTAGAGACGATGTTGGGGCATGAATTTGCTGGAGTGTTGAGCTCTGATGATTTTAGCGTCTACAACGGTGTGATTGTGGGAGCCCAACAAAAATGTTTAGCCCATCTACGGCGACATTTTAAGAAAGTTCTGCTTCTTAGTTACGGTAACAATACAGTTGTCGCCTCTGCGTTCTTGGAATTAATTGATGAGGCATTTCGACAACATCGACAATGGCGGGAACACCCTGAAGAGCTTGATTATCAGACTTGGGCGAGGGACTTTAAGACCAGGTTGGCAGAATTGTTAAATACTTGGCAAGGTCATGTTGGTCATGCTGCGGGACTTTTATTGCGCTCGTTGCGTGAGAAAGCACATCAATGGTGGTACTTTTTAGACCATCCTTCCATTCCTCCTGATAATAATTTGGCAGAACGTTCTCTCCGATTAGCCGTGACGAAGCGTAAGGTATCTGGGGGCTCCCGGTCAATGTCTCGGTTTGAACAAACTGCTGATTTGTTATCTGTGATTCCGACTTGTCGGTTTCAGGGTAAAAGCGCAATGGCTTTTTTTCGTGATGCTATATCTGCCCATTCTTGTAACTTTTTCATGCCTTCTCTTATTCCCCAATCAAAGACCTAAATCCTTACACAAAATAGTGCATTGATAAATAAGGGTCGTCTAGTAATGGGTATGGGAGAATGAGAGAAATTACTAAACCCTCGACAGCAGAATGCAATCTAGACATCTACACCTTATTTTTGCTTGCAGAGCCAAAATATGGAGGGTGTAGTAGGTTAGCCGAGATATTGGGAGATGTTTCACATGATAGTATCAATCGCTT
>NZ_JAUBPU010000073.1:0-24982 GCF_036700885.1 Microcoleus sp. S13_B4
ACTTAAACGGCTTAATTGGTAAATCACCAAAAGCTGCTTAAGTATTTTTACTCATCACAAAAGTGACACGCTCCCGTCTTGCTTAGACTCTAAGCTATATTTAGCAAGCGAGGTAAACATACTTTTTTGCTTTTAAAATCCTCCTTACTTGTGTAATACTCAGCTCAATTCCTGTCTTTTCTCCTAGAAATATGGCAAGTCTAGCTGTTGTCGATCTCCCGAATTCATAGCCATATTTTTCAGGTTCTACTTCAATGGTCTCTAGAAGTAAATTAATGTATTCTTCTGTAGCTTTTGGGTAGTTACCCTTCATCCGCTCATCTTTGAAATTGTCTAAATTCTCAGGATCACCATGTATGCTCCAATAAGCAACTTTTCTCAGAGAACATCCAATTAGTTCAGCAGTTTTAGCTTTTGTATTTCCGTTATTTAGTAAAAAAAAAATTAAGGCTCTTTGCCGAATATCTGGATGCTCGTGCTCTTTTAATGCTTGTTGTAGACTTTTTTTTGTCTCGCAACTGAGGAAGTTTTTAGTAGGCATTGACTTTTTCTAAATATCCAGAAGTGTTGAATGCTTATTGATAGGATTCTGAAAATAGACATACGAATCTATAAACTGCTGATTTTAGCAATTGAAAACAAGTTCCTTAAACCAGTGAATATAGCTGATTTCTCACACATAAAGACCTGTAAATATCGTAACTTGTCTAAGAGTTTATGTCCACTTTCATCAGGAACTTCAACCAACTGAAGCAACAAATAACAAATCAAACAGGCATAGATTTGTATCTTAATTCCATTGGTATTTTTAGTAATTAGACGAGCTAATTTTAAATGCATTTTTAAGAAATTCCACAGCAATTCAATCTGCCATCGTCTTCGATAAATTTCTCCAACTTCTTCATTAGTGTATGCTAATTTTCCTGATTCAGGTAAATTAGTGACAAATCTAAATTCTGTCCGTGTTTCTCAATCTGAAAAAGTCACTAATCTTACTTGAAGTTTTCGTTGGTCACTCCACACTTCATAAGTTCCATCCTCCTTCATATTGACAGTAGAATTATTCTTAATTCGTAGTACAAAATATTGATTTTCTTTTTTCATTAATGCTTGAACGCGTTCCGAACTAAAAAAACCTCTGTCCATTACAGCGACTCCATTTTGAGGTGTGGCTGCTATGGTTTCATCTCCATACTGACTGTCATGACCTTGACCAAAATGAATGTGGACTCCATCAATTATTCCCCGTTTATTGTCCGTTCCCGCAAATAGTTTTACTTGATGGTATTCCTGTTGCCATAGTAATTTACTTGTTAACGTAACTATCGTTGAATCTAAAGGAAATAAACTCATCCTATCTTTGTTAATTAATTGACGTTTTATATCCACTTGCAATCTTTCAAAGATTTTTATGAAAACACCAATATCTCTATGCTTACTAGCCTTTGAAAAAGTTGATATATCTAGGGAAATATCTCGACTGTTTAAACGGGAAAATAGCGAACGCATAGTATCCAGACTTTGGTCAAAACTAAACCCTAGCCAGCAGGAGACAAATGTGAAGCTATCTAAAACAGGATAATCATCTTTGGGTAAATGGGCGAGATACCGTCTGACAATTTTGGGGAAGTTAGAAAATAGCATTTCAGCTGATTATTAATAATTTATAACTCTGCAATTATACATTGCTCGCCCAATTATAGCAATCTTTTCCTATCATTCAACACTTCTGCTCTCTATTATATGCAGCTTCACATAAAATTGGTATAAAATCTAAAATCTAAAATCGACTGACGCACCTATTTAAGTCGATCGCAGACATCATGCAAAAATGCAATCGGGAGTATTCGACAATTGCATAAATATCCATTTTTTGTATATATAAGTACAAAAGTTTACAATAAAGTCTTATATTAATAAACCCAACGACTGATAAACGGGATAAAAGAGATTCTAATGACAGCCAAAAAAAACCTCATTGTAATCGGCAATGGCATGGTAGGTCACAAGTTCCTAGAGTTAATGGTCAGCTCGGATGCTGCCAAACACTGGAATTTAATTACTTTTTGTGAAGAACCGCGCGTTGCTTACGATCGCGTAAACCTCAGCGGATTTTTTTCTGGGAAAACAGCGGGAGATTTATCTTTAGTTGCACCGGGATTTTATCAAGAAAACGGCATCCTAATTCACATCGGGGACAAAGCAGTCGCCATTAACCGGGAACACAAAATAGTCTCTTCAGCCAACGGTTTAGAAGTTCCCTACGACAAAATTGTTCTGGCCACCGGTTCCTATCCATTTGTGCCATCAATTAAAGGCAAAGACGCTACAGGAACCTTTGTTTACCGGACAATTGATGACCTGGAAGCGATGTCAGATTACGCTAAAAATTGCCAAACTGGTGTAGTAATTGGCGGCGGCTTGTTAGGTCTAGAGTGTGCTAATGCTCTGCAAAATATGGGTCTAAAAACTCACGTTGTTGAGTTTGCGTCGCGGCTGATGCCCGTGCAAGTTGACGAAATTGGCGGTGCGATTCTCCGTAGCAAAATAGAAGAGTTGGAGGTTTCGGTTCACACCAGCAAATCTACAACAGAAATTGTTAGTGAAGATGGCAAAGTTACTAAAATGCTGTTTGCTGACGGTTCGGAATTGGCAACAGATATGATTGTCTTTTCTGCTGGCATTCGCCCCCGCGACGAAATTGCCAGAAGTTGCGGTATAGAAGTAGGAGAACGCGGTGGCATTGTGATTAATGATAGCTGCCAAACCTCCGATTCTGACATTTATGCGATCGGAGAATGCGCGCTATATCAAAATCGCATCTACGGCTTAGTTGCGCCTGGGTATACAATGGCAAGCGTAGCAGCAGATATTTTGAGCCGTGCAGCCGATAGCCGACAGGATGCCCCCGCTACAAGCACTTTTACAGGTGCGGATATGTCCACTAAACTCAAATTATTGGGGGTGGATGTCGCTAGTTTTGGAGATCCTTTTCCCAAGTCGGCCGATGCTAAAGAAATTGTTGTCACTGACACCTTCCAAGGCATTTACAAAAAATTAGTTTTAAATCAAGACGGCAGCCGGATTTTAGGCGGAATTCTCGTGGGAGATGCTTCGGCTTATGGTACTTTGCTGCAATTCATGCAAAATGAAATTGCTCTACCGCCGCATCCCGAAGATTTGTTAATGCCACCGCGAGAAGGGGGAGTACCGGCGGGTTTTGGAGTAGACAGTTTGCCGGATTCAGCTCAAATTTGTTCTTGCAATAATGTTACCAAGGGGCAGATTTGTGAAGCTATTCGCGATCGCAATTTAACCGATGTTCCCAGCGTCAAGAAATGCACTCAAGCTGGGACGGGCTGTGGCGGGTGCGTGCCTTTGGTGACGGATATCTTCAAGGCGGAGATGAAGAAAGCTGGGTTTGCCGTCAAAAATAATCTCTGCGAACATTTTGAATATTCCCGTCAAGAATTGTACCATTTAGTGCGTTCTCAAGAGATTAAAACATTTGAGGAGTTGATTGAAAGACACGGCAAAGGTAAGGGTTGCGAAATTTGCAAGCCTGCTGTTGGTTCGATGCTGGCTTCTACTTGGAATGACCACATTTTAGAGAAGTCTCACGTCGGTTTGCAAGATACGAACGATTACTTTTTGGCAAACATTCAGCGCGACGGTACTTATTCGGTGGTGCCGCGAATACCGGGGGGAGAAATTACGCCGGATAAGTTGATTGTTTTGGGTGAAGTTGCCAGGGATTTTGGGCTTTATACTAAGATTACTGGCGGGCAACGGATCGATTTGTTTGGAGCTCGCGTGGATCAATTGCCGCATATTTGGCGTCGGTTGATTGATGCGGGATTTGAGTCGGGACACGCTTACGGTAAGGCTCTGCGTACTGTAAAATCTTGTGTTGGTAGCACTTGGTGCCGCTTTGGGGTGCAGGATTCAACGAGTTTGGCGATCGAGGTTGAATTGCGTTATCGTGGTTTGCGATCGCCCCACAAGCTCAAATCTGCTGTCTCTGGTTGCACTCGCGAATGCGCGGAAGCTCAAAGCAAGGACTTTGGGATAATTGCGACGGAGAATGGTTGGAATTTGTATGTGTGCGGCAATGGCGGCATTAAGCCACAGCACGCGGTTTTGCTGGCTACGGATATCGATAAGGAAACGCTGATTAAGTATATCGATCGATTCTTGGTTTTCTACATCCGCACCGCCGACAGATTGGAACGTACTGCTACTTGGTTGAACAAGCTTGAGGGCGGAATTGAATACTTGAAACAGGTGATAATTGAGGATTCTTTGGGCATTTGTGGTGAATTAGAAGCGCAGATGGAACATTTAGTGAACACTTATCAATGTGAGTGGAAAACGACCATAGAAGACCCACACAAGGTGCAGCGGTTCCAGCATTTTGTGAATTCCGATTTGCCCGATCCGAGTATTGTTCGTGTTGCGGAACGGGGACAAACGCGGCCTGCTAACGAACAGGAAAAGGCTCTGGTTGGAGTTTCGGAATAACCCATCCCCAGCCCTCCCCTTGAATCAGGGGAGGGAGCAAGATTTGATCTTCGAGGCTTTGCCTGGGAATGAATTCTTGGAGGCCTCGAAACCTGCGTTCTCAGGCAGAGCCGAGAAATGAAATTAAAGTAAATTAACAGGAAAAGAAGATGGTTCAATCATTACAACTTTCGGATACTGTGACTACTTGGGTAGATGTGTGTTCTCTTGATGCGATCGCCCCTTATACGGGAGTTTGCGCTTTAGTTAAAGGCGAACAAGTGGCGATTTTCCGAGTGGGAAACGGGGATGAAGTTTATGCGCTTAGCAATTACGACCCGTTTAGCAAAGCTTTTGTGTTGTCGCGGGGACTTGTGGGCGATCGCAACGGCACTATCAAAGTTGCTTCTCCCATTTACAAGCAAAACTTTAGTCTCACTACCGGGCAATGTCTGGATGATGAAACGGTAAAGATTCCTACTTTTGCAGTTCGGGTTGTAGCCGATCGCGTCCAAGTAGCTGTTAGTTAGATTCAGTGGCTTAATTGTTCGATCGCCATCCGCCAACACCTGACATTCCTGTGGGTGATGGCGGATTTTGCATAGGGGCGCTCCCGAGGCAGTATTTTTGGTATAAAATAGAGTCGATTGGTTCCATACTCCAGGGTCGCTCAAAAAAATCTCAACTAATATCCGAGCTGATGCGAGGATTGTCAATGCAAACAAACTTCAGGGGGCAGGGTATCGGTATGTTGTTAAAAAAACTTGTTTCCGAAAATAATCCCCAGACTGTAGCAGAGTTAATCCATGCCCAACTCAAAATCGGTCAACTGACTTGGGGCGAACTCAACATACAAGTTTTCGGCCAGCACTGGCGGGACGAATCTTTGCACGAAGTCCTCAGAGAAATTGCAGCTAAGCTCGACAAAGAAACAGCGAGCAAAATTATAGAATATCTCACCGATCAAAACGGTCAACCAGAAAAATTTATTAATTTGTTTTTAGCAGCGCAATGCCTGTTAAAAGTGAAAAATGATGTTGATAAAAAAACTGAAAAAAAACTGTTAAACGCTTTAAAAAAGTTATCGCAATACGGCAGTGGTTTCCTGATTCTTTATCAAAGCGCTCAAGAATTGCAGGAAACTTATCAAATTCGCAATCGATCGATCGCGGCGATCGCCCAAACTTGGAAAAACGACCCGCAAACCCTGCCCTGGCTGAAAATACTCGCTCACTCCAGTGACTGCGGCGAAGTCCGAGCCACGGCAGTCGAAGCAGTAGCCCGTGGTTGGCCAGAGCAGCCAGAAATTTACCTGATGCTCAAAAACCTCGCCAAATCCGATGGAAGCTGGGCAGTGCGATCGACCTGTGTGCGAGAAATGGCTTCTGGTTGGCCAGACAGCAGCGATACCTTGCCGCTGCTGAGTGCCCTGGCTCAGTTTGATCAAAGTCCCGCAGTCCGCACCGCAGCACTCGAACAGTTGGCCTTTAATTGGCCCGATCGCACAGATACCTTGCTGCTGCTGAGAACCGCCGCCGAATCTGACGAAAATTTGGGAGTGCGAGTCGCAGCGTGGCAAGAAATAGCCAGAGGTTGGCACAGCGTTTTAGGCACGGCATCTTTGCTCAAAAACCTTGCCCAGACAGGAAGTTCTATCCTGCGAACAGTAGCGGTGCGGGAGTTGGCAGCGGGCTGGCCCGTCGCAACCGACGTTTGCCTGCTGCTGAAAACCTTAGCCGAATCCGACAGCAGCAAAGAAGTGCGGACAGCAGCCTTAGAAGAATTGGCCTCGCACTGGCCAGGCGAGCCCGACATTTACCCGCTGCTGAAAACTAAAGCCGAGTCCGACGCGAGTTCGAGCGTCCGGCGCGCAGCAGTGCAAGCAGTTGCCTCTGGCTGGCCCGGGAACCCCGAAACTCTGACTTTTTTGCAAAATATAGCATTGGGCGATCGCGACGCCGACTTGCGAGAAATAGCGCTACAACAGATAGCAGCAGGTTGGCCCGACCACCCAGAAACCCTGCCCCTGCTGCAAAAAATAGCTGATTCCGAGGATTACTGGACTGTGCGCCAAGTAGTAGTGGAGGCTGTCGCCGCACTGGCGTCAGGCAGTCTCGAAGTCTTTGGCTGGTTGCAAAATCTCGCCGAGTCAGACAGACACCTCAATGTTCGAGAAACTGCGGTGGAAGAAATCGCAAAACGCTGGTCTCACCGGGGCGAGACGCTGCCTTTCCTCAAAAGCCGCGTCGAGTTGGAGCATGATGCTCACTTGCTGAGCGTGCTGATGCGATCGATCGTGCGGCGCTGGCCCGACGACCCGGAAACCTTGTCTTGGCTGAAAATTGAGCTCGATTCTGGGGAAGCCCTGGTGCGGCAAGCGGCGGTGCTTGAACTCGCTTACAACTGGCCGGACAATCCTGAAACTTGGATGCTGCTGGAGGCTAAAGCAGAGGGGGATGAGAGTCCGGCTGTCAGGCAAATCGCTTTGCAAAAGTTAGCCCGGGGGCGAACAAATCAGTCGCAGATTTTTGAGTGGCTGAAAATTAGAGCTCAAAAGGATGAAGATTCGCAGGTGCGGGCGATGGCCCTGGTAGAGTTAATGCGCGGATGGAAAGACGAGCCGGAAATGTTTGAGTTTTTGCGCGATCGAGCTTTGAGCGATGTTGACAATCAAAACGGTTCTTTTCCTTACAATCCCCGATTTACAGCACTCGAAGCCATTATCGAACATTATCCCGAAAATCCGGGAGTTGTGCCGTTGTTGCGATCGCTTGCAGTTTCGGACGCCGACGAGCAAATCCGCGCCTTAGCGAGTCGCCGGCTACGCAGCCAAGACTGGTAAACAGAAACAATCGCTTTTTTTGATATCTGCTGCGGTTATCCGGATGATCAGCGCTTTTGATGGTAGATGAATTTGCTTTGGTCTAAAAGATACTTGGCGCCGGAGCAACCAGTTCTTACTTTCAGTTTTGTTGACCATTTAAGCAATATCTAAAGGAGTACGTGTGATGGGTACTAAATTCAAGAGAAGAATTCTCTCAATTGATGGTGGTGGTATTCGGGGTATCATTCCTGCGATCGTTCTCAACTACATTGAAGAGCGCACAGGAAAACGCATAGCAACAATGTTTGATTTTATTGCAGGCACTTCAACAGGAGGAATTTTAGCACTGGGTTTAACTAGAAAGAACTCAGACTCTAGCATCAATAATGAACCCGAGTATACCGCTGCCGAACTTGTAAATTTCTATCGCAAATATGGGTCAAAGATTTTTAATGAGTATATTCCAACGTCTTTTGATGATTTGCTACAACCCAGGCACAACCCAAAAGGTAAGCAAGAAGTTTTAAAGGATCTTCTAGGTGAAGCTAAGGTTGAAGATGCATTACGAGAAATTTTCATCCCGAGCTATGATATAGAACTGAGAGCACCAATTTTTTTTACAAGCAATCGGGACGCAGAGGAAATCGAGAGTATTCATAGCCGCAAAGTATGTAGCGGATTCAAAATGTTTGAGGCAGCAATGGCCACTTCTGCTGCACCGACATTCTTTCCACCCTACCAACTCGAAACGGGACATACTACCGATGAGGGATATTACGCTTTGGTAGACGGTGGAGTTTTTGCAAATAATCCTTCCTTACTTGCAATGATGGAGGCGATGATTTCTTACAAGAACAAGACTCGTGAAGAACTACACCGTAAGGATACCCTTGTTGTTTCTTTGGGTACTGGATCAGTAACCAGGAGGTATAAGTATAGAGATGCAAAAAATTGGGGACAAATCAAATGGGCACTTCCCTTACTTAACGTTGTTTTAGATGGTCAAAGCGAATCAGTTGCGTTTCAGCTTCAGCAGCTAATGGTGACTAAAGGAGACAAAGAAAATAACCGAAACTACTATCGTTTTCAACTTCAATTGAGTAGCGAGAATGCTCACGATCAAATGGACAACGCAAGTCCCAGTAATATTGATCACCTTGAGGAGCGAGGTGAAAAACTGATTGAACACTGTAAGAAAGATTTGGATGAGTTGTGTAAGCTTTTGAAGGACGAAACTGAACTATATCCTAATCAACCGGACAGTTAAATCGAGATACGGTTGCAGGGTTTTTAATGGGGTAAGATTTTGTGTGTATTCATTCCCACAACAGGGCATCGCAAACCGCACCGCTTCCCCCATTACCGAAGAGCGATCGATCGCAATCCGAAGCCCTTTTCTCCCACCTAAGCAAGTGTTCCCAAAACACAGGGTCTTGCTTTGCCCGCTGCACGAGGCTTGCAGTTTCCCACGCAGAAGAGCAAGTGCAGGTATTAGCCGCTCTCCGACTTCAAGTATTAACAATTAACTGTTAATAATCGATCAAAAGGGCGATCGCATACCGTACCGCTTCCCCCATCATCGAACCGCGAACGCGATCAGACGCCGTTTTCTCCCACGCGAGCAACTGTTCCCGAAAACCCGGGTCTTGCTTCGCCCGCTGCACGATCGCCTGACTGATGACTTTCTTTTGAATCTGCTCTGTTGGAATACCTTGCTGCTTCAAATAATCCAACAGCCGCTGCACGCTTTCGGAGAATTTATCCGGCGTCTGAGACATCAAAATAAACGAAATTTGGCGCACCATTCGCTGATAGATTTCCTGTCTTCTGAGCAATACTTCCTTGTGACTCGGCTCCACCGGCTCCACACTCTTACTAGGAATAGGCAAGCCGAGCAAACTCAAAATTTCAGCGCCCTTGGCTAAAACCTTTTCCAACATATCTGGATAAAGCTCCAAAATGCGATCGCCCAAAATCTTGCCATTCACCAAACGGTTCGCGCTCAGCCGCAGTAAATGTTGTTCTCCAGCAGACTCAAAAAATTGAACGTTCAACTTGAGTTCGCGGCTTTCCAACTCCACGCGACGCACCGTAAAAACCAAAGCCTCCCAATTAGGAGGTTCAGCAAAACCCACCTCCACAATCGAACTTTCCTCTTGATGCTGCCGCCCCAATTCCCCCGACTCAAAATCGCGATCTACTGGCAAGCGATTTGCCGCAACTTTCGCAGTATAATCAAACTGAGTAAAAACATAGCGACAGTCAACTTTCGACAGATCGACATCTTGAACTTGCCAATTTTGAATGCAGCAGCCCGTAAGCTGCGCCCCTTCCAAATTCGTCCGAATCAAACGGCACTCAATCAAACAAGCTTCTCTTAAATCCGCCTCACCTAACATCGCATCCATCAAATAAGCGCCGCTCAAATCAGCTTTTTGCAAATCAGCATTACGCAAATTAGCTTCGCTCAAATCCGCCCGCAACAAATACACTCCTTGCAGGTTAGCTCGCAGCAAAAGCGCCTTCTTAAAACTCGCTTTCAATAAATAAGAACCCGCCAGATTAGCTCGACTCAAATCAGCGTTATCCAGCACCGCCTCAGTCAAATCCGCCCCCGCCAGCACAGCTCGGTGCAAGTCAGCACCAGTCAGATTTGCCGATCGCATTTGAGCGCCATTCAAATCAGATTCAATCAAATTTACACCGATTAAAATTGCCGATCGCAAATTCGCTTCCACCAAATGCGCTTCCCGCAAATTAGCACCCGTTAAATTAGCACCAACAAGACTGGCGCGGTTGAGATTCGCCTCCATCAATTCCGCCGCCATCAACTTCGCGCCGTCGAGTTTAGCCCCAGCCAAATTAATCTGGTCAGATTTAACTCCTTGAAGATTAGCACCGCCCAAATCCGCTTCGGGGAACGCGGCCCAATTGAGTTCTGCTGCTTCCAAACAAGCAAGGCGCAAATCCGCTTTAGCAAGATTTGCCCCGCTCAAATTTGCCCCGCTCAGATTCGCCCCAGCTAGCCCCGCACTGCGGAGATCCGCGCGGCGCAAACAAGCCCCTATCAACTTGGCATTGCTCAAAAAAGACCAGCTTAAATTAGCGCCGGTCAAGTTAGCACCAGTGAGGTCTATATCTCGCAGGTTAACACCGCTTAAACTAGCGCCGCTGAGGTCAATGTGACCAAAGTTGCGCTCTCCCTGTTGATAGCGCTGTAAAAATTCTTGTGTTTGCATTCCGCAGATTGGGGGGCTGGCAATTTAGCTGTTTTAGGACGCGCTGGTCAATAACTTTAACTGTAAGGTACGCACGGAACACGAGCGGGCTAGGCACGGGGACACTACTCCTACTACTTACCGCAATAACTCATGTCCTCCGGGTGATCCGTGGGTACTTTACCCTTATAGATGGCAGTTCAAAGGATTTGTTGCGTAAGTTCTATTTCTACTACCAGTTTTACAGACTTTTTTAACTTCAAGTAGCCGATTTCATATGTGATACGCTCCCCCGCCGGAGACAGTTTTTACCTAAAGCGCTGCAATTCTTGCTGCAAGTGTTTTCCCCATTTAGTCGCTAGAGGAATTTCTGTAAAAGGAACCTGCACCGCAGCAGCATCTTTCAACAAAAATTCGAGGGCTATTGGACTTCCAGAACGTGGGGGCGACTCTAAATCAACTGCCTGAGAGTTGACTAACAACCGCAGCGACTGCACGTCTTTTAAAGAAAAAGTTTGCAAATTCACAGGCCCGCTGCGAGTAGGTTTTCCCCAAGTTAAACTGTCTTCTTGCTGACCGAGTACAGCATAAATATCGTACTTGGCTTTAGCGAATTGTTCTGCCCAGACGCGATACGCTTCCAGCTTTTGATACTCGTTCCATCCAGCCCAAGCCAGCCCGATAAAGATTGCCAGCAGCGGCAGCCACATTAAACCTCTTTCCATGCAATACCCTTGTTGAAAATAATCCAGGTTCTGTTTCTCATCTTCTCTAATGATACAATTAATTGAAGTCGTAAAACTTGCTCTGCAATTCTAACTAGAAATTAGAGCAATTTTTGATTGAGCAACAGCCACCGCCGAAAAATACCAAACGCCCGCGTGCGAGATCCCCACAAGTCGCAGCAAGGAAAACTGGCGCTGGCGGTGAAAATTGGGTTATTGTGGTGAACAAGCCTTCCCTAAACGGACGATCGGCCATGAAAAAGTTTTTCCTTCTGTGCTTATTTTTAATCGGGCTCGGCTGGGCGATTTCAAATTTCCCAGGACTTGCTACTCAAGGCACTTACGACTCGATTGTGCTTGATTTCCGCGAAGATTTGGGTGCTGCTGAGATTGCGAAAGAAGTAAATGCGATCGCCCAACAGTACCAAATCGCACCGCAACTCAACAGCGAATTCTCAGCGGGCGACAATGTATATGTAGTTAAGGGCGATCGCACTTTGCTAAACGCCCTGAGAAAATCAAATTTGGCTAAAGATACCGAATACATTGAACCCAACTACGTCTACAGGGCTTTCGAGATTCCCAACGACCCCATGTATACCAAGCAGTGGAATCTCCGCAGCATCAATGTAGAATCTGCCTGGAACGAAACCAAAGGCAGCGGCACAACAGTAGCGATAATTGACACGGGTATTACTCCAGTCGCTGACTTAAAAGAAACCAAATTTGTACCGGGCTACGACTTTGTAAACGATCGCGCCGAAGCCTACGATGACAACGGCCACGGTACTCACGTCGCCGGTACAGTCGCCCAATCAACTAACAACAATTACGGCGTTGCGGGCATCGCCTACGAAGCAGCTTTAATGCCGCTAAAAGTGTTAAGCGGCAGCGGTGGCGGCACGGTTTCCGACATCGCCGAAGCAATTAAATTTGCTGCTGACAACGGCGCAGATGTCATCAACATGAGTTTAGGCGGCGGCGGTGAAAGTCAGTTAATGGAAGAGGCGATCGACTACGCCCACTCTAAAGGCGTTGT
This sequence comes from Microcoleus sp. S13_B4, assembly GCF_036700885.1. Classification (NCBI taxonomy): domain Bacteria; kingdom Bacillati; phylum Cyanobacteriota; class Cyanophyceae; order Oscillatoriales; family Microcoleaceae; genus Microcoleus; species Microcoleus sp. S13_B4. The sequence continues at coordinate 12,307 of NZ_JAUBPU010000073.1, forward strand.
CATCATCGCAGCCGCCGGCAACTCCGGCGACAGTTCCGCTTCCTATCCCGCCCGCTATCCCCACGTCATCGGCGTTTCCGCCCTCGGCCCCGACGACGAAAAAGCCTCTTACTCCAATTTCGGCGCAGGGGTTGACATTGCAGCCCCGGGCGGTTCTGAAATGGGCAAAATCCTGCAAAGTACGATCGACCCGGAAACCGGCGCCGAAGTATTTGAAGGCTACCAAGGCACTAGCATGGCTTCTCCCCACGTTGCAGCCGTTGCAGCCCTTGTCAAGGCTTCCGGCATCACAGAACCAGACGAAATTCGCAGCGTACTCTTGCAGTCCTCGCGAACTGTCACTGAAGATCCGTTAAACCATTTTGGTTCGGGACACCTAGACGCAGCCGCAGCAGTTCAGCTAGCCCAGCGCGGACAAATCAACTTCCGCGATTTCTTCCGCTGGTTGCGCGACAACGGCTATCTCAGTCCCCGTTTCTGGATTGACGGCGGTGCAGTCGCCCTGTTGCCTAAAATTGCAATGGTGCTGGGTTCTTACTTGCTGGCTTTCTTTATGCGGAATTATTTCCCGTTCGCCTGGACTTGGGGCTTTTCCGGCGGCTTGATGGCTGGGAGTTCTGGATTCTTTTTCCTGCGGAACTTGTTTGTATTTGACCTACCGCAGTGGCCGATGCGGGTGATGGGCAGTTCTATTCCCGAACTCGGCGGTGCAATTAATGGCAGCAGTATGCTGAATCCCTTTTTTGCTAGCGTTTTGATTCCTGGGATTTTGATTGCTTTGCTGTTGGGACATCAACAGTGGAAGTGGATCGCGATCGCAATTTCGATCGGTTTTGCCAGCAGTTTAGCGGTGAATGCTTTTGTGTCTCCCGCAGTCTGGGGATTGGGCACAGGTTTGGTAGCACAAACATTCTTAATTGTCAATGCTTTTCTGTGTTTCGGACTGGCGCGTTTAGCAATTAAAACAGAGGTGCGATCGGCATGAGTATTACTGTCAAGGGTGTAATTGAACGCAAAGGATTTGGCCCGGGCACTTGGGCTTTGGTTGGCGAAGATGGGGAAACTTACGAACTTAAGGATGCTCCTTCTGAGTTGAAAAAAGCTGATTTGAAAGTCAGCGTTAAAGGTGAAGTCCGCAAGGATGTGATGACTTTTGCTATGATCGGCCCGGTGCTTGAGGTGCAGTCTTTTGATGCGATTTAGCCTAATAGGTTAATCCAGCTTTCGAGCCAAAAAAAACCCCGGCCTTAATTGGCTGGGGTTTATTAATCAGGGTGCATCTTTATTTACTTTCCAGTGGCTAGCACGATGTTCGGGATCAATTTGATTTTTAACTGCAGATGCACCCAGATTAACGCGGATAATTCTTGACTTATTGAAATTTTGCTGTTTTGGCTGCAATACGAAAAAAAAACCCGGCCAAAATTGGTCGGGAGTTAATTAATCAGGGTGCATCTACTAATTTAGTCTCCGGTTCGAGGTGCACCTGTTCCGGACAGTTTGGGAAAATTTGGGAAAATTTGTGGTTTGGGGTGCGAGATCCAAAAAAAAACCCGGCCAAAATTGGTCGGGAGTTAATTAATCAGGGTGCATCTACTAATTTAGTCTCCGGTTCGAGGTGCACCTGTTCCGGACAGTTTGGGAAAATTTGGGAAAATTTGTGGTTTGGGGTGCGAGATCCAAAAAAAACCCGGCCAAAATTGGTCGGGAGTTAATTAATCAGGGTGCATCTACCAATTAAGCTTCCTGAGAATTCCAGCGCAATCCGGACAACCTCAAACTTTTTCAGCATCACCCTCGATACCGCAAAAAAAACCCCAAACCAAAATTGGTCGGGAGTTAATTAATCAGGGTGCATCTACCAATTAAGTTTCCTGAAAATTCGAGGCGCAATCCGGACAACCTCAAACTTTATTCAGCATCACCCTCGATACCGCAAAAAAAAACCCCAAACCAAAATTGGTCGGGAGTTATTTAATCAGGGTGCATCTACTAATTTAGTCTCCCGCCTCACAGCACCTCTTTCAGGACACTTTTGCAGAATTTAGGACAATTTGTGGCGAGGGCGTGCGATCGACAAAAAAAACCCGGCCAAAATTGGTCGGGAGTTAATTAATCAGGGTGCATCTACTAATTTAGTCTCCCGCCTCACAGCACCTCTTTCAGGACACTTTTGCAGAATTTAGGACAATTTGTGGCGAGGGCGTGCGATCGACAAAAAAAACCCGGCCAAAATTGGTCGGGAGTTAATTAATCAGGGTGCATCTACTAATCTAATCTCCCGTCTCACAGCACCTCTTTCAGGACACTTTGGCAAAATTTTGGAGAATGTGTGGCTAAGGGTGCCAGATCCAAAAAAAACCCGGCCAAAATTGGTCGGGAGTTAATTAATCAGGGTGCATCTACCAATTAAGCTTCCTGAGAATTCCAGCGCAATCCGGACACTTAGCACTAAAAACTCAAAACTATTTTCGGTGAACCAGAGTTGCACTAGCTTGGTCTGTCGGAACTAACAAAATTTCGCTAATATTGACGTGGGGCGATCGCGTCGCGCAAAAATACACCACATCGGCTACATCGTCTGCCGTGAGAGGTGTCAATCCTTGATAGACATTTTTGGCTTTTTCTGAATCGCCGTGAAACCGGACATTGCTAAATTCTGTTTCCACCAAACCAGGTTCTATTTCCGTCACCCGCACTGGTGTTCCCAAAAGGTCTTGTTTCAACCCTTCGGAAATAGCTCTCACTGCTGCTTTGGAAGCGCAATAAACATTACCTTTCGGATAAGTTTGGCGGCCTGCTATTGACCCGATATTCACTACGTGGCCGCGGCCTCGGCTTACCATTCCCGGCACGATGGCACGAGTCATGTAAAGCAAGCCTTTAACATTGGTATCAATCATTTCTTCCCAATCTTGAAAGTTGCCTTCGTGCAGTTTGTCTAAACCGCGGCTCAATCCAGCATTGTTAATCAGAATATCGATGTTTTTCCAGGCATCGGGAAGCGCTGTTATCGCCGATTCGACTTGGGGGCGATCGCGCACGTCCAATTCTAGCAAATAAATCTCGTTCGCCGACGCGATGGATTTTGTTTCTACAAGTTCGTTTGCCAGTCGATCGAGCTTTTCAAGGCGGCGGGCTGCTAAAATTAGTTTGGCTCCACCTTTGGCGAATATCTTCGCACACGCTGCTCCGATACCGCTACTCGCACCTGTAATGAAAACAATTTGATTTTGGAGAGAAATCATTTTTAATAATAAGAAGGAAGAGAAAAGAGGATTTTTTTTTACTTGGTATAAGATTAAGTCGGGTCAATTAACCATAATTCTTGTAGAGGCAGGTTTAGCTGGTTCTCTCTTTTCTATGAGAGATTTTACTTAAACCGCCACTACAGAAATTACCCAAATAACCGATAACACCTATTTTATTACTTGACAACCCGCAATCGCACACTAACCGTTGCAATTCCGCCTTGTCGCATCAAAACTGCTGAAACCCACCGATTTTCGGGCGTAGCCGGAGCTTTACCTACTTTAAAAATTCCCCCGGAATTTAGCAACTCCAGCTCGACTTCTGAGGGATTAAAAAAGGTTTTTTCGGTAATGGGTTCCTCCAAAACAGTCCCTATTAAAATATCATCGCCGATCGGCTCTCGCACAATGGCATCAAAATGGTACTCTTCGCCCACCTTAACTTGCTCCGGAAAATTCACTTGAATTGTGGGAGGATTTTTGCCAGAACTAAGTTGAGTTTGTTCTGCTAAAATCTCTTGACTAACTATTTTTTCACCTTCAAAGCGCTGCTGGGAACGGATGGTAGCTTTGAGAGTTAATTCTCTGCCATCCTTTTTTTGAGTGCCGGCAATTGTAGTTATGGTTTCTGCGAGAATCGCGCTACCTTCGGTTTTCCAAGATTTGATCTCGGTGCGGTAATTTAAACTCGGATATCGATCCCAGAGTTGGGTGAGGGCTTTTTCCATGCTTTGGCTGTTTAAGCCGTCAGAATGAGTGAAATTCTGGCTGTAAAATGCCATGACTGCTTTGACATCGCGCCGGTTGGCCGCTGCGTCAATTTCTGTTAGCAGTTTTGTAAGTGGGGCAGGCGCATTTGCAGGGGTTTGGGCGATCGTTTGGGGAGTCGCCGCGATCGCACCGATCGCTCTTGCCGCACTAGGATGCAGCACGCCAGCACTTACCACTGTTAAACATAACAACATTTGAGCGATCGACTGCCCGCAGTTAAAGCCAAAAACGATCGCGCGATCGGCTTTTTCGTCCCGACGGCTGGAAAAATACTGAGATGCACTTGGCACTAAATTCAAAAAATTACGCATTAGATGATAATTTGGTTATTTGTCAGGGGTCGTAGCTTGGGCAACTGTTCGCCTGCAACGAAAACTGACAACGGAAGCAGGGACACGGCACAATCTAATTTTAGATGGCTGATTCAAAATTGGCTGAAACTGCCGGAATAATAAGCATAATAATCTAAAACCTCAAATATAAAATTGATCGACCTGTGGAACTTGTACTTGTAAAAAAAGAAACAAATACCTTGACAAAAGCCCCCCTCCGGTTGTTGGTTGCAGCTAGCGGCACTGGTGGACATTTATTTCCCGCGATCGCCACCGCTGGGCAGTTGAACGACTGTCAGATCGAATGGCTGGGAGTCCCAGACCGCATGGAAACCGAGTTAGTTTCATCCCTTTACCCCCTCCACACGATCGCCGTTGAAGGCTTTCAGCAGCGATTTGGACTCGGTACAGTGCGAATTTTGGGCGGACTCGCCGGCTCGATCCTTCAGGTGCGGAAGTTGCTCAAAGCGGGAAATTTTCAGGGAGTCTTTACTACCGGCGGTTACATCGCAGCACCGGCAATTCTAGCGGCCCGTTCTTTGGGTTTGCCAGTGATTCTCCATGAATCTAATGCCATTCCCGGGAAGGTGACGCGCTGGTTTAGTCCTTTGTGCACTGCTGTGGCGATCGGATTTGAAGCCGCAGCCCAGCATTTACCCCGTGCGAAAACCGTAGTTGCTGGTACACCGGTGCGATCGCAATTCCTGACTCGCCAACCTCTAAATTTGCCAATTCCTGACAGTGTACCTGTAATTTTAGTTATGGGCGGGTCTCAAGGTGCTGTCGCCATCAATCAGTTAGTGCGCCAGTGTGCTCCGGCTTGGTTTGATGCCGGTGCTTGGGTAGTTCACCTCACCGGAAATAATGACCCGGATGCTGAAAGTTTGAAACACGAGCAATATTTGTCAATGCCATTTTACGACAATGTGGCGAGTTTGTTGCAGCGAGCAAATTTAGCAATTAGTCGATCGGGCGCGAGTGCTCTAACAGAATTAGCAGTGACGGGAGTACCTTCTATTTTAATTCCTTTTCCTCACGCCGCTGACGACCACCAAAGATTTAATGCCGAGGTATTTGCTAAAGCCGGGGCCGCCGTGGTATTCCGTCAAAGCGAACTGACAGCAGATGTGTTGCAAAGCAAGGTGCTGTATTTGTTAAGAGATTCCGACTATTTGGAAAAAATGTCTCAAGCTGCTTCTGAATTAGCAGTGAGAGACAGTACAGAACGTTTGGCAAATTTGGTCAGGCAATTGGTTGTGAGGTGATATTTTTTAGGAGTTTTAACCGCAGATGAAGGCAGATAAACGCAGATGAACGCTGATGAAGACTGATCTTTTACACGATATGGGAGTGAATGAATTTAACTACTGATTCTAATCCTTCTTTAGTCTTCAAGTTAGTAAAAACAAAAGGTTTCTCGACTCGCATTTTTTTAGCGTCTCGTTCCATCACGCCTAAATCTGCTCCTACATAAGGTGCGAGGTCTGTTTTATTAATTACTAATAAATCTGATTTAGTAATTCCTGGCCCACCTTTGCGCGGAATTTTATCACCCGCAGCGACATCGATGACGTAAATTGTTAAATCTACTAACTCCGGGCTAAAAGTTGCCGCCAAGTTATCGCCGCCGCTTTCTACAAACACTAAATCTAAATCAGTGAATTTTTGTTCTAACTCTTCTATAGCTACTAAGTTAATAGAAGCATCTTCGCGGATGGCTGTGTGGGGACAGCCTCCCGTTTCTACACCCAAAATTCGATCGCTCTCTAAAGCTTGACTCCGAACCAAAAACTGTGCATCTTCCTGAGTATAGATATCATTAGTAACTACAGCAATCTGGTACTGCTGCCGCAGCGCCTTGCACAAAGCATCAAGTAAAGCAGTTTTCCCCGAACCAACCGGCCCAGCAATTCCTACACGAAAAGCACCCATAGCGATTTTAGATTTTAGATTTTCTGATTTTCAACTCCGAAACAACCGAGTGTACTGAGTTTCGTGCGCCATGCTAGCCAGTCCTAATCCCCAACTGCAACTAGCAATATCATCATCTTCTAATTTTAAAACTTCTTGCGCCGTAGAGCTAATTTGAGACTGCAAATCTAACAGTAACTGTTGACCGGCTGTTTGACCGAGGGGAATCAGTTTCACGCCCGCACTCGCCAAATTGGCAGCCCAACTGTACAAATATCCTAACACGGCCGCTTCCTCTTCAATCTGCCAGTTGGCGGCGGCAATGCCAAAGCCGATCGCAAAATTGCACGGATTGCCGCCAAATTCCACCAAATCTTTTACACTTGTTGTTAACCCAGAAGAAACAGGCGATTCCCTGCGGGATAGCTTCGCTTCACGCAAATCTAGCAACAACCTGACCAAAGTCCGCCCCATTTGCCAACTTTGCAAGCGCAACTCTTCTGTTTCCTTAGCAGCAGTCGCCCAAGCATTCCAGTAACTCAAAGCCGTCAAATCCCCTATCTGTGCCGCCCTCAAAGCCCTTACCAGCACAGCGGCTTCTACTCGCACCGCCCCGAATTGCAGCGAATTTTCTAACCAATTCCTCAAAGTAATCTCGCTGTCGATCGCACCGGTTTCTACTAGGCTTTCGATTCCCTCAGAATAACTATAAGCTCCCACAGGTGCAAAAGCTAACTGCAACAAACATAAAAGTTGATTGTTCACTGTTGACTGTTGGCTGTTGACTGTTAGCTGTTGACTGTTGACTGTTGACTGTTATTTGTTGGTTACAATGCCCAATGCCCAATGCCCCATTCCCCATTCCTAATGGCTGTGCCCGTAAGCGCCCATTTCTGGCTGAAACGGCACAATTTCCTCTATTACTTCCAAACCCATTTTTTCTAGCATTCCCTGCAACACAGAGTCGGGAGAAAGCCTTAAATAATTATCGGCAATTTCTAAAGCTACGTGACGGTTTCCTAAATGATAAGCCGCCCGCATCAGTCGCAGCGGACTTGATGCCCGCGCTGTCAGCACCGGTTCGGGTTTTGCACTTACCAGTACCAAACAGCTACCGTCTTCCGACTGCAATAAATCTCGATCGCGCAGTACCGTACCTCTGGGCAAACTCAAGTGCAGCTTTTCCCCCGTTTCTGTCTCGAAGCGGTGGCGGCTGCGAGTGCGATCATCCGCTGTCATCGGTAAAGTAAAGCTGACAACAGCATCGGGATTTGCAGGCAAATGTTTTGTGAATGTTAGCATTTTTCTATGCTATTCCTCAGAGCACTTCACTTGAACTTAAGTTTTTGAGGAATATCTTTTTTATAGCCGAAGGAATAATGAAGACAGAAGTTCCCATCTTCAGCTCATGTTTGAGAAATTAAAAACGTCTTCATCGTGTTGCCACTCGCTATATCTCATTCCGATTTAGAGCAAGTTGAAAAATATTTATCTCTCTGACCGCTCCCGTTCTGGTCTTAATACCAAATTTATGTTATTTTGTCAAGCACTTGATCACAGACGATCGCTTTTTTTTCAAAAAATTTTGCCTACCGTCTAGGAACTCGAACAATTTAAATCTCCAATATATATATTGTTGGGGGGAGGTAGCGGTTAGGCCTCCTGCCGGCCCTGAACAAGCTTTTATGGAGAAGTCTAATAGAACGGGAGGGGAAGAAAGACTCAAACCCTCCGCTTATTGATTGCCCGCTTGTTGCAGTCGCAGCAGCTCGGCTTGAATTTGCTGTTTGACTGCCGGATTCGCTTGCTGGAGCAAAGTGAGCTGGTTGAAGCGACTAACTGTCAAACCATTAGTTTCGATAACTTTTTTAGCTTGTTGGCAGTAATTCACTGCGATGCCGCGAACACTTCCAGACAACCTATTAATTTGCTGAGTTTCGTTGCACACGACTCTGGGAACCGAGCCCCCAGCCATTCCTTTAATTTCGTTAAAAGCTTCCACCCGTCTAGGTTCTATTGCCAACACAGCGCGAGCGTAGCTAGTAATTTCCTCGCTGCTAATCTCTTGAGCTTGGGCGGCAGCTCCGACAACGAGGTTTGGGGATTGTGTGTACAAACCGGGCGCCCATCCGCTAGCCAAAGCTGCGGCGGAAATGATTCCTGCAAACAACGATTGCCGCAGCATCCGGTTTAGGCCTAATTTAGATGTGTTAAGTGAGGTGTTCATGGTCGTCGGTGATTGCTTGCGTGTAGATAAAAATGACACAGCGCTTGGAGGCTCAATCTTTTTGAATCATGTGGCGGCTAAAAAGTTCCTGCCGTTGGTGATAATTTTGAATTCCAGCAGGATGGTTTGGAAGTTGCTACGGCGATCGACTTTTTAGCTAATTCGATAATTTCCTCGATTCTAACATCTGTAGGAAGTTGACAAAACCCTTACTTTAGAAGGTAATTTTAATTACAGAGCGTTCTCGAATTGCCTCTCCAAATAATTCTAAAAGCGCAAATATTAAATTATTCTAAAAGTTATTGACAAATTACTCGCCTTATTTGGTCTAATCAAGGTACGCGCCACCGATGCTATCCCGAATGCGCGTGCCTTCGGTGAAGGGTAGGGAATCGCCTGCAAGGCAAGGTCAATCGATTAAAGATTAAAGATTAAAGATTAAAGAATTGAAGCATTGACCCCACGGATAAATTCGGGGGGCAAGTTTCATCGGAGACAGGTTTTTTATTTCTGGACGGATGAATCCGGCGGCTTGTATCCTGGATGCTTTCGGTCAAAGTTAGCAGTAATCGCACTCATCAATTCCCGCGATGATTTATTTAATGTTAGGCTGTGGCGCATTTGTCGATCGAGGAAATCCCCCGCTTGTTTGGCGGCTGACGGAGGCAGAGCCGGAACCAAAAATCATGTTTTACTACCGGAAGATAGAGGCCGCAGCAGGGAACTAGACATTAAAATCTTGTTATCAAAATGCGCGCTCTCTGTTGTCGGCAGTCAACGCGCAGGCCTTCGATTCCAGTTCTCGCTTCCTCCAGTTTGGGGCTGTGAAAACTTGTCGGAGACTTACCCATAAACCTGATTTTTCTACGAAATAAAATCGTTACAGCCTCCAGCAAGAGTAGACAAACCCGGAAAGCTGGAACTTTTGGGTCTCAGTTTTATTGTCATCTCGATCGCACATAGCGAATTTTTGCAAGCATTATCGCAGCAATTTAACAATTATTAATTACCAATTGCCCATGAAAAGTCAAAAAGAAATTTGGCGAGTTATTCTCGCAGTAGCTATCAGTATTGTAGGGGTGCTGCACTTTGCAGTACCCGCACCTTTTATCAGAATTGTACCGCCCCAGCTTCCTTACCCGGAAGCCTTAGTTTATATCAGCGGTTTTTTCGAGATTTTGGGTGGCATTGGGCTGTTAGTTCCTCCTGTCAGCAGGGCGGCGGCATGGGGATTAATTGCCTTGTTTATTGCCGTGTTTCCAGCTAATATCAATCAAGCCGTCAACAACATTCCCATAGAAGGGATTCCCCACAACCAATTACTGTATTGGTTCAGGCTGCCTTTTCAAGCTGTGTTGATTGCTTGGGCCTGGGTTTATACCCAACCAGACGAAGGTAAACCGCGGGCTTCTATAGTTCCAGATAGAACCAAAAATGCCCAATGAAGCAGTTCGACTACTCTTTGGATTTTAAGAACATCGACTTTCGACAGCACCCGGAACTTTATCGGGTAGGGAAAGGGGAACAGGGTGTGCTGTTGGTGGAACCCTACAAAGGAGAAATTCTGCCTTTCTGGAGATTTAAGACTCCTGAAATTGCCAGGGAGTCCAGCAGCCAAATTTACTCCTTGTTTTTAGAGTATCTCGATCGGGAAGATTTTGTTGGAGCCGACATGGCCCGCAAGTTTTTGCAGATGGGCTATACTCGATCGCGTCGCTACGCCAACCACAAAAGCGGTCGAAAATACCAGCAAAACCCTCAGAAGCTGAAGTCTGTTGCAGAGCAAACCGCTGCTCGAAAAGATATTTTGCCGCTAGAAGCAGATCCGGTGAAAGCAGAATCCGCCGCCATTTTTCAAGAGAAATGGATGCTGGCCAAAATCAACGAGAAATATCTCCAGCTTTTAGCCAGACACCGGCAGATGTACGAATCTTATTTAGTCAACGCTGAGGATTGACATACAGTTACAAAAACTCAGAACTCATAATTTAGCCCCCAGGCAGCAATGCAGTTGTGCTTGACTATCTGGGGGCAGCATTGATCGAGGGTTGTCCTATAACTTACTCATCTTCTTCTTCCGCCTGCCACTGCCGCCAAATTTCAAAGGCATTAAAGCCCCTGTATTGCAGGTAATTCAAGACTTTGCCCTTGGTTTTCGGATCTGCTTTCCCCCAAGTATCGATCTTGTATTTCCGCATGACTTTGGCTTTTAATTCGGCCAGTTTTTCTGCTTCGGAGTCCTGATTTTCGGCAATTTCTTCTTCCCAGACTTGCTCGAACAAATCGTTGGTAATTCCTTTTTGCAGGCACTTGCGCTTGATGGCAGACTTTCCGTATTTGCCTGCTGCAGAGGCGATCGAGTTTGCCACCAAGCGAGTGTCGGACTGATAGCCGCGGTCTTGAATTTGCGCGATCGCCTCCAATATTTCCTCATTGCCAAAACCTTTCTCTTGCCCCTTTTTGCGAAGTTCAGAGGCACTGTAGTCTTTGCGGGACAAGAGAAAATAGAAATAGTCAAGACAGCTCATCAGTTCAATCGAAGGGTGGCGCGCAAATACTCGTGTAGCGAATGCCAAATCCAGTCGCCTTGCTATCGGCTGACTGCCTCGCGATCGCCTCTATTCTTCTGTATCCTCCTCTTCATCATCCAATTCCACATCCGGTCTGTCCACATCGATCTGAATCAAGCGAATGTGCTTGTATCCGAGCTTAATTTCAAACTCGTCTCCCGGCTTTAATCCCATTTCTTGGGTATAATTTGCCCCGATCACGATCGAACCATTCTTGTGAACGCTAGCTCGATAACTCGCTTCTCGTCCGCGTCCGTCTGCTTTCGACTTTTCTAGCTCAATGCCCTTAGCAGCTAACACTGCATCGTAAAACTCAGCCAGATTAATCCGGGTTTCTCCACTTTTGCTGACAGTGAAGTAGCCGCAAAGCTTTGCAAGTTCTCTGCGCGGCAAATCACTGCCTTTGATTTTTTGAAGCAGACCTTTTCCTGTTAAGGGTGCTGTAGCTGTTTCTGCCATTGACCGTACCTCGCTTATTGGACTTTACTTATATCAATTACAACACATTAGATTAACTTTGTTTCACTGTCAATACTAATAATTCTCAATATTTAAGATTCTGGATAAATTTCTGCGGCCTCAAGACCGGGGGTGCAAGTAAGGATGCTCGAAGGGCGATCAATTTGCTGCTTGTGGCCTAAATGCTTGGGTAGGCCTCTCTTGCGATCGCGCGGGAAATTATTGTCGCAAATTAAATGCTTTACTTTTTTACACTAAAGTCTGTTCCCTGTATTCACCAATCCCCGATCAAGTCTGTGGTCAAGGTAAAAACAAGACAGCCATGAATCGAAATACCTAGAGCGCGGCCGCTGCAAATCTGCCGAAAGCATTTACCGGCCGGGGTTAACTTTTACCTCAACAAGGGGAGGCAGCACTTGTTCTAGATGCCGCTGCCAGCTACTTGCATTCACCACTTTACAAAAAGAATCCAACTGTAGGCCCGTGCTCCAAACCCTTATGGAATAAGTCATTCCCAATTCTTCAATCTCAAATTTCAAATCTAAAATCTAAAATGGTATAAACCCTATTTTTCGGGCTGGAAATCCCCTCAAAACCCCAAATACCAACGAGTAATCTTCTATTAAGGTGTTGGGCATATAACTTGCACAGAACGCAGTCTGGGGAAAGCTATCTGGTAAAAATTGAAGGAAATTTCACCTCTTCGGTGAACGGGTTTAAGCTAAAACCCGACTCAATGGGCGCGGCGGCAGAAACATCGGGCAGCCACTAAGAGGGGCATAGTTTTGATCGGGCGAGATTGCTTGGCGACTGTTAACACTTCGCCACGAATCCGTAGATGTCTAGGGGGAACTCGGGAAAATCTTCCTCCTCCGGCCCCAAGCCAGAGAATTTGAGGTTATTTCCACAGGCGAATTGAAAAAGACCGAGTTAAATGCACAACTGCTTAAATGTTTGATGCACTACAAATTAGCAGCGGTTCCCGACATGGAGTTTCGATGGAAATGTATTGGTTTCCACTCGTAGCCTGTAAACTGCCAGACTCTCAAAATTTATGCACCAACTGGAGCGGCGCGTCAAACCCACATTCCGCACCCCAACTGTCACATGGGGTGCGGGTGGGCTGTAAATTCTGGTTCGATGGTAAGCGCGCCA
>NZ_JAUBPU010000124.1:0-3326 GCF_036700885.1 Microcoleus sp. S13_B4
CACGGCGATGACTCTCGAACGCACCAGTTCTTAACCCAGGCCACGTAATATGCGATCGATATATTCAGCAAGCCCTAGATAGGATTGCGATCGCAAATGAGCGCTGATGAACGCAGATATAATGAAGGGTAGTGATAAATATGTAGTGATATCATGTCCGGTCGATTGACCGCGATACGGTAGACAGTTAATTAACATCAATGCTCGACAAATCAGAGGGCTGATTGTCACGCTCCTGCTCGTACCTTGACTCCCTAGCGATCAACCGATAGTCGTGGGTCAAAACAATCGAGTAGGCGATCGTGGCCTTACATTAATGAAGCTTTTGGTTCCGGCCACCAATGAAAATGAGTCAAACTGCAAATTAATTGTTTGAGCTCTAAGAGTTTTTGACACCGTTGGTATAAAACAGCTTCTAGCTCATCTAAACTGCTAAAATAGCGATTGGCTATTGGTTCATTGGTCAAGGGCCACAATCGTTCGGCAGGTTGCAGTTCGGGTGAATGTGAAGGCAGACAGTACAGATGTATCCCTTTGGGAATTTTCACACTTTTACTCAAATGCCATCCGGCTCCATCCATGACTAAAACAACTCTTTTTTTCTTACCAATTTGAAAATGTTGGGCGAAATCTTTTAAAACTCGTTCAAAAAGCTCGTTATTCACAAACGGCAGTATCCACTCTTTTGGTTTCTCCTGTACTCGGATTCACAAAACCGTATAACCACAACCATTGAAACCGCCAATTAACAATAGCCGTGGCATCACTAAACTCGTCCACCCACTCTCGTCTCAAAATCGGTTTTAATCAAGCGACGGTGTTCGTCCATTGACCAAACTTCTACGTCGCTTGAAGGGTATTTTTTCTGGATACTCTTGACTTGACGATGTAGATTTTTTTTTCCATTCCTCCTGTTCGAGGAGATCTGATTCCTGATGAGAGGGGCGAGGTACTCTCAATCGAAATTTCATGGACTTGAGATATTCCCACCCTCGCTGGCGGCAGACTTTTTTACCCAATAGTTCACTCATCCAATCGGCTACTTTACGGCCATTCCAGAGCCCGCCATCAGGAGGAGGCTGCTGTAGAACTTGCCACAATAACGCTTGTTCCACATCATTCAGCAGAGGGTCACAATCGGTATTTTTGCAACGTTGATCTCCGAGGGATTCTGGTCCTAAATGGTTGTATCCCCGGACTAATTCATAAATCCAACCGCGACTATAACCTGTCACGGCCATCACTTCTGCGGTCGTTTTGCCGCAAGCTAAGAGCCAAATAATTTGGTAATGATGGGCCTGGGTGGTTGTTTTGGCTTCACGGAAACGAGCCTGTAATTCTTCTACACTCAGATGGGGCGCGAGCGCAATTCGTTTCGGCATTCTTTATCTGACGGGGGTAGTGTTCCTCACTATTATATCTCTGTCAATCGACCGGACATGATGTGATTAGATATTTATTGGCTCAAAACATAGTTGTAATGATGGATAAAATACCAAATAGCACCAATATGGTTTTCTAACTTTTTAGAACATGAAAGAGTCTTTCTTACGAGACGAGAAACACGTTGGCGCCAAGTATTATTAAATCTTTCAATGTGATTAGTTTTTCCACTGTCTTTACCAACTGGCTGATGGCGTTTACTTGGAAAAATACAAGCATAAGCCTGCCAAAAATCTGTATAGCAAACAGCACATTGTCGATAAACAGGAGGTAGAGAATTCCATAATAGTTTTGCTCCTTCTTCGCTACGCTCGCCAATATAAACACCAATAATTTCTCTGGTTTCTCTATCCATAGCTAACCACACCCATTGCTTATTTTCTTTGCAATCTACAAATGACCACAGTTCATCACATTCAACATTCAATCTGACTTTTTTTTTAGGTTTAATCTTTACTGTGCGTTCGATTGAGGCATATTTATTATTTACGTAATCCTGTAACCATTTTTGAGAAACACCGGTGCTTCTAGCTATACCAGCCAAAGAAATCTTCTCCAAAATAAGTCGAGCTATTAAATCTTTTGTCTGTGAGCTAATTACTTTATTTGTCGGATTTTAGACAAATTGGCGACCGCAACTTTGACATTTGTATTTTGGTTTTTTATTATGAATTCTACCATTTTTAACTATGTGATTTGAACCGCAATCAGGGCCGTCTGGTCGTAAAAATAGCATAGTGATTGACTAAACTACAGCACTTCCGGGTGTTATGAGGTACTATAAGAATAGATTAAAAGAATACATCAATGAAAGCATATTCAGTTGATCTGCGAAAAAAAATAGTAGCAGCCCATCAAGAACAGAAGCTGTCGATCAGAAAAACAGCAGCCATATTTTCCGTCAGTAAAAGCTTAGTTCAAAAACTGGTTAAGCAACAAAAAACCGAGGGAAATTTACAGCCGAAGCCCAGGGGGAAACCGAGATACACTCCTGTGAATAATTCCCCAGCAGAGTTGAGAGAAATAGTGGCAGTACATCCCGATGCAACCTTACTAGAATTGTTTGAGTTATTGGCCGAACGGACGGGAAATTGGGTGGGTAGAACAGCCATGTGTAACGCGTTACAGAAGTTGGGATTAAATCGTAAAAAAAAACAGTCAGGAGTAGCCAAGCCGGAACAGAAAGAGTCATGAAGTTAAGGTTAGAGTATTGGGAAAAAGTCAAGCATATCGAACCTCTCAATCTAGGATTTTTTGATGAGACTCGAGTATTGCTAGGTTTAAACCGAACTCATGCACGTTCCCAACGAGGAACGAGAGCCTATGCGGTTAAACCTTTTTACCGAGGGAAAAAAGTCACAGTAATCGGTGCAATTAGTATCAAGCGAGTAGTGGCACTCATGACAATGGATAACTCAATGGATGGCAAAGCATTTGAGGTATTTACCCTTAAAATGTTTAGTGCCATAATTGTGGTCGGGAGCAGTAGTAGTGATGGATAATTTACCCGCGCATAAAGTAGATTCAATTACATCGATGATTGAATCTGTGGGTGCTTCTATTTTATGTTTTTCCCCATACTCTCCGGATTTTAATCCGATTGAATTATGGTGGTCGCAACTTAAATCTTTATTGCGAAAGTTTTCGCCAACGACCACTAAAATGGTTGATACGATAATTGCTGTGGCTCTTGACTTAATTAATCCGAAACATCTCAAAAACTGGTTTACTAATTGCTGCTACTGTACCTCATAACATCCGGAAGTGCTGTAATGTTGGCAGATATCAAGGATTCCAGCAAGAGTTATACCAATTTAATATGAAGCTGCATAGAATAGGGCTTCAAGAATAAAATTGTAAGATGACAACGAACTAATTTGCTC
>NZ_JAUBPU010000125.1:0-1574 GCF_036700885.1 Microcoleus sp. S13_B4
CCAATACCTACTCGCTTTAACCCGGTATTCCGTCACCGGGCGGATCTTTCATCACTCCGTCACTCCATCACCTGTATGAATAGTATGGGAATATTAACCCATTGTCCATCGACTACCCCTCTCGGGTTCGCCTTAGGTCCCGACTAACCCTGATCCGATTAACGTTGATCAGGAAACCTGGGTCTTACGGTGGGCGGGTTTCTCGCCCGCCTTATCGTTACTTATGCCTACATTTGCTTTTCCAAAAACTCCAGCACCCCTTACAGGATACCTTCGCCGTCATTGGAATGCTCCCCTACCACTCGTCCATCGCTGGATCGAATCCTTCGCTTCGGTATTAGGTTTGATGCCCGATTATTATCGACGCCCTGTCGCTCGACCAGTGAGCTGTTACGCACTCTTTAAAGGAATAGCTGCTTCCAAGCTAACCTCCTGGCTGTCTCTGCAACTGGACCACCTTTGTTCAACTTAACCTAAATTTGGGGACCTTAGCGGAAGGTCTGGGTTCTTTCCCTCTCGGACTGGGACCTTAGCACCCCAGCCCTCACTGCCGGTTCTGTATGACGGCATTCGGAGTTCGTCAGGATTTGGTAGGATGTGACTCCCCCTAGTCCTATCGGTAGCTCTACCTCCGCCATACAATTCCCGACGCTGTTCCTAAAAACATTTCGGGGAGTACGAGCTATTTCTCAGTTTGATTAGCCTTTCACCCCTACCCACAGCTCATCCGGAAGCTTTTCAACGCTTATCAGTTCGGTCCTCCAGTTGGTTTTACCCAACCTTCAACCTGGCCATGGGTAGATCACTAAGTTTCGCGTCTACCCCCTCCGACTCAATCGCCCTTTCAGACTCGCTTTCGCTCCGGGTACGGTACTGAATACCTTACCCTTGCCAGAGAGGAGTAACTCGTAGGCTCATTATGCAAAAGGCACGCCGTCATCCCATCACGGGACTCCGACCGCTTGTAAGCGCACGGTTTCAGGTTCTATTTCACCCTCCTATTCGGAGTACTTTTCACCTTTCCCTCACGGTACTCGTTCACTATCGGTCTCTCAGGAGTATTTAGCCTTACCGGATGGTGCCGGCAGTTTCAAACGGGATTTCTCCGGTCCCGCCCTACTCAGGATACCCGCCTCAATCTAAATCCTTCCAATACGGGACTCTCACCCCCTACGGTCTGCTTTCCCACGCAGTTCTCGTCAGATTTATCTCAATTTCGCAGGTCCTACAACCCCGGTCATGCCGTAACATAACCGGTTTGGGCTCCTCCGCGTTCGCTCGCCACTACTTACGGAATCATTGTTATTTTCTCCTCCTATGGGTACTTAGATGTTTCAGTTCCCCACGTTCGCTTCTCTTTCGAGATGATCCTTGCGGATCGGGTTGCCCCATTCGGATATCTACGGATCAACTCGCATTGGCCAATCCCCGTAGCTTTTCGCAGCTTATCACGTCCTTCTTCGCCTCTGAGAGCCTAGGCATCCCCCGTGCGCCCTTAATCACTTACTTCTACTTGAATACCGTCTCCAGTATTCTTGTTACAATCTCTACTTCAATATGTCAATGAACTTGTT
>NZ_JAUBPU010000074.1:0-24555 GCF_036700885.1 Microcoleus sp. S13_B4
ATTGTTCGTAATTCATATTATTAATCTAATTTTTTCTTTTATTTTACCTAGAACGAGCGCACTTTCGCAAGAGGTCTTATGTAAAAATCGACGATCGCAGCGCCGGCAAATATAAACACGCCGATGCCAGAAATGCCAATTTCCAACCAAGTTGGGGTGTAGACGCCAAATAGAGAGAGCAGAAATTGACCGCCAACGACGACTAACAAAGCAATGACACCTAAACTGATAGTTTTGGTGAGGGCCATGCCGTCTGTTTCCGACAAGTTGGAGCCAATTTGGCGGGCGGCGATGAAGGTAATGCCGCATCCGAGGGCGGCAAAACCGATGCCGGAGATGCCGACGCCTTGGCTTCGGAGGGCTACAGACACCAATCCGCTGAGGGTGTAGCCGGAAAGCAGGCTGTAGGTTGCCAGCAGGGGCAAAGCGGTATTTTTGTTACCTTGTTCGGCGGCGGCGCGAGCGACAAAGAACAGAATTAATTCTAGGACGATCGCGGCAATGAATGTGGGAAAGAAGATTCTGGGATAGTTGCGGATCACTCCCAGGCCCCCGTAGGTGCCGACAGCAGTTAAGACAAGTCCGCCGCCCACGAAGGGTAGAGCGTTGGAGATGACGTTGGGGCCTACCAGCGCGTGGTTTTTGGCCTCGCGCACGGCTTCGCGGAAATTGCTAGTGTTACTCACGAGGATTTACCTAATTTTGGCTGAGAATTGCTATCTATCATTTTGACAGCTTTACACTTTGTTTGCAAAACCTGAAAGAGTTTAAAGATTTGATAAAGAACGGGGGTGAAATCACTGCAAAGCAGGGATCGATTGTTTATAATTGACTGCGTACAGGTCTGTGCCGTGTAGCTGTCTGGCACCGTTGCGCCTCGTGGCAAAGCTATAATTAAGTTTAAAGGGTCGGGGCTATATGCGGCCAAGGGCTAGCTTAAAGTCGATCAAATCACATATAGCTGAAGTCAATCAATTTTGGAGGGGGGATTTACGATTGGGGATCAAGGAGTATATGCTAGAGGCATGGACCACATTTGAATTGACCCATTTTCATCGATTTGATTTTAGGTTTTTGATTTGCGACTTAGTTGAAACTAGGGACCAGAAAATTCAATAATCTAAAATATAAAATATAAAATCTAAAATCTAAAATCTAAAATCGGTTCCGTTAATTGCTAAGGTAGCTCAGACAGAGGATACCCAAAAAATTAATGAATAGATCAACTTCTATCGACAAAATGCCAAATAGGTAATATCTAATGTACACCTTTTTCGATCGCAAATTATTGCCACCTGCAGCCGGAATTTTATTAGCCGCAGCCGTTATTTCCGGCGGTCAAGCTGCCCTTGCAGCTAATGTCCGAGCCGTTTCTACCGCTACTTCATGGCAGGGTTCAGAAAATTGGCTGCTGGCTCAGACCGGTCAACTCCCCCAAAGTACAACTTCTTCAACCCCGAACCGGGGGACGGCAAACCGCGTACCTCTGCCCGTAAGAATTCCTGAGCCTTCGACGGTGGTAGGGTTGGGTTTAGTTGCGGGTTCGCTGGCGGTGAGCCGCCGGAGAGCGAGAGTTAAAAATTAGACTTTTGGCAAAAAGTCTAATTTTGGGATTTTTAACCGCAGATAAACGCAGATAAATGCGGCTATCAGGATTTTAGCCGATCGCGTCACGCAGAGCATTTTTAGTCATAGCTGCGATCGACTGTTCGGTAGCTTTCGGCAAGTGATAGTATTTCCCTCCAGAAGTGTTGGCCAATTCCTTCGCAAAGCCAGTCGAAATAAACTTGCTCTCGGTATCAATCACCAGCAACTGCATTCCCAACCCGCGAATTTTCGCCGCAATTTCTAACAATTCCTTCTTAATATCAGGCTTTTCTCCATCTACAATGGGTTCCCCCAAAGAACGAGCCAAAGGAATATTCCCCCGCCCATCAGTAATTGCGACAATCGCCACTTGACCGATATCTCCAGACTGCCGTGCATTGACTCCCACGCGCACGGCTTGAGTCAAACCGTGGGCCAGGGGGGAACCGCCACCGCAGGGCAACCTTTCCAAACGCTTGCGGGCCAAGGCTATCGAGCGAGTCGGCGGTAGCAGCACTTCTGCTTGTTCTCCGCGAAAGGGAATTAGAGCCACTTGGTCGCGGCTTTGATAAGCTTCTGTGAGTAGCTGCATGACTGCACCTTTGGCCGACTGCATCCGGTTGAGCGCCATCGAACCCGAAGCATCGACGACAAATACGACTAAAGCTCCAGCTTTTCTGGCCAAGCGCTTCGCCCGAATATCTCCCTGTTCGACAAATACACGCTTCTCTCGATTTGTGATTGAGCCGGCGGTGGATTCCTGGTCTGAATTCCGGTCCCGGCGGGCTTTTTGGTAGGGTGCGGCGGCTCTGAGGGTGGCGTCAACGGCGATGCGGCGGACGGGGCCTTTGGGCAAGACTGGCTTGACGTAACGGCCTCTATCTTCCGAGAAAATGGTGCTTCTGCTTCCCGATTTGCCTTGGCGGTTGGCGGCTTGGGCGAAGAAAAGCACGCTGGGGTCGAGAATTACGCCTTCGGGGTCGAAGAGAAATTCTTCGGGAATGGTATCTTTTTCTGGTTCTTCTTCAGGTTCCGGGTTGTCTTCATCCTCTTGGTCTTCTTCGTCTTCTTGCTCGTTTTCTGGTTCGTCTTGTTCTTGTTCTGACTGCTTTTGCGGAGGCGGTGGGGGTGGAGGAGGAGGAGAGTTTTCGTCTGGGGGAGTTTGGATGATGGTGGCGCGGGGCACGATGACTAATTCTACGGCGCGGCGCAGGTCTTCGGCGTTAACTTCTGTGCGTCCCTCGATGGCGGCGGCGGCTTTGGCAACGCGGACTGCGAATATTTCGGCGCGGTGTCCTTGAACGCCGCCCCGGATGGCTTCTTCTACTAGGTAGGCAATTTGTTCGCGTTTAATGCTGACATCTTTGAGCCATTCTCTGGCTAGAATGATTTGGGTTTTGAGGTTGTCGGTATCTTCGCTGTATTGATTGAGAAATTCTTGGGGGGAGCTGGAGTAGGATAAAGCTTGTTCTACTGCATAGACTCTTTCTTCTATTTCGAGTGCTGCGTCGGCTGAAAGTACGATCGCGATTCGATCGAGCAAATGTTCTCTCAGCGGCCCTTCTTCGGGATTGTAGGTGGCGATAAATAGAGGTTTGCAGGGGTGTTGAAAGCTAATGCCTTCGCGCTCTATTTGGTTACGCCCTTCGGTTAATACTGTTAGCAATTGGTTAGAAATGTTGTCATCGAGGAGGTTAATTTCGTCTACATAAAGTACCCCTCGATTTGCTTGGGCTAAGAGTCCGGGTTGAAATACGGTTTGACCAAATTTTACTGATTGTTCGACATCGACGGAACCTAAGAGTCTGTCTTCTGTGACACCCAAAGGAATTTGAATGAAGGGTGTGGGAATTATTTCTGTATTTGGGGAATTAGTATCGGTGGTGTGGACATCTTGCCCGCCATTTTCTGGTAACAAGCCTGATGCCTGTTCTGCAATAATTTCATTAGGTTCGGCGTTGCAAAAAGAATCTTTAACAATTTCAATGGGTGGCAGAAGGGAGTGCAAGGCGCGGGCCATTACTGATTTTGCTGTGCCACGGCGGCCTGCGATCGCAACTCCTCCCAATCCGGGATCGACTGCTGCTAACAGCAGGGCGAGTTTGATTGCTTCTTGCCCGACTACGGCGGTGAGGGGAAAGGCTGTGGTGGAAGGGCTCAGGTTGGCTGCGGGCATAGGATTTGCAGATGTAAAAATTTGAACTTAATGTTTAGCTTACTTCTTGGAGGATTTTAACTTCTAGGGGCAGAATCACGGTAAAAGTTGAACCGACTCCTATTTCTGATACTAGCTCTATTTTGCCTTGCAGCAGCGTGACGAGCCGCGATACTATTGCTAATCCCAGGCCCGTGCTTTCGGCAGGAAAGAGCTGTTTGCTGGCTTCTCCTGCTTGAAAGAAGGGGTCAAAGATACGGTTTGTATCTTCGGGGGCGATGCCAATGCCGGTATCTGTAATTGCGATCGCCCAATTTGCTTCTCCAGCGTGGTGGCAACTTAATTCGATGGTACCGGATTCTGTATAGCGAATGGCATTGCTTAGAAGGTTGGTCACAATTTGTTGCAGCCGCTGTCCGTCGGCGATTACTTGTTTTGGGGCGCAGTCGGTGGTAATAGCGAGCTTTAATCCTTTAGCATCAGCCATTGGCTGCATCATTTCTACTACGGTGTTAATTACCGATCGTACATTAGTTGGCCGCAGGTGAAGTTTAATTTTTCCGCTGTCGGCGCGAGAAAGTTCTAGTGCGTCGTTAATCAGGCGCAGCAACTGTCTGCCGTTACGCAATACTCGCTCGATGTGTTCGATGCCGGGGAGGGTATCTTTGACTTCAGATTGCCATTTTTCTTTTCGCAAGAATAGTTCGGAATAACCAATAATTGAGTTGAGAGGAGTTTTGAGTTCGTGAGCCAAATGGTAGACGTTTTCTTGATTGACGCTGACAAGGCGAGAGAGTTCTTGATTGGTGAGTTGTAACTGAGTTTGGATTTGTTGAAGTTCCTGCAGCCTCTGAGCGACGTAGCTATTGAAACAGTGGGCAATTGCTTCGTCTAGTACGGTATCTATCAGCCGAAAAGCTCTGAATACGTCTGCGACGCTTCCTGCTAGCAATTCGGCTTCTAATTGGGAGAATATGACTTGACGCAATAAATGGTATTCGCGGGCTACTTCTGCGGCGTCGTAGCCTTGTTCGGCTCTGAGAAATCCGTGATCTAAACTGGCTTCAATTATTAGTTTTATTTCGCTGTTTTGATATTGGGAAAGCACTGTGACCATCGCCGCCAGCAGGTAAGGTATGTGATTTTCGATTGCTGAGTGCGGTAGGGCCTCAGCAATTTCAATTTTCCGATCCAGACGAACTGCTTCAATCCAGTTTTGGACGATAGTATCGGTTTTGTCGGCGAGCACTTGGCTGTAGTCCATGATGTCGGCGTGGGGGTGAAGTTTGGCAGATATTGGCCATGCTTCATTGTAGTTGAGCGATCGCCCGATCGCCATACCAAACTTCTGGCGATCGCGACCCGGCCAAAAGAAGTAGTTTTGAGGTGATTTTTTCCCTGTGCGGGCTCTCTCTTGATGAGTCGATATCAGCTTGTTGCTGCAAAAACCAGCACTTAAGTTTCTTGACAAAAGAGCCAAAAAGTAGTATACTCCCTCAAGCATAGAGGGTTTAATTTTTAATTTTTAATTTTGTCAGGTGACTAAATGGAAAACGTGCAAGCTGCGATCGCACAGGCAACATTTACTTGGCAACTCAAGCGGATTTTTTGTTTAAAATCCATCGATTTCTAAGGGAAAAGTGACAGTGAAGGAGGAGCCAACTCCTATTTGAGAAACTAATTCGATTTTGCCTTGCAATAGGTTGACTAATCGAGCTACAATTGCTAGCCCTAAGCCGGTACTGTCAGGAATGCAAGAACCCAGGGAGTTGTCGGCTCGAAAATAGGGCATAAAAATCTTATCGCAGTCTTCGGAAGCAATCCCAATTCCTGTATCGGTGATGCAGATACTCCAATGTTGGTCTGGCAATAATTCAGTTTTTATGGTAATAGTACCAGCTTGGGTGTAGCGAATGGCGTTGCTCGCCAAGTTGGTGATAATTTGCTGCAAGCGCAAGTAATCTGTCATAACTTGATCGAGAACCGGATCGCACTCAACGGCGATCTCTAAATTTTTTGCTTTAGCCAAAGGATCGAGTATTTCGACAACAGTGCCGATCGCCGATCGCACATTTGTAGCAGTTAGCTGCACTTTTATGCGTCCCGCGTCGTACCGCGAGATTTCGAGAGTATCGTTAATTAATCTAAGTAACAGTCTGCCGTTGGTGAGGACTTTATCAATATGTGCCAAATTGGGAGCAGAATCTTTAAGTCCAGGATTGTTTCTTTGGCGCAAAAACAATTGTGAGTAGCCAATAATAGAGGTGAGGGGGGTTTTCAATTCGTGAGCTAAGTGAGATAGATTCTCTTGACTGGCGCGAAGTAAGCGAGTCAGCTCTTGATTTGTAAGTTGCAATTGGTTTTGTAAATCCTGTAGTTCTTGGAGTCTTGCCTCGGTATAGGTTTTGAAACAGTCAGCAATTGCTTCGTCGAGGGCAGCGTCAATTAAGCGATAAGCTCGGTTTACTTCAGCGGCTGAGCCTTTTAGCAATTCTGGCTCTAAAGCCTCGAAAATTACCCTCCGCAGCAAGCGGTATTCCCGTGCAATTTCTTCGGCATCGTAGCCTTGTTGTGCCCTGACAGTCCCGTGCTCTAAACTTTCTTGTATGACTGCCCGAATGTCGCTGTCTTCTGATTGGGACAGCAGAGTTACGATCGCTTGCAGTACGATGGGAAGGCTGTCGCGCACGGAATCGTAGGTGAGTTGCTTGG
Organism: Microcoleus sp. S13_B4; assembly: GCF_036700885.1. NCBI lineage: Bacteria > Bacillati > Cyanobacteriota > Cyanophyceae > Oscillatoriales > Microcoleaceae > Microcoleus > Microcoleus sp. S13_B4. Next base: position 6,455 of record NZ_JAUBPU010000074.1, read on the forward strand.
CGGTGCGGATTTCCTCGTCGCCCCGAACAGATTCGATCCAGTTTTCGGTAATTATGTCAATTTTATCTTGTAGCGCTTGGCTAAAATCTATCATTGCTTTTATATAAATCAAGTAAGCGATCGTATTTTATATGTCTAGGTTAGTTGAATAATTAACTGTTTGAATTTTCACTCAACTTTTTAGCTTCGCCACAAATAGCTACTCCTAAAGACGTATTGACAGAATTATACGCTCGTGCTAGCTTATGTTAAATTGGCTTAAAAAGTCAAGCCTAATCCAGCACTGCGCGATCAAACCAAGCGTGTGGCTGGAGCGGAGGAACCAATTTTCGGGGCGAATCTCTACAGAATTAAAAAGCAAAGTTAAAAATTCCCAAATTGAAGTGTAATTTTTGATTTTGAAATCTCAGGAGAAGGACATCTCTCAGTCCTAGCCCGTCAGCTAACTTCGCAGGCATTGAGAAGAGACTGAAAAGCCAAATGTTCTGAAAAAGATTTTTTGGCTTCGTCAGTGTCTCAGGTTGGTATTGTTCAAGATTCTTGTACCTGCCCTGACTCTGAAGGAGATTGAAATGTTCATACAGCTTAATTTATCTGCGATCGCACTTGCAGGAGTTGCAACGTGGAAACGTGTAAAACCCGTTGTCATCCGAGATGCTGTTTTGTTGCCGACGGCGGGTTTTTTGGGAATTCTTGGCCTGTGGTGGATTGTTGCCAGCTTCAACAGCGATTTGATTCCCACTCCTTATCAGGCGTTAATAGCTAATTTAGATTACATATTCCATCCATTTTATCAGCGCGGGCCTGGAGATTTAGGCATTGGCTGGCTGCTGCTAGCGAGTTTGCGCCGGGTGTTGGTGGGATTTTTGCTGGGTGCAGCAGTGGCGATTCCCGTGGGATTTCTCATAGGGATGTCGAAACCGGCAATGATGGCGCTCAATCCGCTGATTCAAATCTTCAAACCAGTGTCGCCGCTAGCTTGGCTGCCGATAGCTTTATCAATTTTTAATTTAGCAGAGCCGTCGGCAATTTTTGTCATATTCATCACATCTTTGTGGCCGACAATTATCAACACAGCTTTGGGAGTTTCTAGCGTTTCTCAGGATTATCTGGATGTGGCGCGAGTGTTGGAAATGCCGCGCTGGAGGCGGATTACCAAGATAATTTGGCCCGCGAGTTTGCCATACATTTTTACAGGTTTGCGGATTAGTTTGGGGATTGCTTGGCTGGTGATTGTGGCGGTGGAAATGCTGACAGGCGGTGTGGGAATTGGCTTTTTTGTCTGGGATGAGTGGAGCCGTTTGAACCTGAGTTCGGTATTTTTAGCGGTGTTTGTAATTGGTTTAACTGGATTGTTGCTCGACGCTGCTGTTGACAAAGTTCAGGAATTGGTAACGCATCGATCGATCATTAATCATTAGTCTATTGGCAGTTGTCAACAGTTAACAGTTAACAGTCAACAGTCAACAGTCATTAGTCAAATTAAATATGAGTGACAAGTTTTCCACTGAATGGAACCGCCGAGAGTTTTTGCAAGGAATGGGCTCGGTGGCGGCGGGAATGGCTTTATCTGGTTGTGCAATTAGTGCGGATCGATCGGCAAAAGGACTCACAGAAGAAGCCTCAGCCGTAAAGCCGATCATCGATTCCCGAACCTTAGAAAAACCAAATTTAACCGTAGGATACGTGCCGGTTAACGATTGTGCACCATTTGCGATCGCCTGGAAAAAAGGCTTTTTCCGCAAATACGGTTTAAACATCCAACTCAACCGCGAAGCAAGCTGGGCAACCTCCCGCGACGGCGTAATCTTCGGCCGCCTCGACGCCTCCCCAGTCGTATCCGGTGCCGTGACAAACGCCCGAATTGGGGCCGAAGGAGCGCGCCACGCACCCCTGTGCGCGGCAATGACAATTCACCGCCACGGCAACGCTATGACGATGAACAAAGCGATGTGGGATTTCGGTTTACGGCCGTGGCACGAATACAACGGCAATTTTGAAGAATTTGGCAAACAATTTCGAGCCTTTTTTGACAGTCAACCGCCGGAAAAAAGAGTTTGGGCAGTGGTTCTGAGTTCCGCGATTTACGAATACTTTGTCCGCTACATATCGGCGGCTGCCGGTGTCGATCCGTTCAAAGAATTTCGGGTAATTATTGTGCCGCCGCCGCAGATGGTAACGAACATCAGGATTGGGGCGATGCAAGCCTACATGGTGGCAGAACCTTGGAATACGCGGGCAATTCAAGGCAATTTGGGAGTGGGTTTTACCTTCGTGCAAGGCAAGGAAGTTTGGCTGGGACATCCCGATCGCGTTTTGGGAGTAATGGAATCATTCATTAACGAAAATCCGAAGACTTATTACTCGCTGGTTAAGGCAATGGTGGAAGCTTGTCAGTATTGCAGCAAGCCGGAAAATCGCAATGAAATAGCGGCGTTGCTGACTGAGCGATCGTTTACGGGGGCGAAACCGAAAAAAGGGCCGATCGACAAATTTACGCGACCGGCAATAGTTGGCGACTACAACTATGGGGGGTTTGACGGAAAAGACCGCACCATACAATCGGAAGATGCAACTATTTTCTATGACATTCCTAAGAATTTGCCTCAAATACCGGGAAATCATTCAACATTTATGTGGCAGTCTCAAAGTATTTGGTTGATGACTCAAGCCGCTCGCTGGGGACACATTAAAGAAATGCCAAAAAATGCTGAAGAATTAGCTAAAAAAGCTTGGAGAACCGACCTTTACCGCAAGATTGTTGCCGAAATGGCGATCGATTGTCCGAAGGAGGATTACCAAGTGGAACCTGCGGAACTTTTCATTGATAAAAAGGGATTTGATCCTAGCGATCCGGTGGGTTATTTGAATAGTTTTGAAATTCGAGCAAACCGCCCTCAGTCTTTTTTTCAGTCTTAATGTTTGAGATTTGGCGCTTTTCCTACCGTCTCGCCAGTGACTTAAGTCCCTGGCTAATAGCTAAAGTCGGTGGAAACCGACTGCCCAATTTTAGGATTTAGGCAACAGCCAGAAAATTTAATTAACACTTTACTACTTTTTAGGAGAATACCGTGAGCCAATACACTTCTACTTCTACCAGTACCAAAAGTTCCCTCAAGAGTGATCGTCTATTTCTGGAAATCGACAATTTGTTCAAGTCTTACAAAAATGGTGACGGTACAGAATTTAGCGTCTTGGAAAATATCAATTTAAGTATTGGAGAAAACGAATTTATTTCGGTAATCGGTCACTCTGGCTGTGGCAAATCAACGCTGCTAAAAATAGTGGCAGGTTTGGAAAAACAGAGCGGGGGAATGGTTACACTGGAAGGAAAAGAAATTCGCAAACCGGGAGCCGATCGCATGATGGTATTTCAGCACTACGGATTGCTGCCTTGGCTGACGGTGCGGGAAAATATTCGGCTGGCAGTTGATGAAGTTTTGCAAAGTCTTAGCCGTTCCGAGAAGATTAGTCTTGTCAACGAACACCTAGCAATGGTAAACTTAACATCGGCAGCCGATAAATATCCAGACGAAATTTCAGGGGGCATGAAACAGCGGGTTGGGATTGCGCGAGCTTTGGCAATTCGACCGAAAATGTTATTAATGGACGAACCGTTTGGAGCCCTCGATGCTTTAACTCGCGGCAAGTTGCAGAAACAGGTGCTGGATATCTGGGAAAATCACAGACAAGCTGCCATGATGATTACTCACGATGTGGATGAAGCTATCTATATGTCCGATCGCATTGTGCTTATGACAAACGGCCCGGCGGCGACAATAGGAGAGATTTTGTCAGTGCCGTTTGCGCGCCCGCGCGATCGCCAAGAGTTGCGGGAATCCCAGGAGTATTACGAACTCCGCAACTATGCTTTGAATTTTCTCGATCGCTACTTTACTCAAGACGAATAACACCCGACGGATCGACATAACAATTCACTTAAGAGAGGTTAAGCCTGTGAATCTCAAAACAATGTTAGCGCGTTTTGAAAGTGCATTGGGATACCAAAATTTAGCCGAAGAAATGGTGTTGCTGCCGGAGCCAACATTACCAGTTTGTAAGAAATCCCAATCCCCAAAACAGGCAAAAACAATCAATTTTATTGTCGGTTACAACAGTTCTCCCCAAAGTCAAATAGCTCTGGATATTACCCTTTGGATGGCGCATCAAACTCGTTTAGTAACAACTAAAGAAGTTACGGTTCAAGTCGTCTACGTGATCGACGAATCGCCAAAAACTTACCGCGAAGATACTTGCAAATTGGCTGTAGCAAATGCCTTGGCTGCACAGAAAGTGTCTGATTTAGAGGAAAAATTCGCCCTTAAGTGTGCAGTGCCTGCGCTCGCTTTACCAACCGAAATTCCCTCGGTATTCCAGCAAAAAAATTGGAGAGATCCGCATTATTTCCCAGCAACTTGTGGTCAAAATAATGAGTACGAGGTAGCAGATAAGTTGCTGTGGCAAGCGCGGTGTTTGGCTGAGGAATGGCGCGGTTTATTCAAAGCTCATTTACGCATCGGGCGGGTTGCTACAGAACTGAGAAATGTGGTTGAATTAGAATCAGCAAATTTACTGTTCTTGGGCTGTGGTTCTGGCAACCATCGGCTGGTTAGGGAACTAGGCAATAATTTTCCGTGCTGCGTACTCGGGGTTCCTTCGGCACTCAGCTATCAGATGGATGTTCAGCCTGAAGAAAGTTTGAGCAAGTTACAGTTGGCGACAACTATACCTGCACGTTAAACTTGTTCACTCGTTGGGCCAGAATCTAATTATGTAAGGTGCAGCGCACCCTACGACTATAATTCGCGCGCCCAACTTTTTTTGTGTAAGTTCTATATCGCTCACAAATTAAAAATGGTTTCCTTGGTCGAAGTCCTAATTATGAGACAATTAGGACTTTTTTTGATTGTGGAGATTTTAAAAAATATCGTCAAGGAAAATTATCGGCACTTATCTGATCATAGACAGTTCGTTAACTAATTTTATCTTTCCCCGGCACACAGAGCGCAGCAGCCGATCGATCGAGCGTTTGTCTTCCTCAGGCAAATTTTCGTCAAAAATAGCAGCCATCAAACCATACCTATCGGCTAGAGTAATGTACCCATTTTGATTCACTTCGGCAAACAGCTCGCCCAAAGCAGATGGAATCAGGTGGACAGGAGTTTGCATAGCGATTAAGTCTGAATTCGACGATGGCGGGATCGGGCGTTTCTGCGGTAACAAAAGGCGATCGCACTCTGATATTCTGTCAGTGTATTTCCTTAAAAAGTGTGACAATCAACAGCCAAAAATTGTGACAGCAAACAGCAAAAATTGTGAACGACATCACATTCCCTATTTGCGAAATATGCTAAAGCTTGCAGTTGCTTTTTAGCACAAACAGAGCAACTGCAAACTTAATTTTTTCTAAAGATTGTAAATCTGCACTTCCTCCACAGGTTCAGCTAACTCAAACTTAAACACCCGGGAATAGAAATAGAATTCGCCGTCAAGAGTTCTTTTGATATTTTCAGCGCGGCGAAAACCGTGCTGTTCCCCTTCATAAGCGACATAAGCAACTGGCAAACCTTTAGCTTTCAATATCTCTACCATCATTTCCGCTTGATTGGGCGGAACCACTTTATCTTCTAATCCTTGAAAGAAGATAACGGGACAAGATAAACGTTCGGCGGAATGAATAGGCGAACGAGCTACATACAAATCTTTTCTTTCAGGATAAGGCCCGATTAATCCATCCAGATAGCGCGCTTCAAATTTGTGAGTATCCGTTGCCAAAGCTTCCAAATCGCTAACTCCATAATAGCTCGCACCGGCCTTAAACACATCGCGGAAAGTAAGAGCGCACAGAGTGGTGTACCCCCCTGCACTGCCTCCGGCGATCGCCATTCTTTTGCCATCAACTAAACCTTTTTGAGCTAAATATTTAGCACCGTTAGCGCAGTCGTCAACATCGACAATGCCCCAACTATCTTGCAGTCTTTTTCTGTATTCTCGGCCGTAACCAGTGCTGCCACCGTAATTAACATCAAGCACAGCAAAACCGCGACTCGTCCAATATTGAATTTTCAAATTCATGCTGCTAGAAGTAGCAGCAGTTGGGCCGCCGTGACTTTTAACAACAAGCGGCGGTTTTTCACCAGCAGGCGCTGCGAAATCTTGATTTTTCGGGGGATAGAAGAAACCAAAAGCCGTCAAATTGTTTTCCGTGGGGAATTCAATCGGTTCCGGTACAGAAAGATAACCCGGATTGATGCTTAAATTGCTCGATTGGCGCAATATTTCTAGTTTGCTTGTTGCTAAATTGAGTTGTACAATCGCAGTAGATTCAGTCGGCGAACCTGCTAGAAAAACCACAGTTTCACCCCGCGATTTGACCGACGAAATATCAGTGTAAGGCGTGTCAATTGTTGTCAACTGCTTTGTCGTCAAATCGAGACTCGCTAAATACCACTTGCCTTGCTGAGTGTAGGTGCAAATAATTTTGCTTTCCGAGACAACAGCATAAGTAGACATTCCAAAAACCCACTGAGGAAGTCCGAATTCAGCCGCCATTTCGCACAAGCTGGTTTCTATCTCTGCTTCCCCCCTTACCAAGGAGGGATTGAGGGGGGTTATCGATGGCCAGCGGTAGAAATTCCACCAGTTAGACTTGTCAGAAACAAAATACAAAACTCCATCGGGCGACCATTCCGGTTGAAAAATCGACTCATCAACCCCACCAGCAACTAAGTATTTTTCCCGTAAAGAACCGTCAGCATTAATTTCTGCCACCCACAATTCTGTGCCATCCCACGGCATATTTGGATGGTTCCAACAAATCCAGCAAAGTAGAGAACCGTCTGGACTTAAACGAGGGGAAGCATAAAAATCATTGCCCTGAGTTAAAATTTGAATATCTTCGCCGTCATCTAAATTAATGCTAACAATAGTATTAACAGGTTCGCCCTCACCTGCATGGTCTTCGCGCACGCAAATCAGGCGATTTCTCTGCTTGTCAACTATCGCATCTGCATAGCGAGAATTAGCAGTAGGTGTCAAAGGTTCTGGTTGAGAATTTAATGTTTGAGTATAAATATGTTGGTCGGCAAAATGAGAAAAATAGACAACACCGCCAGCAACTGCAAAAGCAGCGCCACCGTATTCGTTAACGCGAGTGCGAACATTAAAAGGAGGGGGTGTCACGTCGCTGATTTTACCGTCAGTAGTGCGCCGCACGAGGACGCTTCTCCCCGCTTCCGAAGGCCTTCCCTCAACCCAATAAATATCATCGCCGTCAATAGCAATTTGCCCGAGTCCGACAGTTCCAGAAACAATTAAATCGGAAGAAATAGGTGATTTCCAAGAGCCGTAAGGTGATACTGTATTCATATAGTTGAGGCAGTTGTGTTTCTCGCACAAAAAAATTAATATTTGTACTTTACACTAATTCAGTCACCGGGGAAGCAAAATGTCCAAAAAACTCGTGCTAATGGATCACGACGGTGCAGTTGACGACTATCTATCAGTCGTGTTGCTGATGACAATGGAGGAAGTCGAAACTCTGGGAGTAATTGTAACTCCTGCGGACTGCTACATTCAACCGGCGGTGAGTGCAACGCGCAAAATCCTTGATTTGATGGGGCGTTCAGAAGTTCCGGTGGCGGCGAGTACGGTGCGGGGACTCAACCCATTTCCGGTGTTATTTCGGCGAGATTCCTTTGCAGTCGATCGACTTCCCATTCTAAATGAAAAAGGAACCATTGAGACGCCGTTAATATCAGAACCCGGACAAAACTTTATGGTGCGAGTTTTGCGAGATGCAGCCGTACCAGTCACATTAATGGTAACGGGGCCGTTAACAACAGTAGCGCAAGCTTTAGATATCGCGCCAGAAATTGAAAGCAAAATTCAAGAAATTGTCTGGATGGGAGGCGCCCTAAATGTTATCGGCAATGTTAGCAAAGATATGGAACCCGGACAAGATATGTCGGCGGAATGGAATGCTTACTGGGACCCGATAGCAATCGATAGAATTTGGCAAACCCAAATTCCAGTTGTCATGTGTCCTTTAGATATCACTAATAATGTACCGCTGACTGTAGAATTTTCCAATCTCTTAGCAAGACAGCGCAAATATCCCATTTCCGACTTAGCAGGACAGTGTTATGCCCTCGCAATATCTCAAGATTACTATTTTTGGGACATTTTGGCAACCGCTTATTTAGCGCATCCCGAATTTTACCAACTGCGAGAATGGGAAACAGAAATTATTACCGAAGGCCTCAGCCAAGGACGCACACAAGTTAAAATAGGAGGGCGAAAAATTCAAGCAATGGATAAAGTAGACACCGCCAAATTTTACAATTACATATTAGAACAGTGGGCGCGGTAAAAATCACAATATCTCCTAGGGACGAGTGAGCAAAATCTCAGTACCCAACCCGCCTGACACGAATATTTACTTCCTCTTCTCTTCCTCTGCGCCCTCTGCGCCCTCTGCGGTTAATAAAAGAATCTCCTCTAACCCATGAAAAATATCAAAAAATGCTGCCAATTCTATCAATTATTCCCTTAGCCCAAACCCCTTCCCCACCTCAAGAAATGATCCAAATCCAAGAAGTACGACCTCTCCCCGGACAGTTAGACAACATACCAGTATTTAACAGCAACAGTCCCGAATTAGTGCTACAAGAAGGAATTTTGCTTTCGACATTTCCCCCGGAGGGTAAAAGATTTCCGGCGGCACATTTAAACTTTCCGTTTGAAGGACGTTTCGACATATTTGCCCACCACATCGCCCGCGCACATTCGCCGGAAGATTTGCGAACATTGTATCAAGGAGTAATTGTTTACAATCCGGGCAATAAACCAGTAAAATTAGATATATTGCAAGCTGCGAGTTATCTCAGCCAACCCGATGCACCTTTTATTGAATTACCGCCGCAAGTCGATAATTCAAACAGTAATATTTACGCGGGGCCGGGAAGCCGCGCTGTGAATGATATTCTCAGAGGAAGAAGACAGTCAGAGTTTGGGCCTGGGTTAATTATTCCACCGGGAAAAAGCGAACTGTTGATGAATCATCCGATACCGGTGCGGGGATTAGTACCGCCGTTAAACGGTCGATCGACTTTGATGCGGTTACGCAGCGATGGTATAGTCTATGTTGCCAGTCTCGCGATGTTTGCCCGAGTTGACGCACAGGGAAACGAGCGATCGCCCAACTTAGCAGAATGGCAAAACTTATTAGACAATGGTAATATAGCCGGGCCGCGCGATCGAACTCCCACACCGCCAGAAATCACCGAAGGTCAAGTAATTTACGGCCGAGTTGCCGGTGTAGCATTAGGTTCACAATGGCGAGCACTTCTCTCAGACAACCAAGCCACATCAAACCTAGCAATTCCCCAACCCGGAACAGCATTTTCCTACCCATTAAGCAGCCTCCCGCGCGGAATGCTGGGCACAAATCAAGTGCAAAGTGCCAGGATGTTAGTCCGCTACCCAGATACAGCATACCGCGCCCACGGCAATTACGGAATTCAATACAGTCTCAGCTTGCCGCTGTACAATTCTACCAGCAAAAATCAAACTGTAACGGTCGCGATTCAAACTCCAATTAAGACAGACAAATTAACTTCAGGAGGACTTAGTTTTTTAGAACCTCCGGCACCTCAAACTTTTTTTAGGGGGACGGTCAGAGTGCGCTATACTGATGACAGTAAACTGCCTCAAACTCGCTACGTGCATTTAGTGCAGCGGCGGGGACAGCAGGGGGAACCTTTGGTAAAATTAGAGATGCAAGCGGGAGAAAAGCGACTTGTCGAAGTGGATTTTATTTATCCGCCCGATGCGTCGCCTCCCCAAGTTTTGACAGTGAAAACAAATTAAATTTAACCCGCGGCTACGGGTAGGCAGACACCTACAAATACAATACGTAATTAACCAGATGTGTTTTTATTTTTGCGCTGCGCGGAATTGATTTGTCCCTAGTTGCTATCGGCAAAAAAAAGATGAACTTATCAAAAAAATTCTGGATTATTGCTTGTTTTGTGTACGTTTTAATTCTTCTCAGTATCATGCTTTTAGCAGATACGGGGAACTTAGTCAACTTTCCTCTCGCTCATCCGCCTTATGACAAACTCGGCCACTTTATTTTGTACGGAATAGCATCTTTTCTGTGCCATAGAGCAACTGGCAAAAAAAAGATAAATTTGTTTAATTATTCAATTCCTTTCGGGCCCGCAATTTTTACTATTTTCACTGTTGCGGAAGAAATGCTGCAAGCGATTTTACCCAATCGTACTGCTAGCATTGAAGATTTTTTAGCTAGTTTTGCGGGGATTGCAGTTTTTTATTGCATTGGAGAAGTTTGGGATAGAAAAAAAGGGCATTGATGATATAGAAGGAAGTTCGGCAACTGATTCTGTAACGGATGTAACGGATTTCAGGAAGAAGGAAGAAGGAAGTTTGTAGGGTGTGCAATGAGCATCGGTTGACGAGTGTCAGCAACTTTTGTCAATGGTGACTCTGCCCGCACGGGTAAAGAGATATGTGCAGCATAAACTGGTGCAACTGCCAATACGCTGGCTGCAGCAGCCACCGTTAAAATTGGATTTTTTTGAACTTGTTTAAGATTAGCAATTAACCGGAATTTCCCATCTCCACAATGTGTTTGAGAGCGTTTAATCACTCTCTTCCAAAAAGGTTTGTACTCGACCGTTTGGTCTCAAAACCACTCGAATTTTCGGGGTTTTTCCATTAGAAACGGCAGAAACAAACGGCTCGCCGACTAATGGCATATTAATTTGCTCGATATAATCTGCTGCAGCTTTTCCCATCGGCACAATACTTTGAATTGATCCATTTTCATCGATCAGCAGGCTGTATTCCAAAGTTTGTTCCATTCCTTCAGGAGGCTTCCAGCGTTCCTCAAAGTAAGTTCTAGCTTCGGAAACTTGAGGAATTGTATCAAATAAAGTGCGGTTTTTTTGGCTCGCCGCGGCCTGGTTGTTGTCCTTGGACTCGGTGGTTGATTGAGCGTCCTCAAGGGGTGGGAGTTCGGTACTGGCGGGGGGGACAATCGGCTCGATGGGGCTGGGGAAAGGCTGCGGCGGGCGAACGGGAAATCGGGAAGCAGACAGGGAGGGCGGCAGGGGGGGCGGTACGGCGGGAGCTAGTCTCGGCGGTAGGGGGGGTAGCAGGTAGGGTACTGGTGCGGGTGCTGGGCGCGCGGCAATGGGTGGTTCTTCGGGGGCGGGAATTGTGATTGTTTGCCCTTGAGGGAAAGCTGGGGCGCTCTGGGGGGGGCTGGCTGCGCTGCCGTTGGGGGGAAATAGCAGCGGCGGCTGCTGGATGGGGCTAGGTTTGTTGGTGGGGGAAGTTGGGGCGAGGGCGACGGGAGGCAAGCTGGGGCTGGGGGAGGCGGCGGTGTTGATGGGCGGGGGCGGCAGGGGCGGTAAACCGGGTGTGGCTGCGGGTGTTGGTGCTGGGGGTGTCGGTAGGGCGGGAATAGGACTGGGGGACACGCCAGCAGCTAGCTGGGGGTTTTCTGGAGCGGGGGCTGTGGCGGTTTGCGGGGAGGTGGCGGATCGATCGAGCATTTTGATAATTCCTGTCGTCACACCCGCCATCGCGACCAGCATTGCTGCTAGCTTGAGCCAGGGTGAGGACAGCGGTCGTCGGGCCTCGCGGTTGAGGTTGGGAAGCGCCATCACTTCGGCGGCGCAGTCATCTAGTGCTGTTGCCAAGTCAAACAGTTGCAGGGTGCTTAAGGGAACTACCGGCCCGGATTCTACGGCGCTCAAAGAGCCTAAAAACAAGTTGTGGGCAAGCAAGCCGCGGGGTTCTAAGCGGGGGGGAACCGGAAGGTAGGAAGTGTTCGGGGCGGAAGTTGCTAGTTCGGAAGTGTTGACGGATCGATCGAATATAACGGCATTACGCGCGACTTCTGGCGAGTCTGGGCCCGCAGGGATACGGTCTGTTTCAGAGTTGAGGTTGCTTTCCCAATCGCGGGATTCGCCGAGCAAGTTTTGGACGTAGTTGCTGACAGCTTCGTGGAGGGTTTCGAGTTGAATTCGATCGCCCCTGAGAGTAACGTGTTCGGTATCTGGCAGCCTGGGGTCGTCGAGTCGCAGCTCGAAACTTAAAGATTTAAACACCGGTTGGCCCGCCCAGCGAGATAGAGGCGAACTTTTGGCTGTAATTTCCAGCGTGCAAGTGGGGGGCGTGTACCGTTTGAGAACCATAGCAGAAAGTCTGTTGACTGTTGACCGTTGACCGTTGACTGTTGACTGTTGACTGTTGACTGTTGACTACTGACTACTGACTGTTGGCTGTTGTTTAATTTTTAGCGCGGTCTAGAAGAGCCAGCCAGAGGCGGCGGTGGCCGCCGGGACTGCTGTAAAACAGCAAATCGATCAGGAGTTTGAGGGCCAAATCACTCAGTTCTCGGGCCGATAAATTTTCTGCATCTTCCATGCGCGAGCCATAAGTGTTGCTGAACCTGTCAATATAATCTCCCAGCAAAGCAATTGTGTGAGGTTCGCGGTTTTGTTCTGCCATTTGTTCGAGCAAAGCAACAGCGCGGCGGATTAAAGCTTGGTGCTGTTTTGCCAAATGACAGCTTATCAAAACTAGCGATCGAGCTTCCTCCACATCGAGTTTTTTGCGCCCTCCATGGCCTTTCCGCAGCGGGTTAGATTGGCGCAGCCGCCACAAAGCTACCCGATCGGCTACCATTGGCTCTAAATTCAGTTCGGCTGCTACCTTGAGCATCGCCTCTGAGCCAATTTCTGCCAGTGCTTCTAGGGCTAACAGCACTAAATCCAGTTGGGCTTTAATGTTGTCCAACTGGGTAGGCTCTGGTGCTTTTCGGGTCAATTCTTCCCAGTTGGGAGATTGGCCCGTTTCGTTTGTGGGAGCGGAGGGCTTTACGGTCGAGCGCATGGCTTCAGCACGGGAAATTAAGACAGGTTGAGGCAGGATATCAAACAGTATGCAGTGATAAAAGCTTTGCGGCCTGTGGGCAACAGCACATCTGTTAATTTGTCTCCATAGCTCGTTGCTTTGATTCCGGCAATCCTAACTGCTGGACGGAGTTGCGGGTGAAAAGTTGCGGTTTCAAGTTCGATCGATCACAATCCGCAAAACCCAGAGATTTTTACTTCTAACCATGCTACGCCACCGGCTGCCACAAATCAATGTAAATAAGCGATCGTCACACCTGCACCTCCTTCTTTTTGACTGGCGAGCTCAAAGCGGGAAACCTGCGGGTGATTCGCGAGGAACTCGTGAACCCCGCGCCGCAACTGTCCCGTACCTTTGCCGTGAATTATCCACAGAACTCCGTATTCCACGGCCTTGGAAAGAGCTCTGTCTATTTCGATTTCCGCGTCTGAGACTCTCGCACCCCGTAGGTCGATCGAATTATTAGCAGTGCGAATGGCAATTTCGGGATTGGGTTTTGCAGGTTCCGACGCTGCTTGCTTAGCTTTAGCCGTAGCGAGTGCTTGTGCTTGGGCGGCCGCCTTGGCTAATTGAGCTTTAGTTTCGGGTTTTTGACCGTCGAGGGATTCAATTTCTCCTAGTTTGACAGTCATTTTCATAATCCCAAACCGAACGCTCAACTCTTCGTTAGCATCGGGGCCGCTGAGGACTTCGGCGGTTTGGCCCAAGCTGGGAATGCGGATGCGATCGCCCACTTTCGGCATAAAACTCGGTTTGGGTTTAGCCGGTTGCTGTCGAGAGGGCAGGTGTTTTTCAGAAATTTGATTTAAGGTTTCTGTCGCTTCTTGGGCATTTTGAGCCGTCTGGTTGCCCGACTGCAAGCGACGAATGATTTGAGCAATTTCTGATTTTGCCGACCCTATCGCTTCATTTACTGCCACTTCCTGAGCTATTTTTAGTTCTCGCTCCCGCTCTTGCAAAGCGGCTGCTTTTTGAGAAACTTCTCTGTGCAGTTTTTCGGTTTGGTGTAGCAGTTGAGTTGCTTCTCTGGCCTTAGTCTCCTGTTTCCGGCGCTGTGCTTCGAGTCCGGCAATCACTTGATTGACATCTTGAGATGCTCCCCCTACATAGGTTTGAGCTTCTTCGACAATTTCTGCTAGCAAACCGAGTCTTTTGGCAATGGTGAGGGCGTTGGAACGTCCGGGAATTCCCCACAGCAAGCGATAGGTTGGCTGCATGGAATTGTCGTCAAATTCTACTGAGGCATTTTCAAAGCGGGAGTCTTGATATTTGAGGGCTTTGAGTTCGCCAAAGTGGGTAGTTGCAACTGTTAATAGGGAATGTTGGGCGAGGTATTGCAACAGGGCGATCGCCAATGCACTGCCTTCTGAGGGGTCTGTCCCCGCTCCTACTTCGTCTAACAAAACTAAAGATTTGGGAATTGGTAATTGGGATTTGGTAATTGGGATTTGGGGTTGGGGAATTTGTAATTTAGGTTTAAGGATTGGGAGAGCAGAAACAGTGTTCTGTGTATCTGTGACTTCTTCGTCTTGCTGTTGGGAATTAGTAATTGTCAGGTTTGATTTTTCTTCCCCTTCAGCCTGCGATGATTTATTTTGTAAAACTTCTAAAATGCGGCTGATGCGGCGGATATGACCGGAGAAAGTAGACAAACTTTGTTGCAAAGATTGTTCGTCACCAATATCAGCCAAAATATTGTCGAACCAAGGCAATTCTACGGGTTCGCGGGCGGCAACAAACATTCCTGCTTTCGCCATTAAAGCTGCCAAGCCCAAGGTTTTGAGGGTGACAGTTTTGCCGCCAGTGTTGGGGCCGGTGATGGCGACGACGCGGATGTGCGGCCCGATCGTTAAATCGACCGGCACGACTGGAAAGCCTTGCTCGTGCTGTTGCTGCCAAACTAATAAAGGATGGCGCAACTGGCGCAGGGTAATTTGCGATCGCAGGTTGCGAATTAATAATTGACTGTTTTCTGAGTTTTCCTCATCTTCTTTTCCCTCATCTTCTGTTTCGGGATTTTTTGGTGCTAATTCTGGCTCTCCCAATTCGATAAATTTCGGCGGATTTGCTTGCAACCAAAAACTATAACGCGCTTTAGCTGCAGCTAAATCTAAAGTTGTAACTACCACAACCAATCTGTCTAAATCGGGTTTGACTGCTGCGACTTGCTCCGTGAGGGCGCGGCGGACTGCTTCTTCTTCGGCTTGTTCTTGTCTGAGCAACTGCCGCATTTGGTTGTTAAGATTGACTGTGCTGTGGGGCTCTACGTAGAGTGTCGCGCCGCTGGCAGAGGAATCATGAACGATGCCCGGTATGGCATCTTTTTGGGGAGCTTTGACGGGAATGACAAAGCGTCCGCTTCTTTGGGTAATTAGCTGTTCTTGTACGGCGTTGGATTGGCGCTGCAAAATCCCCTGCAATATTTGATAAATGCGATCGCGCAACTGTCGCATTTGAACTCTAATTCCTGCTAATTTAGGAGTTGCTCTGTCTGCTACTTGAGCGCGATCGTCTATACAGCGATGGATTTCTTGCTCTAGTTCGGGATAAGTCCGCAATTGGGCTGCCAGTTCTTTGAGCGCCGGCACCTCTGGCTGAGAGTCAATTATCCGGCGCAATTGCCTTGCTCCGGCCAGGGTAGTAGCAATTGCCAGCAATTCTTCGCCGCTGAGCAAACCTTGGAGTTCGGCTCGCTGCAGGGAAGTGCCGATGTCTTGGATTCCTTCAAAACTCAAAGCACCGCCAGCGCGGCTCTCTAACTGATAAGTTTCCTGAGTTTGGGCTAGGAGTTCTGCTGTTTGAGCTTGAGTGGCCGGGATTTGGAGGTCTAGGGCGGCGGCGACGCCGAGTTTGGTCGCAGCGAAGGTAGCCAAGTGCTGACACAGGCGCGGCCATTCTAATAGTTCTAGTGTTTCGGCTTGAATCAAAGTTGAGGTGGTGTTGGTAATTGGCATTCCCAGGCGCTGACCGAGAAGGTGAATTTAACGATACTATTTATTAATTTTAAAGTTTTTTATTGTTTCCTGGCGCAATTTGAGAAAGTATCTGCGATCGCCCTCAGCAGTCTTTCGACAGAAAGCTCTGATGTACCATTAATTACGAAGGAGAAAATTTGCATTTTTGCATTACCCGTCTAAAATTATACATTCTCGTGATACCAGTCCCCAAAAAATATGCAACTGTAGGCAAGCTCCCAACTATTATTATACAGTAAGTCATTCCCAATTTTTTAGTATAAAATATAAAATCTAAAATGGTATGAGCTATTTTTGGTTTTGAGGGATAGGGCATCGGCTGTTTTTAGATGGAATTGAACTATTTTGGAATTTTAAATCTGTCAGCGCAATTCTGGCGGTTGTATCCTAAAAAGTAATTTGTGGAGATTATAGAAGTATGGCAAAGATTCTGGCGATCGTCGCGGATACTGTGACTTTTCAAGTGGTGCAAGAGTTACTTGGCCAAGAGGGACATCAGGTGAGAGTCGTTTCCGACGACAAAGAGGGTTTAGACTTGGCGAGGGAAGTGTCCCCCGATGCGATAATTTGCGACGGGACTTCGCCTCAAATCAACTTTTTGGAGGTGTGCCGGCTGCTGAAGGCCGATCGAGAATTGGCGGCAGCCTATTTTATTCTGCTGACAACACCCGAGCAATTTGATGAAGTTCCAGAATTGGATGCGCCCTTTGACGATTTTCTGTTTAAACCCATAGTTAAGCAGGAATTATTGGCGCGGGTGCGCGCTTCTAAGCAATCGCGCGAGTTGAGGGCGCAGTTGGCTCTCACCCAGCAAGAATTGGAGCTGTCGCGCGATCGAATGCTGCAAACTGAAAAAATGTCTAGTTTGGGCGAATTGGTATCAGGTATCGCCCACGAAATTAACAACCCAATTACTTTTATTTACAGCAATCTAACTCACGTCCAAAGCTACGCTACCGATTTAATTGAACTGCTGCGATTATATCAAAAAGAGCTAGTAGAGCCCGGATCTGAAATTCAGCAAAAACAACAAGATATGGATGTCGAATTCGTACTCGACGATTTATTAAAAATTGTGAGTTCCATGCGTACCGGGAGCGATCGCATCCGCCAAATAATCTTGTCGCTACAGGATTTTTCCCGCAGCGATCGCTCGGGCTGGCAGTTATTCGATGTTTCCGACGGTTTAGAAAATACTCTGTTGTTGTTACAGCACCGCTTGCCGGCTCGCGAGGGAAGGCGAGACATCAAGGTGATGAAAGAATTCGGCAATTTGCCACAAATTGAGTGTTATGCAGGTTTGCTCAATCAAGCTTTTCTGAATATCATCAATCACGCGATCGATGTTTTGGAAGAGTCTGCTCAAGAGTTGGCCGAGTTGGAATCAATCAAATTTAAGCCTGTGATTTTGATTAGCACTCAGGTGGTCGATGCTGAGCGAATTTCTATTGAGATTGCTGATAACGACATGGTTATGAGCAAAGATATCACAGCGCAACTTTCTGAACCATTTTTGGTTGCCCAAGCTGCGGAACCGCCCATCTACTCGGGACTTGCTCTCAGCTATCGGATAATTGTAGAGCAGCACAAAGGAGAGTTCAAGTGTTTTTCCGAACCGGGTAAAGGCACTAAAATTCAGATAGAAATTCCGATGCGTCACAGCTAATTAATACTATTTACCGTTGGTGGGGGCGGGTTTTTGAGATTGTTTGTTTTAGCCTGAGATTATGGTGTATCCGCCCCTACAATGACTTCATTTTTTTAAAATGTAAAGTTTAATATAGGGAATGGCAGAAGTTATCGAAAAGAGAGGATAGTTAATATTCAAGAAATTTGAATAATCGGCGAAAACAATTTTTAATTCGGTGGTGAGATAGGCGTTCGTGAATAGAGGTCGGAACCCAATTCCGGTTGTGATTGATATAATTAATCTGCGTTAATCTGTGTTAATCTGCCCTCATCTGCGGTTAAAAAAAGATCATTTCGCAACCGCAGATGACAATGGATTGACGCTGATTCACGCAGAGGTCGAGAATAGAAATATGAATAATTCCATGGAGAGGGGCAACCACAGGGGACTGCCCCTACAAAACACGGTTATGTAGGGTTTGCTGAATAATCGATCGCAAACTAAGAACAGAAGCGATCGATATATTCAAACTCAACTAAAGATAGGTT
>NZ_JAUBPU010000075.1:0-23248 GCF_036700885.1 Microcoleus sp. S13_B4
TATGAATTACGCACTTGATTTAGCTAAATACTTAATCTTATCATGTTTTAGGTTGAAATTAAGATGCGTTTACCCTGCCTGGTAACCAGGAACAAGCCTACAAATAACAAATAACAAATAACGACTAACTAATGAGTGATGACTGCCGACGCTGCTGTTAAATGCGACCATAAGATATTGCTGCCGATCGCAATTAAAATTCCACCTCCCAGTAACTCTATTTTATTGCCAAATAAGTTGCCGCACTTGTGCCCGATAAACACGCCAGCAAATACGAGAAAGAAAGTCACGAATCCGATCGCAGTCACCGCAAGAGCAATAGAATCTTTCAGGACAGCAAATCCGAGACCAACTGCGAGAGCATCGATACTCGTCGCCACCGACAGCGTTATCAAAGTCCCCGTATCTAAGGGATTGAACTTTTTCTGGCATTCTTCGCCTTGCAGCGATTCGTAAATCATTCTACCACCAATAAAACTCAAAAGCCCAAAAGCTATCCAATGGTCGATCGGTGTTATCAAAGAACTAAAACTAAGACCGATGAGCCATCCTATTACGGGCATTAAAGCTTGAAAACCTCCGAAAAATAAGGCGATTTTTAAAGCTTTATTGACCTTCATGTGTTTGATTGCTAAACCGCTGGAAACAGCTACAGCAAAAGCATCTGCTGCGAGTCCCAAGGAAAGTAATATAGTAGTGGCTGCATCCATTTTTGTAAAAAGTGTTAGATGTTATAGGTAAAGTGTTCTTCTTGCCTGTTTTACTCTACACTAAATTTTGATAAACGGGCGCTTTTATCATAATTGATTCATATTTAAATCACATTTATTTCATAATTAGCGGGTGTGGAAAAAATTCGGGATTATCTGTCTTATATGAAAGACGGCGTTGTTCAATACAGATATGAATTCAAAATTTCGGAATTGCTATAAGCCAAGTATGGTGAGTTTTGTAAATTCCGAAAAAAGTTGATTCATACCATGAATCAGTAACGTCGCATTTCGCTCTAAATTCGTGAGAATCCAGCGACGAACGCTTTGATAGCTCATACAACCAGCGATGCTAACTGCCATAATTGTTACGCCCAAAATTAATAGGGCAATTTGGTAGTGCAGAGGGTATTCGCCCTTAAATCTTGCTGGCAATAGTTCAGTTAATTTTCACCACTTCACTTTCGCAAAGCTTCCCAGGGTTTGACTACTTTCTAAGATTGAAACCCTCAGTTCACCTGCCATGTATTCCTAACCTGCCAGTAGTCTAAAACTACTATAGCCTTTCTCAGTAACATGAGGTACTATCGGGCATAGGGCATAGGGCATAGGGCATACCTCACTTTCTTGAGAACCGCTATAGCATTGAATAGTTGCCGGGATTTTTAAAATTTTTCCCCCTGATCGGCTCACCATTATTAAAATGGAATATAATTTTACCAGGTTTTGGGAAAATTTAAACATTTCAATAACAAGTTAATAGTTTTGTCAATAAGTGTTAAAAATTAGGTGAACCCGTTCCCGATCTCATCAATAAAGTATTTCTGTCATTGCTCACGGGGAGCGTTAGCTTTCGCGCTGCGAAGGAAAGCAATCGCAGCATCTGTTTTTCATGGGATCTAGGTAAGCTTGATAAATTAGGTAAGGTGCGCTGAAGAGCACCCTACGTTCAGATGTGGGGCTTTTCTTCTAATAATTACAGCACATTCCAGGCAAATAAAGTACATCTTAATCCCAAGCACTTACCAAAATGGTTGACAAACCCTTGCAACCGTACTTCATAAACCTGGAAATTGCTGTAAATCTTCAAAACTTTTCCTTCATTAATGAACGAAAAATTTGTTAAATCTTTAATTCACGTCAAAAATCACAACTATTTTCGGTGCTAAATTCCCACATTTGGGCGATTTCTTTAAAGAACCTTGTGAGTGTGTTCGTGCTGTTTCACATTGTCTTCAGTGCGAATGATGCGCTCGGAGTTGAGCACCCTTTTGCGTTCTAAGGAATAAGTAAAGTCGTTGCGAACTGTTCCCAAGGGAATGTGAAGTTGAGCTTGGGGGCGAATTTTGTAAGTGCGGGCCGCGGCGATCGCCCGAAAGCCAAATTCTTCGCTAAACTGAGCTGATGTCGGGAATTCTGGCAACATTTTGGGTGTTTCGCCGTCGAGCACTGCTCCCAAAGTCGTCCCGCAAATCATTAAATAGGATGTGGGAATTCCCTTTACAATTGCTTCTAAAGCTGCTGAGGGAATAGCTTCGATTACTTGCACTTCAAAAACTTCGCCTTCTTCTTTGATGAAGCAGGTAGCTACACCGACTGCTATGTAGTCGTCGGTGCAGAGATCAGGAGCGTTGGAATAAACTGTGGCAGTCGTCATAAGAAAAGCTTGGTAGTGTGGAAACCGGGAACGAGAAATTATATCATTTCCGGTTACACCGGAATGATGTTGACTGTTGACGGTTGACTGTTGACGCCGTGAACAGTCAACCGTCAACAGTGAACTCGAATTTACTATTCCGATGCTAACGGATTTGATATTAAGCGATTTTAGATTTGAGATTTTAGATTTATTGCACGGTTTTTTTTGGGGATTTTACGTGAAAAATCTCAAACCGCCTGTTCTAAACCTAAAATTTTTTGGTGAAGCTCCAAGGAGCCGATCGCACGATTGTGTCGATCGTACCACATCAAGGTAGATGCCGGAGGATTCGGCAAGGATTCCCCGCCGCCACGACGTTTGCGGGAATATCTTTGACCACAACACTGCCTGCGCCGATCGTGCTATTGTCGCCAAGAGTGACTCCTGGACAAATAATACTGCCGCCACCAATCCAAACATTATTGCCAATATTAATTTCAGTGGCGAGTTCTAGGCCAGAAAGCCTCATTTCCGGGTCTGTGGGGTGAAGAGCGGTGTAAATTTGTACGTTGGGCCCGCACAGTAAATTCTCGCCAATATTAACTCGATTGCAGTCGAGAATCACGCAGCCAAAATTCATATACAATCCGTTTCCCGCATAAATATTGCTGCCGTAGTCGCAGTAGAAAGGTGGCTCGATTTCAACTTTTGGGCCAACTGCACCGAACCATTCTGCGAGAATTTCTAACCGCTTGTCTGGTTCGTCTTCGCGGGTAGAATTGTATGTTCGGGCGAGGCGGCGGGCTCGCTGGCGATCTAAAATTAATTGCTCATCAGCAGCTAAATACAATTCGCCGGCGAGCATTTTTTGTTTTTCGGTTTTTTCCACAGTTTTTTCCACGGTAAGAATCGGCGGTTAAACCGCTACTTCACCAACGAAATTCCTCTCTAAGAGATTGCAGAATAATGTAGGGTGCGTAAGGGCGCACCTTACCGCTATAATTAGCGCGTCAGCTCATTTTTTGATGTTGCAGCATACATTTATGGTTCAGGTTTTGACTGCAAACAAACAGCTAAATCCAGATTGGCTAATTGCTCAAAAGCTCGATCGATCGATCCTTTTCCCCGCAAAAAACCAGTATTTGCACCGGGACAAATATACTGTAAAGTTTCCGGCGAAAATTGATCAATAATTGACTTCACGCTGTTAATTTGCCTAGGCCAGTGAAAAGTTTTTGCTGTCAACAGCGGTACTGGGGCGGCTTCTCGGTTGGGGAGCAAGTGCCTACCCGAAAACAGCACTCCACCGCTGCCACTATGATAAAGGCAAGAGGAACCAGGAGAATGGCCAGGAGTCCAAAATGCTTTCATTCGATCGCTCACAACAAATTCTCGCTCAAAAACCGTCACCTTCAAACCCGGCAGTAAATAAGCTTCCTGTTCTTGAATCAGGATCTCGCACCCCGTGGCTTCCTGAATCTCCCGCGCCTTGGCGATAGCGCCACGGTGGGTGAGAAACAGCAGTCGCACGCCGCCGTGTTCCCGCAAAAATGTTTGGTTAATCTCATCCCAAGCGGGACAATCCACCAGGATGTTAGTTTGGTTTTCTACAATGAAATAGGCTGTTGCACCCAGGGTTTCCCGGTTAGGCGGGAAAGCAAGGATATTGTCGAGCACGGGCCTGGGTTGTTTGGAGACTAAACTCTGTTGTTTCAAGGAAGTATTTCAGAAGGGAATGGGATAAATATTATGTTCTTTTTACTATGGTTGTTCGTATTGGGGCTGATATCGTACTTCTTGTTGCAGAACGGCACCAGCCGCATCACCAAGACTCCGATATGGCTGCTGTGGCTGGTAATGATGGCGCCCGCGCTGATTTGGGGTGGTTGGATTTTAGTTTACGGTAGCAGCAAAACTGTACCGCCGGAGTTGGTAATTATACCTTTTCTGGTTTGCCCTTTTTTGTATTGGTTTTTGGTACAGTTGGGGCGCAAGAAAATTACCGCCGAAACTGCTGAGCAGGTAGCAGACTCTGCGACTGAACCTGTAAAGCCAAAACCGCCCGTGCGCCCGATAAATCAAGAAGAAGAAGCGAGTTTGCGCGATTGTTTTCCTTGGTCAATTTATTTTTTGCGAGATTTGGAATTTCGACCGCAGGCTGTAATTTGTCGCGGACAGTTGCGGACGAACCCGGAGGCGGCTTATCAGGCAATTCGGGAGAATGTGGAGAGGCTTTTTGGCGATCGCTTTTTAGTAGTATTTCAAAACAGCTTGAACGGTCAACCTTTTTTTGCTATAGTTCCCAATCCCAGCCATCAATCAGGGGAAACTCCTGTCAAAACCGAAGCTATAACTCGGCCATTTTTCGCATTAGCTTTGCTGCTCATCACGGTGTTTACGACGACGATTGTCGGCTCGCAAATTGCCGGAGTTACTGAAAAAGCTTTGCAGTCCAACCCGTCAATGTTGCTCCAGGGTTTGTCTTACTCGCTGGCTCTAATTACAATTTTAGCAATTCACGAATCCGGCCACTATTTAGCTGCCCGATTTTACCAAATTCGCACGACTTTGCCTTATTTTATCCCGGTTCCTTTTTTCTTGGGAACTTTTGGGGCATTCATTCAAATACGGAGTCCTATTCCCAACCGCCGAGCTTTATTTGATGTTAGCATTGCTGGGCCCCTTGCCGGTTTAGTGGCGACAGTGCCATTATTAATTTGGGGTTTGAATCATTCGACTATTGTACCGCTGTCTGAAAAGTCGGGAATGTTAAATTTTGACTCTTTCAAACCCAGTTTTTCGCTGCTGATGACTTTGTTGAGCAAGTTAACCTTGGGTGGTGCTTTGAATGCGGAAACAGCGATCAATTTGCATCCGGTAGCGGTGGCGGGTTATTTGGGTTTGATCGTGACGGCGTTTAATTTGATGCCGGTGGGACAACTCGACGGCGGGCACATCGTACACGCGATGTTTGGCCAGCGAGCGAGTATGGCGATCGGGCAAGTTGCTAGACTTTGTATGCTGCTGCTTTCTTTTTTGGAACAGGGTTTGCTGCTGTGGGCGATTATTTTGTTTTTCACGCCACTAAACGACGAACCGGCGTTGAATGATGTTAGCGAATTGGATAATCGCCGGGATTTTTTGGGGTTGTTGGCGATGGCGCTTTTGTTAATGATTTTGTTGCCGGCGCCCAGGGTACTCCTTGAGTGGTTAAATGTTTAGAAGGAAGATCGGCAACGGATTATGTAACGGATTTAACTAACCGATTGATGTTGAAGTCTGAGGGAAGAGAGAAGAAGGAAGAAAAGAGAGGTTGACCAAATTTTGCAAGGGTTGCTATACAAGGGTGTTTAGCGTTTATTAACTCGCTTGGTCTCTCCAAGTAATCTAGAGTTTCAGCGACTTATCTGAAAAATATGCCTTACAAATCCTTTACTTTCCAAGAATTAGAAGAGCGATTTGGCTTGGATCTATCACTCAGTCCTATTTTGAGTGCCAAGGTTGTTCCTCTAGAACCCTCCGAATGGCTTTGGAGAGCAATCGAAATTAGTTCTAACACTGCTGTTACAACTGCAAAAGAACGTTCAGAACGGATTATTTCTCCTATTCTGTTAGAATTTAGAGAAAGGAACAACAGACAATTTTCTCTTTTTTCTGGTTGGTCATTTGATGTAGATGCTGAGCTGGGATTGAATGGGGAATGCGACTTTTTAATGTCTTCTGTTCCGTTTGATTTTGAAATTAAAGTTCCGGTTTTTGCATTGAGAGAAACGAAAGGCGGAGAAATAGAATCTTGTCTGCCACAGTGTGCAGCACAAATGGTAGCGGCTCAGCTATTTAACCAACGCGAACACAATTCCATACCAGCAGTATTTGGCTGCGTAACTACTGGCGTTGTCTGGCGGTTTCTTAAATTAGAAGGAAATAATTTAATTATTGATGTTGATGTTTATTGCCTCGATAATATTCCTATGATTTTAGGGGTTTTGCAAACAATCGTTAATTTATACCAATGATTGGACGACTCTAATAAAATAGGTTGTTAGGGAAAATTCCGTTGTTATTACAAACTTAATGATAGTTTGTTACCGGATGCGAGGTAGAAAATATTTGACCCCGAATTAAATAATCTATCTGTAAAAATGATCGCAATTACTCCAGAACAAACAGCGCTATTTCCGATTTATCGCGAGAAGTGGCGAGAAATTGGACTTTCGATAAAACTGATTGATCGCCCGCAAGCGACAGCGGCCATCAACACCGCCTACAATATCATCCGCTGTCCTGAACCGGAAATTATTTTCTGTGACAGCCCTTACATAGCTTTGCAAGCAGTTGAACCGCTAAGGATACCCGATTCTGGTCTGGGAACAGCCAGTGAAATCAGAAACAAAATTCATAATGAATTGTACGATATATTAAGAAGTCAACTCGGCAGGGAGCTGGAAAATCAAATTTACAGCCAACTCTATAATCCGCTGTACGCTCAACTGATGAATCAACTGCACTTTCATGTTAAAGACGAACTTTATGTCAAATTAGCAAAGAAGTTGGGTGAAAGATTTCAGAGATTCCTGATCGATCAGACTTATCATAATAACAGCATAGTTTCCGAACTCTCAGCCTGTCACGGGAGTTGGGTGGATTTTTGTATTGGCGTGTTAAATTTGGAGTACGATCGCCCTTTATACTCAGCCTTTAAATCTTTAGTGGAAAACTGCGGCTGGATTTACCCGTTTGAGAAAAAATGCTTTGTGTGCGATCGCCCGATCCAACTTCATTTTGACAACGAATATTTGCTCCACGCAGAAGGCCAACCAGCGGTTGAATTTGCTGACAAGTTCAGTGTATACTCTTATCGCGGCGTCCGACTGCCGGAAATAATCGGTCAAGTTCCGCCGCAGTCTTGGCAAGCTTCATGGCTATTAACAGAACAGAATGCTGAAGTACGGCGAGTTTTGATTCAGGCGATCGGCTATCCGAGAATTTGTCAGGAATTGCAAACCATCGAATTGGATACTTGGCAAGAATATACTTTGTTGAAAATTGAGAATAATCTTGAGGCAGAGCCAATATATTTGTTAAAGATGACTTGTCCGAGTACGGGACACCTTCACGCTTTGCGAGTGCCGCCCGAAGTGCGATCTGCTAAAGAAGCGATTAGCTGGGTAAATTGGGGAATAGATCCGGAAGAATTTCAAGTACAGACTTGACCGGAAAGTTTAGAGTTTTGAGCGCGGGAGTTTACAGTTAAAGAATTACAGCGCCACAAAAGCAGCGTTCTGCACAAGTCCAGAACAATTAAAAAATGTAGAATTGCAGCCACCGCTTGATACTATGTATTCTGGCAGCTAAAACCCACAACTTCAAATCGACATGAGCCAGCATTCAGACCGCATTGCCCCTCACGGCGGCATCCTGGTCAACCGCATTGCCACACTAGACCAAAGACAAGAATTTTTCGACAAAGCAGAAGTCTTACCGCGAGTCCAGCTTTCGGATCGATCGATCTCTGACGTGCAAATGATCGCCATCGGCGCCCTGAGTCCCCTCAAAGGGTTCATGAACGAAGCTGATTATCGATCGGTCGTTAAACAAATGCGCCTCTCCAACGGCCTTCCTTGGTCGGTTCCCATCACCCTCAGTGTCAGCCAAGCAGTCGCCGACACCCTCAAAGAAGGAACTTTAGTGCGCCTCGATTCGCCGGCGGGCGAATTTGTCGGACTCTTGGAACTCGCAGAAAAATACCACTACAGCAAAGAAGAAGAAGCCCTCAACGTCTACCGCACCGACGACCTCAAACACCCGGGCGTCCAAGTAGTAGACCAATCCGGACCCGTTAACCTCGCAGGCGACGTTTGGTTACTGGAACGCGAACTAGACGCCCGGTTTCCCCAATACCAAATTGACCCGGCGAAATCGAGAATACTGTTCAAAGAAAAAGGATGGAAAACCATAGTCGGTTTCCAAACCCGAAACCCCATCCACCGGGCACACGAATACATCCAAAAATGCGCCTTAGAAACAGTAGACGGCTTGTTTCTGCACCCGCTAGTCGGGACGACAAAAGAAGACGACATCCCGGCTGATGTGCGGATGCGCTGCTACGAAATTCTGCTAGAAAAATACTATCCAAAAGATCGCGTAATTTTGGCAATTAATCCGGCGGCGATGCGCTACGCCGGGCCACGAGAAGCAATTTTTCATGCTTTAATCCGCAAAAACTACGGCTGCACTCACTTTATCGTGGGGCGCGATCACGCTGGAGTTGGCGATTATTACGGCACTTACGATGCCCAACATATTTTTGATGAATTTGAACCCGGAGAATTGGGAATTGTGCCGATGAAATTCGAGCACGCTTTCTATTGCACACTGACAGAACAAATGGCTACAACTAAAACAAGCCCAAGCACTCCCGAACAACGGGTGCATTTGTCGGGAACCAAAGTGCGGGAAATGCTGCGCGCTGGAAAATTGCCACCACCGCAGTTTTCCCGGCCGGAAGTCGCGGCAGAATTAGCCAAGGCAATGAATATTTTCAATTACGAGATTTAGATCTTGAAATGTGGTGTGGGCGACATTCTGCATAGTTTTAATTTTGAGTTTTGAGTTTAAATTTTACAGTTTTAAACTTAAAGCTCAAAACTTAAAACTTAAAAATTATCTTAATACTAAACACTCACAACCTAATTAAATTCCCTAAAATTTTTGAGGGGAAGTTAACTAAAAATTCACAATTTAAAATTTAAAGCTATTTAAAAATGGGACTGAAGCGGCGGGAATTTTTGCAGCAAGCTGGCCGGGTGCTGGCCGCCATCGGCATCAGCGAGGCTTTGTGGCTGCGGTTGGACGATCGCTACCTCCAAGCCTTAGCCCAGCCGACAGCCCGCAAATTGGCTTTATTGGTGGGCGTTGACAAATATCCTGACTCGCCCCTGCGCGGCTGCGTCACGGATGTGGAATTGCAGCGGGAACTGCTGATCTATCGGTTTGGATTTGCGCCGTCGGACATTCTGACTTTGACGGACGCTCAAGCTACCAGGGACAATATCGAGACGGCTTTTGTGACTCACTTGAGCGAACAAGCAAAACCCGGTGACGTGGTAGTTTTTCACTTTAGCGGCTGCGGTAGCCGAGTTAGTTTGGCTGAGTCTCCGGGAATAATGCAAAACAGTTTGGTGCCGGCGGATGATGTTTTGCCGCTGTTAGCAAACCGGGCGGTGAACGATATTTTAGAGGAAACGCTGCTGCTGTTGATGCGATCGCTCGCGACAGAAAATGCGATCGCCATCCTCGACACCAGCTACACCTATCCGGGTTTCCCCAAAAACGGCAACTTTCGCATACGCTCCCGCCCCCGCCCCACCATCGGGGAGCCAAGCCTCGCAGAATTAACGTTCGCCCAAGACCTCCGCTCCCGCCCAAATCTCCGTCCTGCGGCCACCGTACTTGCCGCGGGTGCGGATTCCCAACTCGCCGCCGAACAAGAGTGGAACGGATTTACCGCAGGTTTGTTTACCTACGCCCTCACCCAAACTTTGTGGTGGGCAACTCCCGCTAGCAGCTTCAGCGTCAATTTCAGTCGCGCCGCGGGTAATGTCGAGCAAATCGCGGGGTTATCGCAGCAACCGCAAATGCGCCATCACGATTTAACAGCCGCGCCGGCGGTGAATTTTTCAAATTTAATTTTGAATTCCCCTGCATCTGACGGCGCTGTGA
Organism: Microcoleus sp. S13_B4; assembly: GCF_036700885.1. NCBI lineage: Bacteria > Bacillati > Cyanobacteriota > Cyanophyceae > Oscillatoriales > Microcoleaceae > Microcoleus > Microcoleus sp. S13_B4. The sequence goes on from NZ_JAUBPU010000075.1 coordinate 10,072, forward strand.
CGGCGGTGGAAGAGGGGGGCAAAACTGTGCAGTTGTGGCTGGGGGGGTTGTCGCCCGGGGTTTTGGAGTGCTGCGGGGGTTCTGTGTTTGCTGTGGATTCCTCGGAGGGCGCGAGGCTTTTGCTGCGGGGACGCACGGGCCTCTCTGCTAAAGCCCAAGTTTTAGACGGGTTCGATCGAACTTTCGGCCAATTAACAGTCGGCGAACTGGTGAGGGAAGAAATTCGGGTATTGCCGCGAAATATCGGTTTGACAGTAGCTTTGGACTCGGGTTTGGAACGCATCGAGCGGGTGGACGCCACCAGTGCTTTCTCGACTTTGCCGCAACTTGCGGCGGTAGGCAGCGAGCAATTGGCTGACTGTCGGTTCGGCAGAGTCCCGGAAACAACTTTAGCCGAAACAGTCTCGCCTCACGAGCCTGCTTTGTATCAAAGCCGTTACGGTTTGTTTTCTTTGGCTCAAATGCTGATTCCCGTTACTGAGGGCGACGGGGGAGAAGCAGTCAAGGTGGCGGTGCAGCGCTTGACTCCGCAGTTGAAAGCGCTGCAGGCTGGGAAGTTGCTGCGGCTGACAGTCAATGAGGGGTCTTCGCGCCTGAAGGTGCGGGCGGTTGTGGCAACTCTCGCACCGCAAGCGCGGGCTGTGGCGCAGCGAGAGCCGGTGCGGGGCGGCGGTGATTATCGGCTGGAACCGCTGAGCGGGGAAAGTGAGAAATCGGCAAGCGCTCATATACTAAGTTTGCCAGAGGGCAGCCGAGTTAGCTACAGGTTGTATAACGACAGCGATCGCCCGGTTTACTTTGCGGTGTTTTGCTCGGACTGCGCGGGAAGGCTGTCCGTGCTCGGCCCTGAGGGCAAAGATGCTGTGAGGGGGATGTCGCGGGCGATCACTCCTGGGGAGAATGTGACGGGGCCGGTGGCTGGGGCTGTTGGGTGGGCGGTATCTGGGGCGATCGGACTTGCGGAAACTATCATTATATTTAGTGAGAGTCCCTTCGCTCAAACTCTGGCTGCAATAGAAGCTGAAATGCAGCAAACGAGGGATGCCCTGCCAATTCGAGTGTTGTTGAATCCTTTAAATGTGGCGCGGGCGGTACTCGAAGATTTGCACGCGGCTAGCATTCCGGGGGTGCAGAAAGTGGGAATCTCGACGGATGATTGGGCTTTGGATGTGAATGTTTGGGCAACTCTGAGTTTTGTTTATCGGGTGGTTTAATTGAAAAATGGCGACTTGGGAATGTTTTCTATAACCTATAATCCGAATCTATCCCAGTACGAAATCGATATTCACTTCCACATCAGGAAAGGCGAGCGACGCAACTTGTTGACCCCGCCAAAATTTTTGGATTAAACTGTAACCATTAGGAGTTGGCTGGCGGTAAACTTCTAAACATTGTGCCTCTAGATCTACCAGCCAGACTTCTTGAATTAGCGATCGAGCGTAAATCAGAACTTTCACATCTCGATCGTAATCAACCGTGCTATCGGATACTTCTATTAACAGCAAAACTTCTGACGGTACTGGATGTGCTGTTGAATAGTAATCAGCCCGGGGTTGCAGCAATACTACATCAGGTTGGGGTTCGGTTCGCTCGCTCAACTGGATGGGGTTTTGCACATCCAGAAAAGCCCGGTTTCTGGGAATTTCGCTGAACAGTCCGATGAATCGTCTCACACAGGAAGCATGACGAGTTCCAATGGCTGCCTTTTGGATAAGTTCTCCTTCTATCAGTTCAACCCGATCGCCCTCGGAAAGAATACCAGCTTTGCCCATTAAATGATATTCTTCTACGGTCAACAACCTTTTGAGTAATTGCACTGCCATAACCCACCGCGCTGCTAATTATTATTTCAATTGTAGTCGCTCTGCCAAGGAAAAAGTCATGTTCAGCGGTCATGGGTAATTGGTAAGTAGTAACTTTTACTGCCCTTCGACTTACTCCGGCTACGCTCAGCACGAGTCGCTCAGGAACCGCGTACCCGAAGTATGGGGAATGTTAACAGTCAACTGTCAACTGTCAACTGTCAACTGACTGATAAAGCTTTTCTACCATTTGAGCCAAGCGTTTCATAGCAGTTTCAATCTCATCATTTGTCGCCGTCAAACTGATGCGTAAACACTCATGTTTGTGCTGCCAATCTTCCCGCAAACCGGGGAAGAAAGAACTTCCTGGCACGACAATTACGCCGACTTTTTTCAACTCTTGATACAGTTCCCAATCAGTCATTGGCAAATCTTTCAGCCACAACCACGCGAAAATTGCTCCTTCGCCCCGGTGCAAAAACCACGGCAAATCTTTCGGCATTGCTTGTTCTAGAGTGGTTTCTACGATCGCAAATTTACTTTGATAGTACGGCCGAATTACGTTGATGGAGATGTCGGCAAGAGCACCGGAAGCAATGGCACGAGTTGCGATCGCCTGTCCGTATCTCGGGGAATGAATGCACATATTGGTCTGAAAACATTCTAATATTTGAATTATTTTTTCATCGCCGATCGCAATTCCGATTCTTTCTCCCGGTAATCCGGCTTTCGACAAACTCATGCAGTGCACGATATTGCCGCCAAAAATCGGCGTCATCTCGGTAAAATTCAAAGCTGGGAAGGGAGGGCCGTAGGCGGAATCTACGAACACCGGCACGTCGAAAGCGGCCGCTAAATCGGCAATTTTCTTAACTTCGTCGTCGGTGAGAACGTTGCCGGTGGGGTTGCAGGGACGGGAAAAAATGACGCAACCGGTGGTTTGGTCGATCGACAGTTGGCTGAAATCCGGGCGGTATTTGAACCTGTGCGCGGCTGCATCAATATCGAGGGTGGGTTTGCAGGCGACTACCGCTTCGGGAATCAAGCTAACGCCGCCGTAACCCGTGTAGTCTGGGCTCAGCGGTAAAACAATATTTTTAAGCTGTTTGCTGGTAGTGTAGCCGCCGAAAGCGTTGGCTGCGTAGAAGTAAATCGATTGACTACCGGGAGTAATTAAGATATTGCGATCTGTCAAATTCAATCCGTAACGCTGGTTGAAATCCGCCAAAACCGCATTGATAAACGGCTGATAACCTTGACTGGAACCGTAGCGACAAACCACCTCGCCGTATTCCGGGCTCGCCAAAAGTTCCGCAGTGCAATCGCGCCACAACTGCTCGACTTCCGGCAAAATCACCGGATTTCCGGCGCTCAAATTGATAAACTCCTGCCCGCTGCCGGCTCTGAGAGTTTCAATAATATCTTTCATAATTGCCCGAACTCCCGTGAGGTGGGACATCTGAGCGCCAAATTGAGTCAGGGCAGGGTTCATAGCAAATGCAGCGACAATGATAGAAGTTTACAGTTTATCTATAATAACTCCAGTCGCAGGCGTTAGCGTAGCTTGGCTGGGGCATGGGTTGTCGATCGAGCATCTGACTAATTCAATAAACTCGATCGCACAGCGTTTTGTTTCTTCCCCTGTGCACGCGCCGGAGCATAAGATTCAGGGCATTTGTGGAGCCGGATTGATTGATCGAACAGTGTTTTTTGCCTAAAAATTAGCGAACAGAACAGCAATCTCTAATTCAAGAGTTGTGGTAAGATTTCACGCCGTCGCGCCCGATGAATTGCCGACACTTGACAACAACCATTGGGAGAATCTAAAATTAGCCCTAGAACCCGATCGCAACAGAATTTTATGGGCTCCTGTTACTGCTATAATTACAGGTTTAATCCAGCCTCAAGAATCAGATTTGTTGCTAACTCATCTTCATGATTCGCGGTTTGCTTACAGCGGTGCATTTTATCATCAATCCCACTCAAGCCAAGATAACTCGTAACATCGCCCTTTGAGTGGTGTTACATAACAAATACGTAAATCCAAACCAAAATTAACTGCCGTAAATTTAAACAAAACAATGACACACTTTCCACTTGTAGAATACGAGCAACTTACCGATCCTAAAGCGAAAGCAGTGTACGAAGAAATATTGACAGACTTGGGGTTTGGCATCGTCCCCAACCTGTTCAAGTCAATGGCAATCAACCCTGACCTATTAGAAGCAAATTGGAAAAAATTCCGGGGAACCATCCTGCAAGGAGACTTACCCCGCACGCTTAAAGAAATGGTCGGCGTCGCTATTTCCCAATCAAATAATAGCGAGTACGCTCTCCAAGTTCACCTGCACGGATTGTCAGCCTTGGGGATGAGCGAAGAACTACTGCGAACCCTAGTTTCTGACTTTGCCAACTGCCCTTTGCCAAAACGTGATAAAGCCGTAATTACCTTTGGCTTGCTGGCTGCTACCAAACCCCTGGAAATGACAGAAACTGAGTACCAAAACCTGCGGGATTTAGGACTTGATGATTCAGAAATTTTTGAGATTATTGCGACAGCAGACTTGTTTAGCTTTGTCAACCGATATACTGATGCAATAGCCCTCGAAATAGATGCTTTGTAATCTATATTTTATACCCATATTATGGGCGATCGGCTAGAAGATCAAGATCGAGAAGAGCTTCTGTTGACAGCCCGGCGTTTGTTAGCAGAAGCTCAAGCGCTTTCCATCCGCATTTCCGCTGTCAACGAAGTTGCCACGGCCATTAACCGCACCCTCGATCTCAACCAGATTTTGCGGGTACTAGGCAAGCAAGCCAAATGGTTGCTAGACTTTGAACACTGTAGCGTTTGCCTGCACAGCACTAACGCTTGCATGACCTTATTTGGCCGGCATATCCCTGTAGATATTGGAGCCCTCCCAGAGGGTGGGCCTATTCACAAGGCTTTCACCACACGTCAACCTCAATTAATTCAAGAAGCGGGTGCTACTGCTATTTTATCTCCCTACGCTTCGCAAATTATCATTCCTTTGGAAAGTGAAGGTAAGATTTTAGGCACAATTAATTTTGCCACAACCAAGCCACGAGCTTACACTCAAGAAGATTTACGAATTGGCTATCTTTTGGCTTTGCAACTATCCTCAGCTATCCGCAATGCTGAACGTTTTAAAGAGATAAATAGCCTGTATTCCGAACTCGATGCCGAAAAGCACAAATCTGATCGGCTACTGTTGAACGTGCTGCCGGTTGAGATTGCCGAGGAACTCAAAAATAACGGCAAAGTCGAACCACTTTATTATGATAACGTATCGGTTTTATTTACTGACTTTAAAGGCTTTACTCAGTTATCTGAAAAAATGACGCCGCGAGAGTTAGTTGACGAACTAGATTATTGTTTTTCTTATTTCGATCGCGTGATGGATAAATACTCTATGGAAAAACTGAAGACTATTGGCGACAGCTATATGTGCGCTGCCGGAATTCCTACGCCTCGCCCAACACACGCATTTGACGCTGTACTTGCGGCGATAGAAATTCGACAGTTCATGGATTTGCGAAAATGGCATAAAGCTCAACAAAATATCCCTTATTGGGATATCCGCATTGGCATTCATTCAGGCCCAATACTTGCTGGGGTAATTGGTCATAAAAAGTTTTCCTATGATGTCTGGGGAGATACAGTTAATATTGCCTCTAGGATGGAATCTTCCGGCGTACCTGGAAATATCAATATCTCTCACGACACGTTTAAATTAGTTAGAGATTTTTTTGAATGCGAATACCGAGGAAAAATTTATGCTAAAAATAAAGGCGAGTTGGATATGTATTTGGTTCACCATCTTAAATAAATTGGGGAATGGCTAATTGCTAAGGGAAAATGGTTAAGCGAGCCTTTATTCGATTTTAGATTTTAGATTTTAGATTTGGGATTTGGGATTTTAGATTTTAGAATGGGGAATTACTGATTACTACCACGGTTTGGATCGCGGGCCTACAGTTGCAGTTTTTTTGACTGGTGTTAGATATAGCAATCCTCGCATCAGTCGTAATTTTTTTACCCCACCCCAACACTCCCTTTGGTAAGGGGAGGGAGTAAGAAATTTACAAAGGATTTAGGATTGCTATATTGAAATAAAACTTAAATATGAACTGAGAATATATCGCTAGAAGTTTTTTTTGAGAGTTCGGTATTGTATCGGATTGTCACCAGGCTATACTAAAATAATCGAGTTAGAGATTTTAATTTTTAATTATTTATGCGTATTTGGCAAGCCGATTTTTACCGCCGCCCTCTCCAAGACGAAACTGGCAAACCACTGTGGGAACTCTTAATTTGCGACTCCGAAGGCAGTTTTCAATTTAGCGCTGTTTGCCGCCAGGGGGACGCAAATTCTAATTGGCTAGCCTCGCAGTTGCAGCAGCAAGCTCAAACTCAGAAGTTGCCGGACTTAATTCAAGTATTTAGGCCTCAGTCTCTGGGCTTAATCGAAGCTGCGGGCAAAGTTTTGGGCGTCAAGGTAGAAGCGACTCGGCGCACTCCGGCTCTGAAACTGCTGCTGCAACAACGCGCCAAAGAATATTCGAGTATGCCTAATTATACAGGTGAAACTTACAGTGCGATCGCCCTCGACTCGCCGCCGCCCGTACCCTTACCCGAAAACCTCTGGGGCGATGGCTGGCGTTTTGCTTCCCTACCCGCCGGTGACATTGAAGAGGCTTTCCAAGGGCGTCCCCTGCCAATTTTGGAAATGCCAGAATTGCTGTTACCGCTGAATTTGGGCTTGGCCTCAACAGTACCCGTACCGGGAGTTGTGATTGACGGTGGACGCCAGTCTATGCGCTTGGCTAGATGGCTTCAGGACGCCAAACCTTTTGCTTTGAATTATATCGCTGGAGAACCCGACGGATTGATATTGGAAGCTGGGTTAGTAGATAGGTGGGTTGTTGCTACTTTTGAAGATAGCGAGGTGAAAGCGGCGGCCCAAATTTACCAACAGCGCAAGCAATTAAGTAAAGGATTACATTTTTTATTAGTGCAGCCCGATGATAGTGGCATGACTTATACAGGCTTTTGGCTGTTGAACTTTGAGCGATAAGAGGGAAATAATATTATTTGTGATGTAGATTCATCGCGCGCCGAAAAATAGTAAAACATCGCCCGAACTCAGTTCCCGGAGATACAGACTTAAACACAACTTTTAAAATAGCTTCTTGAGCTAGCAATAGATAGTGTAGCAAAGTTATTCCACAACTAAAATCAATCCGTTTCGGATGCCCTGACACACTCGGTTGATGTGAGAGTGGTCTTTTTCGTTAAGACCTTTCTCGGCTAGCATTGCTGACTTCAGCAGCCGTCTGTCAAGGGGAGTAATTTGCCGAAAAGCAAAGATGCGCTGGACGATCGCCTCGATCGAGATTTTGGGGAAGTTAGCAGAGCTGACTGTCATGGTCTTAACACGCTAAAAGTAGATAACAGAACTATGTACTTTTATTTTTAAAGATTTTGTGAAGTTATACTGTGATTAATATCACATACTTTTGGTGACAATATGGTGTATATCGGGTGACTTTTGTCACGAAATCTTCAATTATCTTTACGCCAAGTTAACGATGGCCCGATAGAATCACTCTTGTAAAACTCAGGCAGAAAGTAAAAATGGCACAAGCAAAAATCGGAATAATCGGCGGCAGCGGTTTGTATAAAATGGAGGCCCTCAAGGATATTGAAGAGGTGAAAATTGATACACCTTTTGGAGCGCCATCGGATGCCGCAATTGTGGGAACATTGGATGGTACGTCGGTAGCATTTCTGGCTAGACACGGCCGCAACCACACTTTTTTGCCCTCAGAAGTGCCATATCGCGCCAATATTTATGCAATGAAGAGTTTGGGAGTTGAGTATTTAATCTCAGCGTCGGCGGTTGGTTCCCTGAAAGCAGAGGCGAAACCTTTAGATATGGTAGTGCCGGATCAGTTTATCGATCGTACAAAAAATCGAGTTTCTACCTTTTTTGGAGAAGGAATTGTTGCTCACATCACATTCGGCGATCCGGTTTGCGGCGAATTGGCTAAAGTATTGGCAAGTGCGATCGAATCCTTGAACCTCACCGACGTTACCCTGCACCGGGGCGGCACTTACGTCTGCATGGAAGGCCCCGCATTTTCCACAAAAGCAGAATCCCACCTTTACCGCAGTTGGGGGGCGACAGTCATCGGAATGACAAATTTGCCGGAAGCAAAATTAGCCAGAGAAGCAGAAATTGCCTACGCAACTTTAGCATTAGTCACCGATTACGACTGCTGGCACGAAGATCACGACAGCGTAACTGTAGAAATGGTAATAGCAAATTTGCACCGCAATGCAGAGAATGCTCAAAAAGTCATTCAAGAAACAGTCCGTAGACTAACAGAAAATCCCCCCGTATCTGATGCACATTCAGCTTTGAAATATGCAATTCTGACTCGGCTGGACCAAGTGCCGGCCGCCACTAAGGAGAAAATGGGTTTGTTGTTGCAGAAATATTTGTAGTTGAAATTAAGTTGCAATCATTAGGTTATAGGTGATTCCAGATGTGTAAGGTGCGCCGCGCGCACCCTACATCATGGGGAGAAGGCAGAAATATTTGTATATCTAGCATTCGTCCTGAGTCAAGAGTCAGAAGTCAGGAGTAATATCCATTTCCTATCAAATGTGTTAACAATAGACATCTCCCAAAATATCCAAAGCTCTTCTCTCGCTATTTTTGAATCTCTCGCACTAGGAAGCACCCCGATTTTGCAAACAGTCGTTTTTTATGCAGGGGCAGCGATCGAGCTCCCACTGCAGTCATATATGAGCAATAATGGCAAGATGGGGTTGCAACTGCTGCACAGAAAGCGCAAAAGCTCAAAACGGACAATTTAAACTATGCTTGGTATTCCCGGATATCAGATTTTAGCCCAAATCTATGAAAGCGAAAATTCCTTAGTTTATCGCGGAATTCGCGATCGCGATTCGCTACGCGACGGCTACGCCGAACCCCTACCGATCATCCTCAAGCTGCTGAAAGAAGAATTGCCAACGCCAGCACAACTGCTGAGATACCAGCAGGAATACCAAATCAGTCAAACTCTGAATTTCTCAGGCTTTGTTAAAGCTTACAGCTTAGAAAAATATCATAATTCTCTTGCCATCGTCTTCGAGGATGAGGGCGCTGAATCTTTAAGTTTATGGCGGCAGCAACGTCAGATAACCTTAGCGGAATTTCTCCCCATCGCTATCAAAACTGTCGAGATGTTGGGTGAGATTCACAGCGCTAATATTATCCACAAAGACATTAACCCATCTAATATAATTATCAACCCCAAAACCGGGGAAGTCAAAATTATTGACTTCGGCATTTCGACAGTCTTGTCTATAGAAAATCCTACCCTAATAAGTCCCAACGTTTTAGAGGGAACTTTAGCTTATATCGCACCCGAACAAACCGGAAGAATGAATCGCGGCATCGATTACCGCGCTGATTTTTATTCCCTAGGTGCAACTTTTTACGAACTGCTAACCAATCAACTGCCTTTTGAAGGTAATGACGCGATCGAATTAGTACACTGTCACATCGCTAAACAACCCCTTCCGCCCCAAGAAGTCAATCCAGAGATTCCTAAACCTGTTTCAGATATCGTAATGAAGCTGTTAGCAAAAATAGCAGAAGAGCGATATCAAAGCGCTTGGGGAATTCAAGCAGATTTAGAGTTATGTCTCACTCAACTGCACACTCAAGGCAAGATAGAAGACTTTTCTATTGGTCAGCACGATATTTCAGATAAGTTTCAAATTTCTCAAAAACTTTACGGCCGAGAAACAGAAATAGAAAGCCTGCTGGCGGCATTTGAGCGAGTTGCAGGTAGCTTGCAGGAAGAAGCAGAAAGTCTAACCTCAGAAACTCAGCCATCCCCCAACAGCCGACCACATTCCGAAATGATGTTAGTATTCGGATATTCCGGCATTGGCAAATCAGCATTAGTACAAGAAATTTACAAACCCATTACCCGAAAAAAAGGTTATTTCATCGCCGGGAAATTTGACCAGTTGCAGCGAAATATTCCTTACAGCGCCGTCATTAAAGCTTTTCAAGAATTAGTGCAGCAATTGCTCGCAGAAACAGAAGTCAAACTCCAACAGTGGCGCGAAAAAATATTAACAGCAGTTGGAGTTAACGCTCAAGTCGTTATTGATGTAATTCCCGAATTAGAATTGATAGTGGGCAAGCAGCCAGAATTATCCGAACTTTCTTCCGCTGAATCCCAAAATCGGTTTAATTTAGTATTGCATAACTTCATCCGCGTATTTTGCAAGCCTGAACATCCCTTAGTCATGTTTCTCGACGATTTGCAGTGGGCCGACTCCGCAAGTTTGCAGATGCTTCAATTGATAATCACCGACCCATATATGCAATATCTGTTTCTGATTGGTGCTTATCGGGATAACGAAGTCACTGCCGCCCATCCGCTGATGTTAACAATTAATGCAATTCAGAAAAAGGGAGGCGTAATTAATTCAATTTTCCTCTCACCTTTAAAGTTACATTATGTCAATCATTTAATTGCAGATACTCTTAAATGCGACATCGAAAAAGCCCTGCCCTTAGCAGAGTTAGTCGTGCAAAAAACTCAAGGCAATCCCTTTTTTATTAACGAGTTTCTCAAATCACTTTATGCTGAGAAACTGTTGAAATTTGGACCTACCTCTCCGAAGATTGAGGGGGCAAAGGGAGACTGGCAGTGGGATTTAGAGCAAATTCAAGCCAAGGGAATTACTGACAATGTAGTCGAACTGATGGCAGGAAAAATTCAAAAACTGTCCCAGGCAACACAGCAAGTATTAAAATTTGCTGCTTGCATTGGCAATCAATTTGACGTAAAAATGTTGGCGATTGTTAGTGAAAATTCAGTAAAAGCAACTAACGAGAAACTTTTGGAAGCAGTTAGGCAAACTTTAATTATTCCCGTGGGTAATGATTACAGATTTCTAGAATTAGAGCAAAGTTCAGAAGATTTAACTGTTTATTACAAATTTTTGCACGATCGCGTCCAGCAAGCCGCCTATTCTCTAATTCCCGAACCAGAAAAGCAAGTTGTCCACTATCGAGTCGGACAACTTTTGTTGGAAAATACTGCGCCGGAACAGCGACAACAGAAAATATTTGATATCGTCAATCACCTCAACTTTGGCAGCGAATTAATTGCCACGCAGCCACAGCGCAATGAACTGGCAGCGCTCAACCTTTTAGCAGGCAAAAAAGCCAAAGTTTCCGCTGCTTATAAATCAGCACTAGATTACTTCGCGGCGGGCAGGCAATTATTAAGTGCAGACAGTTGGCAAACCCAATACGACTTAACGCTGAATCTCTACGAAGAAGCAGCAGAAGCCGCTTACATCAGTACCGATTTCGAGCAGATGGAGGAATTAGCAACTTCCGTGCTGCAACAAGCGAAAACAGTGCTCGATAAAGTAAAAGTCTATCAAGTAAAAATTCGCTCTCATTTAGCACAAAGCCAGTTCCAGCAAGCATTAGACACAGCTTTATCAGTGCTAGAACAGTTAGATATACATTTTCCCAAACAGCCCAATCCGACAGATATTGAGGTGGCGCTGCAAGCAACTCAGGCAGCGCTAACAGGCAGAGAAATCGAAGATTTAATCGATTTACCACTGATGACAGCCCCGGACAAATTAGCAGCCATGCAGGTGATATCCAGCACTCTTGATGTTGCCTATTTTTCCTTCCCAAAACTCCAGCCTTTATTGATTTTTAAACTGGTAAATTTATCCCTGGAATATGGCAATAATCCTTATTCTTTGCCCGCTTATGCCCGTTGTGGAATGCTTTTTAGCGCGATTTTCAACGACATAGAATCTGGCTATCGATTTGGCGAACTGGCTTTAAATTTGCTAGAGAAAATTAACGCCGGCACAGTTAAAGCACACACGCTTCACTGCGTTAATGCTTTTGTCAAACATTACAAAGAATCGGTTAGGAAAACTTTAAAGCTGTCGCAGGATGGTTGGGCAATCGGTTTGGAAACCGGAGACATAGGAAATGCCTGCCACAATGCCAGTGTGTACTGCTGGCATAGCTATTTTGTTGGCAAAGAACTCACAGAATTGGAAAGAGAAATAGCTGCCTACCATGGCATGATACGCCAACTCAAGCAAGAATTTGATTTGACCGGCAACGAAGTAATCCGGCAGGTAGTTCTCAATTTAATCGATCGCTCGGAGAATCCTTGCAAGCTAATCGGGGAAGCATATAATGAAGACACCCAGTTGCCTATGATGCTGCAAAAAAACAATCGCAGTGCTGTTTTTATTATTTACTTGCAAAAAACGCTTCTCTGTTATCTCTTTGGAGAATTTGCTGAAGCTGTAAAATATGCTGACTTAGCAGCGCAATATTTAGCTGGAGTGCTTGGTTCGCTTGTCGCGCCCCTCTTTTATTTCTACGATTCTCTGGTGCGACTTGCTGTTTACTTTGATGTCAGCCAGAGCGATCGCGAACAAATTTTAGAACAAGTAGCCGTCAATCTGGATAAACTGAAAGTATTGGCAACTCACGCACCGATGAATTACTTGCAGAAAGTAGAACTAATAGAAGCAGAATTGTGCCGCATTAAAGGGGAAAACTTTGAAGCAATGGACTGGTACGATCGTGCGATAGCCACCGCTGGAGAAAACGAATACATCAACGAAGAAGCCCTCTCTTACGAACTAGCTGCCAAATTTTACTTATCTAAAAATAAGACATTAATTGCCAATACCTACCTGCAAAATGCCCGCTATTCCTATCTCCGCTGGGGTGCAGCAGCCAAAGTTAAAGACTTAGAAAAGCGCTACCCTCAGCTATGGCTGAGACAAACATCAACAGGTACAAACCTTTCTGCCATAACCACATCCCATCCGCCAACATCCACAGGCAGCAGCAGCTCATCAATGCTTGACTTTACCACAGTAATCAAAGCATCGCAAGCAATATCCGGCGAAGTAGTATTAGCATCCTTGCTGTCAAACTTAATTAAACTTACCATTGAAAATGCCGGAGCTCAAAAAGGTTTTCTTATCTTGCTAAACAGCAGGGGCGAACTCAGAATAGAAGCTGCCGGAGACGTTGACGGTTCCGTCCAAGTCTTGCAATCTCTTGCTGTTAATAACAGTCAGGAGCTCCCGACATCTATTATCAACTATGTCGCAAGAACTCAGTCAGATGTAGTTTTAAACGATGCCGTCCGCGAAGGAACCTTTACCGCAGAGCCTTATATTAGACCTCTTGCGAAAGTGCGCTCGTTCTAGGTAAAATAAAAGAAAAAATTAGATTAATAATATGAATTACGAACAA
>NZ_JAUBPU010000076.1:0-511 GCF_036700885.1 Microcoleus sp. S13_B4
ACTTAAACGGCTTAATTGGTAAATCACCAAAAGCTGCTTAAGTATTTTTACTCATCACAAAAGTGACACGCTCCCAAGACGTTTCTGTGCGAGTTCGCCTAACACGCACAGAGCGGCAATTGGATTGTTGCTCAGATACAGTGTTGTCAGATTGGTGAGCGAGGCGAGATAACTGATGTCGGTAATTCGATTGTGGCTGAGATCGAGTGTTGTCAGATTGGTGAGCGAGGCGAGATAGCTGATGTCGGTAATTTGATTGCTGTCCAGATGCAGTGTTGTCAGATTGGTGAGCGAGGCAAGGGAGCTGATGTCGGTAATTTGATTGCCGCTGAGAGACAGTTCTGTCAGATTGGTGAGCGAGGCAAGGGAGCTGATGTCGGTAATTTGATTGCCGCTGAGAGACAGTTCTGTCAGATTGGTGAGCGAGCCGAGAAAGCTGATGTCGGTAATTTGATTGCCGCTGAGAGACAGTTCTGTCAGATTGGTGAGCGAGCCGAGAAAGCTGATGTCG
>NZ_JAUBPU010000076.1:611-23215 GCF_036700885.1 Microcoleus sp. S13_B4
GTAATTTGATTGCCGTTGAGAGACAGTTCTGTCGTCAGATTGGTGAGCGAGCCGAGAAAGCTGATGTCGGTAATTTGATTGTCGCAGAGAGACAGTTCTGTCAGATTGGTGAGCGAGTCGAGAAAGCTGATGTCGGTAATTTGATTGCTGTTGAGATGCAGTTCTGTCAGATTAGTGAGCGAGTCGAGAAAGCTGATGTCGGTAATTCGATTGTGGCTGAGATCGAGTGTTGTCAGATTGGTTAGCGAGCCGAGGAATCTGAAGTCGGTAATTTGATTGCGCCTGAGATCGAGTGTTGTGAGATTGGTTAGCGAGCCGAGGAATCTGAAGTCGGTAATTCGATTGCGCCTGAGATCGAGTGTTGTCAGATTGGTGAGCGAGCCCAGGGAGCTGATGTCGGTAATTTTATTGTAGCTGATATCGAGTGTTGTCAGATTGGTTAGCGAGCCGAGGAATCTGAAGTCGGTAATTTGATTGTCGCCGAGATGCAGTGTTGTCAGATTGGTGAGCGAGCCGAGAAAGCTGATGTCGGTAATTTGATTGCGCCTGAGATCGAGTGTTGTCAGATTGGTGAGCGAGCCCAGGGAGCTGATATCGGTAATTCTATTGTCGCTGAGATTCAGTTCTGTCATGCTTGAAAGTATCTGCTCCGCTGCTTGTGCGTCATCAGTGCCAGCCTTTTTTAACAACACTTTAACTGTGTGCCTTGCCTCTTCTGAAAGACTGTCAATATGCCTGCACCAGTCCGCAAAGCTGCTAAAACTCATTGGCTCGTTTGGTGGTTTTTCTAACATAAAACACTCCGAGATGGGTAATGGGGCATGGGGCATGGGAATGGATAATCGGAATAGTATTGACTGTTGACTATTACAAATTGCCCTTGCGTACCTCATATTACTGAGTTAAGTCTACTATTTCAAATTTTCCAGCTTAATCCGAGGATCGACAGCTTTCAGCAGCAAATCCGCCAACAAATTCCCCACAATCAACATCGTCGCACCCATCATCAAACTTGCCATTACTAAATACAAATCTTGATTGTTCACCGCCTCCAAAGTCAGCTTTCCCAAACCAGGCCAATTAAAGAAAAATTCCGCAATAAACGCACCGCTCAACAAACTCGCAAACTCAAAACCCAATAGCGTAATCAACGGATTAACAGCATTCCGCAAAGCATGAATGTAAATTACTCGATCGTCCGGCAAACCTTTAGCCCTTGCCGTTCGGATATAATCTTGACGCAGCACGTCCAACAATTGTCCGCGCATCAATCTTTGCAAACCAGCAAAACCAGTAAGGCTGAGGGCGACAGTTGGCAAAATTAAGTGCCAGCCGTAATCGAGGATTTGACCCCACCAAGGTAAGTCTGCGTGGTCGATACTTGTCATTCCTCCGACGGGGAAAAGAGGCGAAGTATTTTGAGCAAAAAATAGCAGCAGCAAAGCTGTGATAAAGCTGGGAAATCCCTGTCCCGTGTAGCTGACTACTTGCAAAACTCGATCGACTGTGCGGTTTTGATTGACGGCGGCGACAATTCCCAAGGGAAGCGCGATCGCCCAAGTTACAATCAAAGATGCGATCGCCATTAATAACGTCGCCGGTACCCGTTCCCACAGCAGCGAAGCTACGGATCGCTGATACACAAAACTCGTGCCAAAATTCCCCCGCGTCACAATTTGTTGCAGCCACAGCCAATACTGCACAATAGCTGGTTTATCTAAGCCGAACTGCTGTTCGAGTTGCTTGAGTGTCTCCGGCGAAATCTTCGGATTTTGGCTCAAAGTATCCAAGTAATTTCCCGGTGCTAGCTCAATAATTGCAAAACAAAGCATCGATGCCAAAAATAGGGTTAAAAGTGCCTGCAACAGTCGCTTGACAACATAAGTAAATGTCTCGCCACCAAACAGAGAACTCAACCCTCGCCAATTTCGATTCAATTTAACAGAAGTCATAGGATTTTAGATTTTAGATTTTAGATTTTTGAATTGAACAATGGAAGAATTGAAGAATTGTGAATGATATTAATTCCGGTTGCATCGGAATGATTTAACCGCTCTTAACGCAGAGATCGCAGAGTCTCCAGAAGAGAGAGATGAATAATTCCGATGCAAAGGCCAAGGATATTATTTGTCAGTAGTTTTTACTCAACAGTCAACAGTCAACAGTCAACAGTCAGCAGTTAACTAACTAATATTCAACTAGCGTGACGATCGGCACATCGGGCAATTTCTGCCTGCCGCCCAAAGCCTGTAATTCAATGATAAAAGCAAAACCGACAAGCTCGCAGCCAGCTTGATCCAACAATTTAGCCGTCGCCGCCGCTGTTCCGCCAGTGGCGATTAAATCGTCCACAATCAGCACCCGGCTGCCCGCTGTCATGGCATCTCGGTGCATCTCCAGCCGATCGACACCGTACTCCAACTCGTACTCAGCAAAATGAACCGCACCGGGCAGTTTCCCCGGCTTGCGGACAGGAATAAAGCCTATTCCCATTTTATAAGCCAAAGGCGCGCCAAAGATGAAGCCCCGCGATTCCATGCCCACCACATAGTCAACAGACATTGCAGAGCATTTTTCGGCTAAGCTGTCAATGGTGTAGCTGAGCCCTTGCGGGTCGCGCAGCAAAGTTGTAATGTCTCGAAACAGAATTCCCGGCTTTGGGAAATCAGGAATGTCGCGAATCAGAGATTTGAGATCCATAAGCTTGCAGGTCGGCGTTGAGGGTAACGAGGCATCAAAAATGCTACAATAATAACGTCAAAATTTAAAAATTAAAAAATAAAAATTAAAACTAAGAGCTTCTTTAATTTTTATTCTTTAATTGCTTAATCCTTTACGTACTATGTAAACAAATGTCATAATTCCCTAACAACAGGGTTGAATATCAAGATTTGTCACCCTATGATCTAAAGTCAAAAATCTAATATCTAAAATCCAATGATTAAATTGGCAGCACGAGTGGGTGAGGTTTCTCCTTCTATAACCTTGGCGATCGCAGCTAAGGCTAAAGCCATGAAGGCCGAAGGGATTGATGTCTGTAGTTTGAGTACGGGAGAACCCGACTTTGATACGCCCGAACACGTTAAAGCAGCGGCAAAACAAGCTTTAGACGAGGGGAAGACTAAGTACGGCCCTGTGGCTGGGGAACCGTTGTTAAAAGCTGCGATCGCCCGCAAACTCCGCGATGACAATAATCTCAACTATCAACCGGAAAATATCATTGTCACCAACGGCGGCAAGCATTCCCTCTACAATCTGATGATGGCTCTGATCGAGCCTGGAGAGGAAGTAATTATTCCGGCTCCCTACTGGCTAAGCTACCCAGAAATGGTGAAACTCGCCAGCGGCAAGCCAGTAATTGTACGGACTGATGCTTCTACAGGATATAAAATTACACCGGAACAACTCAGCCGAGCGATTACTCCCCAAACCAAGTTATTTGTACTGAATTCACCTTCTAACCCGACGGGAATGGTATATACTCGGGCGGAAATCAAAGCCTTGGCCGAGGTGATAGTCGATCGAGATATTTTAGTCGTTGCTGATGAGATTTACGAAAAAATTATATATGACGGCGCTCAACACGTCAGCATCGGTTCCCTAGGCAAAGAAATATTCGATCGCACCCTGATCAGCAGCGGTTTTGCTAAAGCTTACTCGATGACAGGCTGGCGAATCGGTTATTTGGCCGGGCCAATTGAATTAATTAAGGCCACCAGCACCATTCAAGGTCACAGTACCTCAAACGTGTGTACTTTTGCACAGTACGGCGCGATCGCAGCTTTGGAAAGCAGCCAAGAGTCTGTCGAAACAATGCGTCTAGCTTTTGCCGAAAGGCGTCAGGTAATATTTGAATTACTCGATGCTATCCCTGGAATTAGCTGTATTAAACCAGACGGTGCTTTCTATATGTTTGTCAACATCAGCAAGACTGGAATGAATTCTCTGGAATTTTGCGACGCTTTCTTAGAACAGCAGCAAGTAGCAGTTATTCCGGGAATTGCGTTTGGTGCAGACGACCACATCCGCTTGTCTTATGCTACCGATTTACGCACAATTAAAAAAGCCGTAGAAAGGCTCGATAAATTTGTCCGCAGCATCTAAAAATTAGTTGGTAGTCAGTGGTTAGTTGACTGTTGACTGCTGACTGCTTACTGTTGACTACTGACTAATAACTAAAGCTGTTTAGTCATAATCTCTTTGAGCAAATCCAGCCCCTTCTTAACTCGCCGAGAAACAGTCACCGCACTGATACCCAAGCGTTCAGCCGTTTCCTTCTGCGTCAAATCGTAGAGAAAAACAAACTCCAATATCTCGCGAGTCCGTTGTTCCAACATAGCCAAAGCTTGCTGTACGCGAATTTGATCCTCTTGCGCCAACTGAAAACTCCGATACTTGCTATCGGGCACCAATTCTCCCAGACAAGTAGCCCCCTCATCTTCATCTTGCATCGGCGCGTCCAAACTCAGAGGCGATCGGTTGAGATGGGCCAACTTAATTTCTTGCCATTCTTGTACAGAAACCTCAAGGACTGCTGCTACTTCAGCATCCGTAGGTTTGCGGTTTAACTGCACCTGCAAATCCTTGATCGCTGCTACTGATTTGCGTTCCAGGGACTGCCAGTGGCGGGGAAATCGCACAGAAGGGCTTTTGTCCCGCAAGTAGTGTTGAATTTCGCCCCGTATGTAGGGAATTGCAAAGGAACTAAAAGCGTGTCCCTTGGCGATATCAAACCGCTCGATCGCCCTGATCAACCCAATACATCCGACTTGCAGCAAATCGTCGTAGCTTTCACCGCACTGGTTGATCCAGTGGTAAACTTCTTTTCTGACCAGTCCAATATTCAGTTTAACTAACTGATTGCGGATTTCATTCGATCCAGAAAGTTGGTACTCGCGCAACAATTGGAAATTTTCGCTTTTTAGCTCGTTCGGTAGTGTGGTAGACATGATGGCATAAGGGTTGGTAGGGCAGAGGACGGAGGTTGCTTTAGATCTAGTTTCCCATCTAGTCTAAAAAAATCACCTTGATTGTAGTGTAATCGTAGCACTTAATAGGTGTGATAGTGGACACACCCGTTGAACTTTGGGGAGCTCCTGCGAGCTAGGGGGATTATCCGAAGGTTTTCGGCAGAAGGCAGAACTTTAACAGTTAGAATGCCTGCGGCACAAGCCCCAATTTAACCGATTTTTTTTAACGCTATATTATAATCTGAAAGCGGTTGGAATACAATACTTTAATTAATTAAAAATCCCAACTTAATAACTTGTTAATCATCACAATTATCTCATAAATTTAGTCATTAGTCAACAGTCCTAAGTTATGTTGCTCAAGACTGTTGGCTAATGAAGAGCGAGCAGTACCTTTAGGGCAAAAAACTGCTTAAGTTCGATCGATCCTGAAAGCCAATTTTACGACACAGAAGGCTCAATGCGAGCGTAAAATAAACCCCGAATTTTCACGTCCAGAGCCGGTCTAGCTCCCAAATCAGTATCAGAAGGCTGCGTGCTCTCAAAAATCCCGCCAACTTCGCCAGTGGCGCTGTTGACTTTAGCAACTTGGAGAGAAATTTTGCCCGCTTTAGTGCGCGTGTCAGCTACCTTAACATTAGCCCGCACACGTTTGGAATTGTCAGTAGCCGGAAGCGCTACAGCATTGTCATAGCCAGTCGATACGCCACGACCTTTAGGGTCTAAAAAGCCTGCGCTGCGGTAAGAAGGAACGTTAAACTCCCCTCTCAAATCGGTGGAAGTATTGATAGCAACCACTCCGGGATCGGAACTGGCAACTAATTCTTTAATGGTAAACAAGAAAGGTACTTGCTCTCCGCCCGGTAATTGAATCGTAATAGCTTGAAAATCCAAGCCGTCTTCTTCTGTGAAAGTCAGAGTTCCGTCAGTACCCACCTTGAGCGTACCTTGAACTTGGTCAATGCTCGACGTGAACCGGGTCAGCAATTTACCAGGCACAAATTCCGCCTCTTGGCGTTTGTTGGCTGGTTCTTCCTTCACAAAATAAGTTGTGGGCTGCAAACACAAACCACTCAGTTTATAGGTGCCGCCCGCTTCGATGGGGATCGATCCCCGAGAAGTTTCTGCCAAGCTAGGGCAGTTATTAGCCAAGCCAGTACCTCTAATCTCGTCGTAGGTGAGCAACTCAGTAGTCGCCACCGTCGTGTCAGGAGCAGAAGAACAAGCAACCAGCGCACTCATGCAAAATGCTAAAAGTGCAACAATTAAAGCACGATATTTCATTGCCAACCTCAATATCCAACATCGGATTATATTAAGAAAAAGCCCTACTTCGAGCAAAATATAATTGCCCGCCGGCAGGCTAGGCCAGCGCTTAGGGCAGCATTTAGATCCAGATCGCTCGCTTCACCGACACCGGCATTGACTCAAAAAATCAAGCTAGTGCGTCGTGAAAATAAGCATGAACTTATGATTTCTCAATCATGTTCGGATCGCAGCCCAATACACATGGTACGACGGGTGGTGCTCTTTTCCTGACTTGGATTGCAAATTAATATTGCTTAAGTCAACCTACTTAAGTTACTTTGCTTATGACCCCGAATGGCGATCGCGACTAGCTCGATTAGTCGGTTGACCAAAAGGCTGGGGACAAAGGCCTTGTAGATTTCAAAGGAAGCAGCGGTATGGACAACGGCAAAGATTTAGAGTCAGAAAAGTTGCAGTCTCAAATGCACTCGCTGACAGAGGCGATTCGGACTTTAGCCGAAAGTTGTCAGGGAGACAGTCTGCTGCTTTTGGCCCTGCTGCGGACGCTGGAAGCTTCGCACCGGGAAATTCGGGACGGTTTGTTTCAAGCGTCTTTTCCCGACAACCGCCAAGCACTTTACAAACTGCTCAGGAATATTGAAGCCAATGGCGGCTGGCCTTACATCCACCGCATGAAACTTCGATCGCTCTTGGGGTACACCCAACAATTATCTCCCCTAGAAGATTCTCCAGCCGAGTCGCCACAAGACTCGGCCGAAACTCCCCAAGACGTTAAATAGTTATGAGTGATGAGTTTAGTGAGTTTTACATTAACTCATCACTCATAACTGAGCTGCGCGATCGCACCTAGAACCCGAAATGTGTAGGAGATAAGGGTATCGGGTTCGGCACCGTCGGGAATATCGGCGTCGGGCTGGGCATTGGCAATAGTCCGGGAGCCTGCGTGGGGGCGATCGACTTAATGCTCAGCAGAGGCGAATCGGGCACGCTAACTGTCGGCGGAGTCGGAATCCTCGAAGCAGTCGGCGTCGGAGTCGGTGCTGCTGTGGGAGTCGGAGTCGGCGTCGGCGTCGGCGTCGGAGTCGGTGCTGCTGTGGGAGTCGGAGTCGGCGTCGGCGTCGGTGCTGCTGTGGGAGTCGGAGTCGGAGTTGGAGTCGGAGTCGGTGCTGCTGTGGGAGTCGGCGTCGGCGTCGGAGTTGGTGCTGCTGTGGGAGTCGGCGTCGGCGTCGGAGTCGGTGTCGGAGTCGGAGTTGGAGTCGGAGTTGGAGTCGGAGTTGGAGTCGGAGTTGGAGTCGGCGTCGGAGTTGGAGTCGGAGTTGGAGTTGGAGTCGGAGTCGGAGTTGGAGTCGGAGTTGGAGTTGGAGTCGCAGCTAGATCTGTAGTTGTGGTTGTAACTGTAGTTGTAACTGTAGTTGTAGTTGGTCTGGGGGCCCCAGTCCCAGTCACAGCGATAAAATCATTCGCCTCGATCAGCCCCGCCGGAGTGTCGGTCAAAATTGCCAAAAGCTTGCCGTCGAGCGTCGTAATTACTGTATCCCTGACATTTGCACCGTTACCTTGCCGAACTTGCAGTTGAGCGAAAGATAAATTGTTCGGCAGTCCAAAGAAATCCTCTGCGTCATTGTAATCATTAATTAAAACCAAACTGCCAGGCCCGGCTCCCAATCCAAAAACATCGCTGCCGCTGCCGCCAGTCAGAGTATCCGAACCCTCACCTCCGATCAGAGAATCATTACCCTCTGCCCCAAATAAATTGTCATTGCCGAAACCGCCCAAAATTGTATCGTCGCCGATACCTCCGGCCAAGGAGTCATCGCCAAAACCGCCGTCGATACCATCATTACCTTTGCCACCAAACAGAAAGTCATTACCTTCATCTCCCAGTACCGAGTCGTCGCCTTCATCGCCGCGAAGGGTATCGGAACCGCTGCCGCCAAAAACTGTATCGTCAGCCTTGCCGCCGAATATCTGGTCATTACCAGCATCTCCGAAGAGCGAATCGTTGTCGGCATTGCCGTACAAAGTGTCGTCGCCCTCGCCGGCAGCCAAATAATCGTTGCCGTCACTGCCCAACATTTGATCCCTGCCACTACCGCCGTTGAGAGAATCGTTCCCCGCATTCCCGTAGAGAAAGTCATCATCAGCATTCCCGAACACGGAATCGTCGCCGTCATTGCCTGTGAGGGTGTCGTTGCCAGTACCGCCGGCAATGATATCATTGCCCGCGTTGCCACTAACTAAGTCGTCCCCGGCGTCTCCCACCACGCTGTCTATCCCGTCGTTGCCTTCGAGGATGTCGTTGCCCAAACCGCCACGAATCGAATCGTCCCCATTCCCGCCAGAAGCGAAATCGCGGCCTTGGTTGCCAATAAGTTCGTCATTTCCTTCACCGCCAATCAGCGAATCTGCTCCGTCACCTCCAAGAAGCTGGTCGTTGCCGCCGTCCCCCTCTAGGGTGTCATCTCCTCCCGCACCCAGGGGCGTGTCATCGCCATCTAAGCCGCGAATTCGATCGCCCAGCGGAGTTCCTAGAATAAAGTCGTTGCTGTCTGTGCCGATCAGGTTTGCCATACGGGATACACCGCTCCTCAATAAAATAAATTGTGTGAAATTATGCTAATCGCCTTCGTGACAAGGGATTGCTGCTTGCCTAGGTTAGCATAATTGAGATTTTGGCAATCTGGCGAAGGGGCGTTGCCACGATTTCAGCTTGTTTAAAAAAAGTAAAACTCCTGCATCATCTACTCTAATTAAATTTAACTAGAGATTTATTACTACCAAATCCCTAAACATAGGGAAAAATCCCCCGGCTGTGACAAAGGAAAGGTACGTACTAAGGCACCCTGCTATCCCACTGTAAAAAAACGGGTTTCTCGATGCAAAAAGTCTTCAAGATTAGCTGTTTAATCTTCTACCTTTGGAATTTTTGAGTAACAGCTTGCCTCCTCTTCAAAGGCGGCTACTTTTAGCTGCGCTCATTTTTTAGTCTAAACTACAGTTCGCGATCGATCGCAGATAAATTTCAGGGTGCAAGGTCGATCGATATACACTAGAAATATTGTGTATCGCCAGTTTTTCAATGACGCTGCCTACCGGATCTCGTTCTCCTGCTTTGTTCCAAACGCTTTCGCTGGTAGCTGACCCGATCGCATTTTTCGATCGCTACTCTGCTAAATACGGCGATACATTTACCGCCCGCGTGTTGGGGCCTTCTTCGCCCCCCGTGGTGTTTCTGGGCAGTCCAGAAGCGATTCAGGCGGTGTTTACGACGTTAGCCGATGCCTTTGAGTTTGGCAAAGTGACCAACGTATTTCGCCCGCTGGTGGGAAATGAATCCCTAATTATGAATGAAGGGCCGCGACATCTGCGACAGCGACAGCTATTAATGCCCGCGCTGCATCGGGAACAGTTGCACAGTCAAGGGCATTTGATTGTTGATTTGACGAAAAAGCAGACGATCAACTGGAAAGCCGCAGATGCGATCGCAGTCCGCGAAGAAATGTCAGAAATTTCGCTGCAAGTAATCTTGCAAGTCGTGTTTGGATTAGTGCCGGGAGAGCGCTACGAACGGCTGAAACAATTGCTCAGCAAGCTTTTAGAGGCGATTACCTCTGAGCTGTACTCGATACAATTTTTCTTTGAACCGTTGCAGCAAAATTTGGGATCTTGGAGTCCGTGGGGGCAGTTTTTGCAGCAGATGGCGCAGATTGACTCGCTGATTTATGCGGAAATTGCCGAGAGGCGATCGCATTCTCTTGATTCGTCTCGCACGGATATTCTGTCGGTGTTGATGATGGCCCGCGACGACACCGGCGAATCCATCGGCGATCAAGAATTGCGCGATCAGTTGATGACGCTGTTGTTATTGGGACATGAAACGACTGGATCGGCGTTGACTTGGGCGTTTTACTGGCTGCATCAGTTTCCCGAATGCCTTGCTCGGTTGCGGAAGGAATTGGATGAATTGGGCGAGAATCCCGATCCGATCGCGCTTTCGCAGTCGCCCTACTTAACAGCAGTCTGCAAGGAAGCGCTGCGGGTTTATCCAATTGCCTTAATTTCGCAGCCGCGCAAGGTGAAACGGACGATCGAACTCGAAGGCTATACATATCAACCGGGAACGATTTTAATCCCCTGTGTCTATTTGGCGCACCGTCGCCCTGAAACCTACGAAAATCCCGCTCAATTCAATCCCGATCGCTTTTTAGAGCGCAAGTTTTCCGCCTCTGAATTTTTACCGTTTGGAGGCGGGAGTCGAAGCTGCATCGGGATGGCGTTATCGATGTTTGAAATGAAGCTCGTTTTAGCCACGGTGCTGTCTTCCCGTGAGTTTGTATCGAATCTCGATCGGCCAATTCGTCCGGCGCGCCGGGGAATCACGTTTGTGCCGCCCGATCGGTTTCGATTAAGGGTTGTGGGCGATCGGCGTTAGATTCATTGCAGTAAAACACCGTATCAAGCAAGATATGTTATTCGATGAAAATCCCAGCAACTTTGTCTCCATTCATAGTCATGTGTGCCACAAATTCATCTCCACCATCTTCAAAACTCAGCTTCCACAAATAAATCGGAAAATTACCTTGTTTTATCTCACCAAAATAAGTAATTGAATATCCCTTTTCCAGGCGGGAAGCGAGCTGCGAGCTAACATCGTCAAACATTTTTTGTGTAATGCTCGCTTTGTAGCCTGCATCGCCCACTGTGGTAAAAAGCTCGTAATTTTTCGATGCAGTGGCATCTAAGATAACCTGCAAACAATCCATGACGTTTTGAGAGGGGGCTGTCGGGTTCATGAAGATGTCCTTGTTTTAGGGTTCTATCAAAATGTCTAACAAATGGCGCTGTGAATAGCTTCTACGCCTGTCTAATATCAAATCCGGTAGGATGGGAATTATTTATCGGTAGGGGGCGCGATCGCAGAAATTTTCAAATCCACAGATTAGACTATTTACACTCACGCACCGCCCCAAGGATTGAATAATATCTATGCAATTTTACCATTTATAGCAGTTTTCAATCGAATTAAATAAATACAGCTTTAGACACGGCAGTGCCGTGTCCTAACCGATATCTGTACTTCACTCTACTGAAAACCGCTATATTGCCTTAGCAACAATAGTCCGGTGTCGGACTGTATTGCAAGTGATTGTCGGCTGTGCAAAACCGGAATCAACTAAAGCTTGCTCGATATCCAACCCAAAATACTGATCCAAATAAGGCTCCGTACTCTTGAGCAAAGTCAAAATATAAGGAGGCATTTTGGCATAAATTTCCGACTGAGGATTCATATCCATAATTGTCAAATGTCCACCAACACGTAGCAAACGCCTCGCTTCCCGGAATATTTCTCTAGTCGCTTTCTGAGGCAATTCGTGACAAACTAAACAAATAGAAACTAAATCAAAAGCAGCCGCCGGCAAACCAGTAGATTCAGCAGCAGCGTGAACCCACGTCGGAGATTTTTGATTGATAAATTCAGATTCTCGCTGTTGGGAACGGTATTTAGCAACTGATAAAAAATAAGGAGACAACTCCACCCCAGTCATCTTCGCTTCCGGGTAAACATCCCCAAGAGCAAAGGTACTCATTCCGACACTGCATCCCAAATCAACAATATCCTGCGGTGAAGAAGCAATTTGAGATTTGATGGCTTCGTGATAGCTGGCGCGGAGTTTTGCATCCCCTTCTGCACCCGCTTCCGGCCAAATTCCGGCGTGAACAGTACGGGCTGCAACTTCAACTTCTGTAGCAGCTTCCCAACTCATATTACCTTGTTCGTAAGCGTGAAATGAAGTTAGATAATATTTCGGGTAAACAAGATCGGGATTTTGGACGCTGAGCAATTCTGCATCCCAATTTCGAGCTAAAAGTGCTTGGGCTTCTTGTCGCCAATGCACTCCGATTTTTTCTGCTCTTGTTATCATCATTTCCCGCGCTTGGTGCTTGGCTAGATTAGCCAAAGGCTTGATGGAAAGTACGCCATTTACTAAACGCGAGGCTAATCCGGGAGTTTTGTTAACTGCAACAGTCATCTTTTAGGTTTTTCTATTTTCCGCCCTCAATTTTAACACGTTTGGGCGATTTTGAGTTTGTCAATATAATGAAAGTTAACTTGGTGCTGGCGAGTGAAATGCAAATGTTTGGTGAAAAAGACTTTTTTTAATGAACCGCAGAGGGCGCAGAGAACGCAGAGGAGCGAGAAGAGAGGAAAGATAAGAGTAGGGCAAAAGTGGATCTCGTTGTGTAATATTTATTTGTGTTTATTTGTGCTTACCTACTTAGTTCGGGGGAATTTACCCGGAATCTGGAATCGGATTTGCCGAATATGGAGTATTTGGAAGAACACTATCAAGTATGGCTATTTAGGAGTTTGTCGTGAGCAAATCAATTGTTGAATTGGTTGACAATTTGCCGTCTTCTGGGATTACTGTGATGATGCTGAAATCCCTGGATTTTGTGGTTCCGGGCGAGTGGAATAATCTCACGGGTTTTGATAATACTATTCAAGCGGTGACAGGGGAAACCGATCGCACATTTGTTCGGAAAATTCGCGATCGCGCGATCGAGCTTTACGCCAACCCCAACGAGCCCTATCAAGGCGTAGTCAGGCTTTACCAGTTAGCAGACAGCGCCGACAGTGCGTTAGGTGCAACGGCTATGGCCAGTAAAATCGGCGAAAACATCGGCTTTCTTTCCTTTCTCAACCGCCTCACTCCCAAAGCTGACACAACTCAAACGATCGACTTGTGCGTCAAAGTGGCGATCGAGCTCATAGTCTTCTGCAAGCTTAACAACATTTCCCTTAACAACGTGGGAAGCTTTGCTAATTATTTATCAGACTACAAAGGCGAATCTCTAATGCGGATGGCTGCATTAGTATGCGCTGACGGTTTAATTCCCCTTGGCCCGGACTTCCTTCGAGTAGCGCAAAATACCCTAGGCGGATTGAATGCTTCAACCTTGCAGCAAAACTCAACATTCCAAAATATCAGCAACCTAATTCCCGGCGCAAATAATTCACAAAAGTTCGGATTTGTGACATCAACTTTCGCCTCAGCGCAAGGTTGGATGAACAATTTAGTACAGTCTCGCTGCTTAACTCCCGCCATAGTTTTGGGCCATCTCAAGCAATACATTGATGTTACTGATGACAAATTGGATTATGTGGCGGCGTTTTTAGACATGACTACCAATTATTACGAACATACGGGAATTCAGACGGTTGCTCGCCGATTGATCGATCGAGCTTATGCTGAAATAGTTTCTGGCAGATACTAGAAAAGTCGTTCCCAGGTGAGGGAACAGAGCGAGGTAGAGCATGGTAACGAGGGAACTTGTTAGGTTCGCGTTTGCCATGCTGTTGAGTCTCTGCGACCATGAAAAATGGCGGTCACTATCACTCGGCTTGATACAATGCGATAATACACAGCATAGGGAAAGCGACGCACCACCGATCGCCGAACATCGCGATAGACAACTGGATAGGACTCGGGCATCTGGCAAATTCGATCGAGCATTTCCTCAATACAGTCTAAAAACTCGTCACCAAGCCCTAGTTGCTGACTTTCATACCAAGTGTATGCTTCATCAACTTCTTCACGAACTTCTGGGCGGAATACTAACGCATAATTCATAGTTTATTTTCGTGCTTTGACTGAAGCTTTAACTTCTTCCCAAGTCAGCACATTATCAGGATTTGCTTCAGAATCATCAATTCGGCGATCGAGTTCCTGCTTTTGAAAGTCTGTCAGGTCTGGGTGAACCTGTTCTGCTGCTATACTGTCTAAGATTGCTTGTACAAGACGAATCCGATCTTGAACGCTGAGGGCGACGATCTGATTTAAAGTGCCTGTGAAATCCATAAATTTAAGTTAAGCTCCAAGGACTTAGTAGATTATTATAACTCAAAACCAACATCGAGGCCGAGCCTCTGGATATGCGTTCCCAGGCTCTTCCTGGGAACGAGGGAATAAACCTCGTAATGTGAGTTAAAATAAGCTGATTATGTTTAGCAAACCTCTTTTAATCGCATTGTGAAAAACAAATCGCTTCCTTCATCGGTAACAGTCAAGCTAGGCAAATTTGTCTGGACATCAATGTGGCAATTAATGATGTCAAAACTAGCGCCGCCCGATCGCACGGGAGCATACATTCGCCCCAGCAGCAGTTTCCGCAACTTTGTCAGCACTGCACCAGACAACCCTCACGGGCCCGCTGCGGGACGGTATCGCCTCTTTGTGGGTACGGGATGCCCTTGGGCGCACCGCACTCTGGTGACGAGGGCGCTCAAAGGGCTTGAAGATGCGATATCCGTGTCTATTGTCTATCCCTCGGAAGGGGGAATGTGGGTGATGGAGTCGGAGACTTTTGGCTGCAACACGATGCCGGAACTTTACCAGTTGGCTTTACCGGGCTATCAGGGGCGGTGTACGGTGCCGGTGCTGTGGGATGAGTCGAAAAAGGCGATCGTCAATAACGAGAGTTCGGAAATTATTGTGATGCTAAACTCGGAGTTTAACGAGTTTGCTAGCAATCCTCAAATGGATCTTTATCCTCTGGATTTGCGATCCCAAATTGACCAGTGGAATGAGAAGATTTACCAATCGGTGAATAACGGCGTTTATCGCTGCGGTTTCGCGCAATCTCAAGCTGCTTATGACTCGGCTTGCAGTGAATTGTTTGCTGTTTTAGACGAGATCGATCGCTCGCTGTTGAGGAGTCGTTATCTTTGTGGCGATCGGGTGAGTTTAGCAGACGTGCGGCTTTTTACTACTCTATTCCGTTTTGATGCCGTTTACTACAGCTTATTCAAATGCAATGTGCGCCGCATTCAAGATTACGAGCATTTGGGAGCTTATCTGCGCGATTTGTACCAGTTACCGGGAGTTGCGGGCACTTGCGATTTAGAGGCTGTAAAACGCGATTATTACGGCAATTTGTTCCCGTTGAATCCCGGCTGCATTATCCCCGCTGGGCCCGATCCGGCGAGTTTGCTCAAAGCTCACGATCGAGAAAAAGTCCCACACAAACCCGGTGTTTGAACAAATTGGCGCGGACTCCATCTTATTCTTGAATGTCACTTATTGGCTGGTTTACTTCTTCGTCTTCAACTTCAAAATTAATTCGTTCATAAATCTCTCTCATCGGCATTTGAAATTCTACGGATTCTAGGGTTAATACCGATTCGTCTGAATCATATTCTGTTAAGACCCATTTGCCATTAGAATTTTTAGCAAATTGTTCAATGTGATAGCTGTATTGGTCAATTAAAATGTATTCTCGAAATTCCGGGATTGATCGATAGGCGAGAAATTTACCACCGCGATCGTAGTCTTTGGTTGAATTGGATAAAATCTCGACGATTAGCAGAGGATTGGTGACAATTGTTTTGTTACTTCCTTGATAGACTGGTTCTCCTTGAATGACGATGATATCGGGATAGACGTAGCGGCGAGTTTGCGGTATCCACAGGCGCACATCATTGATAAATGTCTCGTAGTCTTGACCATTCACAGTCAAGGGGAATTTGCGACAAAAATTCAGTGCGAGTTTGTTGTGGTTGGTTGTTCCGCCTGTCATTGGTACGATTTCCCCATCATGGTATTCACTTTTGTCGATCGCACTTTCTTCTAATGCGAGATATTCCTCTGGCGTGTAGTAGCGTTTTTCGGTTGATGGTTGCTTTTCGATTGCTGGTTTTTCTTGGGTTTGCATGGTCATTCCCTTCTGATCTCAAGTGATTTTATGATAACAGCGATCGCGCTGGAGTCAGAAACCGGGTTTCTTAACAAAATTCGGCGTGAGGATGCCAGAATTATCGCAGAAACCCGGTTTCTTGGACAACGAGGATTCGGCTGGTTCCTAACTTCCCGATAAAATCTCTTCTAGTGCTAATTTCAGCGTGGGATATTGATATTGAAAACCACTAGCTAAAGTTTGTTTCGGCAACACTTTCTGCCCTTCCAAAACAAGTTTTGCCCCGTCTCCCAACAGCATTTCTAATGCAAAACTTGGCACCGGCAACCAAGAAGGCCGCTGCAAAACTTCCCCTAAAGTTTGACACAATTCATTCATCCGCACCGGATTCGGTGCTGTCGCATTCAAAACGCCTTCAACTTGCGAATTTTGCAAAGCGTACAAAATTAAATCAACCACATCCTCGCGATGAACCCAAGAAAACCACTGTTTCCCAGTGCCCAGCGGCCCGCCTGCAAATAGTTTAAAAGGTGGCAGCATTTTTGCCAACGCGCCTCCCATTCCCAAAACTATCCCCAGCCGCAAAATTGCTAACCGCGTTCCCGCATTTTTTGCAGGTTGGGCGGCTGCTTCCCAGTCTTTGCAAACTGCTGCTAAAAAATCGTTTCCCGCGAGGCTCGTTTCGTCAAACTCAGCGGTTTCGCTGGTTCCGTAATAGCCGATCGCCGATGCGCTAACAAACACAGATGGTCTAGGATTAGCATTGACGATAGCCTCGACCAATTTTGCCGTCGTCAGTCTGCGACTGTCCAGAATTGCTTGCTGGCGCGCCTCCGTCCACCTTTCCTCCGCAATCGGAACCCCTGCTAAATTGACAACAGCGTCGCAGCCCGCGATTGACTTTTGCCAATCACCAGACTCCGCAGGAGTGTAGGCGACAACTTCTAAATTTGGATAAGCTGAAGCCGGAAAGACTCGGCCAGCCTTCGCCGCATCCCTGCTTAAAACCACAACTTGATGTCCCGCAACTTGCAGCTTCTCCACCAGCCGGCTACCTACAAATCCCGTTGCTCCCGCGATCGCTACTTTCATCTTTTACCAATAATGCACAGTTCTAGCAGTTTAGACGATCGTCCAAACTTGTTTTGAATTATACAAAAATAAACAGCAGCCTCGATCGCCTCCCCACAAGCTTTCTGTATTTTGATTAAACTGATATGGGACGCGAGGAAAACAAACCATGCCTGCAAAAAAATCAAAGCTTCTAATTGCTGCCTCCATCGCCGCAGCAGGTAGCGCTGTGGTCTACTTTTACTTCCAGGGTTTGAGCCAAAAAGTATCCAACCCTCAAGACAGCGCCAAAGTTGTACCCGACGAAGCAATGATGGCCGCCTTCATCTCCCCCAATCCCCAAGCGTTGGATCAGTTGCAGCGATTTGGCACGCCAGGGGCTCAAAAGTTGGTCGGCATGGGTTTGAAGACCTTTCAAGAACAAAGCTTGGCAGGCACTCAAATCGACTTTGACAGGGACTTAAAGCCTTGGCTGGGGGGGGTGATGGTCGCTTTGTTGCCTCCTGATGGTGTGGCGAAAACAGAGCCTCCTAAGCTGCTGGTTGTAGTCAGCGTCAAAAATAAAATTAGCGCTTGGAATTTTGCGAATAAATTAAAATCTCAGCCCGGTGCAACTACTCAAGAAACCGAGTATAAAGGAGTTAAAATTTCTGAGATTGCAGAGCCAACCGGCAAGCGCTACAGTGTGGCTTTGCTGAACGACCAATTAGTGATGGCTCCTTTGAGAAAGCCTGTGGAATTGGCGATCGATACTTTTAAAGGAGAACCCTCCCTCGCTACGCAGCAGAGCACAACTAAGTTTTTTGCAGAGAGTGCTGGTGTCAAGAATCCGATCGCAACTGTTTATATTGCTGACTATGCTGCTGCAATTGAGCAATTGAAAGCTAATTTGCCCGCAGATATCCAGTTGCCTTGGACAGTGTTTTCCCAGTTCAAACAAGTCAAGTCTTTGGTTGCAGGGATTGGGGCGGATAGTGCGGGATTGAGGGTAAAAACTATTGCTCAGTTAGACCCTAAATTCGTGCAGCAAAATCCACAAGTCGCATCGAAATTGTTACCCAGATTTCCGGGTGAAACTATTGCTTTAGTTGGTGGCAAGGGAATCGATAAAATTTGGTCGCAAGCAACCGCTGAGGCACAAGATAGCCCGGAAGTTGACAGGGGAGTTCAGCAGGTGAGGGATGGTTTTAAGCGGTTGGATTTGGATGCGGATCGTGAGGTTTTTGGTTGGATGAACGGGGAATTTGCGATCGGGGCGATCGGTTCCAATCAAGGGATTTTGTCTCAGTTGGGGATGGGGGCGGCGATGATTTTTGAAACCAGCGATCGCCCTGCCGCCGAAGCAACCCTGAAAAAACTCGATGCGATCGCCAAAAGCAATGCTACAGTCAGTGTCGCCCCCAGACAAGTTCAAGGAAAGGAAGTTACGGAATGGAAAATACCCCAGCAAGGCACTTTATTCGGGCACGGTTGGCTGAATGAAAATTCTGTGTTTGTGGCTTTCGGCGGGCCTTTAGTTGATGTGATTACTTCGACGCCGCCCCAGCCGCTAAGCAGCAGCCCGAGTTTTCAGGCGATCGCTACTTCTTTACCGCGGGCTAACCAAGGTTACTTTTACATAGATATGGAAAAAACCATGTCTTGGGCTAACCAATATTTGCTCGCTGTACAGCCAAATTTAGTTTCGCCGCCCGCCGCTGAATTGCTCAATTCTCTCCGAGGAGTTAGCGTAGCCACAGCTTCTACGCAACCGACAACTGCTGAGTTGGAAATGCTTTTTGCCTTCAAATCTAACAATTAGGGAATTTGTAATCGCTAATTTGTAATCGGCAATTCTTCCTTAATTTCTTCTATCCCTTAAATCCCGTACACGGCTTTGTTGCCGGAATTTTTCCTGACCAAAAAAAGATGCTGCCCTCAATGGAGGGCAGCTACTCAAATAAAGCATCTTAAAGTCTCTCACAACTTCAGAATTAACCTTCAGACATTCCTGATTTATTCGGCAATTGCAAATCATCCGGATCTACATAGTGACAAACTGCTTTGTCCATACAAATCAACGCCCAGCCGGATTTATCGATGCTCATCAATTTGTAAGAAGCGGGCTGAATAAAGAAACCTTTGTGGTTGCGGGTTGCTGGTTTGATGTTAACGTGGCTGTCATTACTCATGTTTTTACAACTCCTAGTTTTATCGTAGTAAAATCTGAAAACCGCTGAGCGGGTTTGTGAATCGTCTAAGTTTTCAAATACTAGCACTGACTTCCTGAGTTTTCCATAAAGTTATTTATTGATTTATTACGATCTCGTAATAAACTCCCAAGCCAGTTTCATTGCTCCCCGCCCCCAAATCGACTTGTTTGCGCCCTTACGGCTCCAAAAGCCACTGTTTAACGCGGGCGAGACTCTTCCAGTCGGGTTTTCTGCTTAATCCTTCTTCAAAATTTTTTTTAACTTCGTCGAGCAACTCTTCGGAAGCCATCAGTAATTGCTGAGCCACTTCTACATGAGGCCGCACTCCTTTCTCTTTGAGATCGAGGATTGCTACTGCTAGGTTGATGCGAGCTTGGGGGTCGTGAGGGTTCAATTTAACGGCTGTTTTCGCTGCCTTTTGAGCCGGTGCAGGTTTATTTTCCAACAGGTAGAGCCACGCGAGGCTAGCCCAGGCATTGCCATTTTTGGGAGCTTTTTCGCACACTTCTTTAAACACGGGGATCAGATTAGCCGGGGCTTCGCCAGCTTGGTAGCGATCGAAACCGTCTTTAAACAATTCTTCAGGGGTCATTCGATTTTAGATTTTGGATTTTAGATTTTAGATTGGAAAGAGCATTGGGTGCGGGACGCAGCAATGCAGTCCGAGGCATTCTCAGCAATTAGCAATTACCAATCCCCAATGCCCTATTTTCCAATTTATGTAGAAAAAGAACTGCCACAACCGCAAGTTTGAGTTGCGTTGGGGTTAGTAAACTGAAAGCCGCCCCCGATCATAGCATCGCTGAAGTCGAGAACCAAACCGTAGAGATAAAGAATGCTTTTGCGATCGCAAACTACCTGAAAACCGTCGTAGTCGAACACTTCATCGTCGGATTTTACAGTGCTGGGATCGGCGAAATCCATCACGTAGGACATACCAGAGCAGCCACCCTGGCGCACCCCTACCCGCAAGCAGAGGTCTTTACCTTGTTTCTCTCTCAGAGCTAAAACTTGACGGACAGCAGAGTCCGTCATTTGAATTCCACGCTTTTCAGAAATGGCTTGAGTCATAATTTGCCGAACTCCTGAGATTGTCTAATGGTAAGAGTTTAATCTTATGCCTCCATTGTACAGGCATTCGCCAGAAGGCCTTCGGTTAGATGCTGAAGGCAGAATTTTTGCCTTCTAATTTTTAATTCCCGTGGGGCCTCGTTCCCAAGCTCGATGTCCTCTCCCCCTATAGGGTTTATGATTGAGAAGCAGCGGTTGACCGGCTACCGGCACCGCAACAATGCTTCACCCAACGGGCTTACTCTATGGCAGCGCTGAATCGCTCTACTCTTCGTCGGCTACAAAACTTACCTCAAATTCCCAGCGTGTGGGAGGGCGATCGCCGACCCTTATCTAATGCTGACTCGCACATGATGCTAGATGACGATGACGTTCTAGAAGCTGGTGGCGAGTGCATTCTCTGGGTGGATGGCTCCGAAGGAGTCGTGAGGGCTATGGACATGGTAGGCCCAGATGCCGGCCCAGAGGCGATCGTCCGGGCCCTGCTACGGGCAATGGAACATCCCCAAAGTCCGGCTCCCGCAGGTCGGCCCCAAAAAATAGTAGTCAAAAACCGAGAAATTCAATTTTATCTGCGGGGCGTACTTCAAGATTTAAGCATTTCCATTGACTACGTGCCGGAATTGCCCTTAATTGACGAAATATTTCGCGGCATGGAAGAGGTCGCAATCAACAGACCTCCTGAGTTACCCCCTCAGTATGCTGAAGTTTTAATGGAAAAAGCTGCTCAAATTTGGCAAGATTCTCCGTGGCGGACTTTGAGCGAACACCAAATTATATCTATTGAAATCAATCAGTGGGATGTCGCCAGCCTCTACGTGTCCGTATTGGGGCAAGGCAGAATGGATTACGGAGTTTTACTTTACCGTTCTCTAGAATCCTTGAAGCGGTTTCGAGAACGAGTCGTCAATAATGATGAATCTTTTGAAGATTTAGAACAGGCTTTTTTAGGGCAAGACTGTTTATTTCTCACCTTTGAAAGTTCTACCGATATTGATGAGGACGACGAAGAAGAAATTGATTTAGCCGATTTGCCTCCATCGGAAATTGAACCAAATTTCGGCAACCTACATCCTTTAGAAGGATTGCGATCGATTCTTTACGAAGAAGAAGCCCTCACGATGTTAGTTGCTCTCGAAGCATTTCATCGCTTTTTCCGCAACGGCCGCCGGAAATTGGGAGCAGAGACGTTTCCCAGTCTTAGCAGCCGCTACCGCATTCCAGTTCCGCAGTCTGACGGAGAAATTCAACAGGTATCCGTTAAAGTTTCGACGATGCCCGACGTATCACACGAATTATTACAGATGCTGGGTGATGACGATGATGACGATGATGACGATGATGACGATGATGATGAATTTGACAAGCCACTGCTGCGGGACGATTTGGTGCCGCAAAATTCATTTTTGAGTCTCGGCGCCGTACCTTGGGAAACGGTAGAGTTCCTGCGCCAAAGTGTCCAGTTTCACCAAGGTGCAGAAATTGATATTAATACCGCTGGAGATGGTTTGCCGGTGGTGATGATTCAAACTTCTCATCCGAAGGCAAAAACTATGATTCAGGATTTGAAAGAAGCTGGAGGCGTGAAGGGGATTGGTTTTAATCCGGGCGAAAATCCTTTTCAGGATGAGCAATACGACTTGGGTATTTTGCAAACTAAAAATGGGGAGCTGTATTTGTTTGGGGAGTTTAATGAAGACGATCCGGTGCATCAGGAAGCTCGCAAGAAGTGGGACCGTCGCTGTAAATTAACCAACGGTTGGTGCGGTTTGATTATTGCTAAAGGCTTGATGGGTGCTTCTCGCGGTCAGCCTCAGTTTAAGGATATGATCGCTTTGCTTGAGGTGCGCTGGGTGTCTGCTAAAGACTTGGGAATTGGGCCACTTCAGTTGATGCCGATGTTTTGAAGGAAGAAGGAAGAAGGAAGAAGGAAGAAGGAAGAAGGAAGAAGGAATATGTAAAAGTAATTTGTAAGGTGCGCCCCAGCGCACCATAGTTTTTAAATTATTAAGGAGAATGATTATGTCAAATTCTACTCAAAAGCGAGAAGTGTTAGTCGCCCTTGATGCTGAATTCGCTGATAAAATAGACCAGCTTACTGATAATTGGACGGAGGCGCTCGAACAGGCTCTCCGTCTCTGGTACGCTAAGCAAATAGAAGATAAGTTGCGGAAGTTTTATCAAAACCGCAGCCAAGAAGATATTGAGTTTGAGGAAGAATGGGCAACCTTGGCTCAGGAACAAATGGAAGAAATTTTGTAAGGATTCAGGTCAAAAAAACTTCAGTGGCGGCATCTGGTAAAATAAACGAATGAAAAAGCCCGCAGCCACCAGA
>NZ_JAUBPU010000077.1:0-23027 GCF_036700885.1 Microcoleus sp. S13_B4
CACTGGTGCAAACACTTTTCTAAGTCATGTTTCAATCCCAAGGCACTTTGATAGCGTTTTTCGGCATTTTTTGCCATCAGCTTCATGACAATATCCGACACTACCTGCGGGATTTCTTTGCTGTTTATTGCAGCAGGTTGTTTGGCAATATGGCAGTGAACCAACTCCATGGGGTCGTCACATTCAAATGGCAGTTTTCCTGTCAGTAGTTCGTAAAAAGTGACCCCCAGAGAATAAAAGTCGGTGCGGTAGTCTATGCCTCGGTTCATTCGTCCAGTTTGTTCGGGAGAAATATAGGCGAGGGTTCCTTCTAAAACGTTGGGATTTTGAATTTCTTGGGTTTCTCTCGGCAGTAGGGAGGCGATGCTAAAGTCTATGAGTTTAATTTGTTTGGTTTCCGGATGTATTAGGACGTTAGCTGGCTTAATATCTTTGTGAATGACTCTGTTTCGGTACAGTCCGTTTAAAATGTCAGTTATTTGAATGGCTATTTCCAATATTTCTGCTAGAGTCAGCGAGGTTTCTTGGGCGTAGTCTCGCAGAGAAATACCGCCAAAATCCTCCATTACTAAGGCATAGCTGTGGCGATAGGACTCTAAATTGTAGGGTTTAACGACTCCAGGCAGAGGTAGATTTTTGGCTATAGTATACTGGTTGCGGAATTGCAGCAGTTCGCTGAAGCTGGGATAGTCTCGATTTAATAGTTTAATGACAACTGGAACCTGGTCTGTTTCTCGAATGGCTCGATAAACTAGGGTTCTCGAACCGCAGTATAATTGCTCACCCAGATGATATCCTGAAACTCGGTTCGTTAAATCCACTACTGCATTCATCTGGATTACTCCATCTCAGACATTGACTCTTGTAACTAATTATACACTTTTATTTGTCGAGTCTGACGAGTATAGAACTGGGATATCCCCAGCAGACCGACTCTACCGCTTTTATTCTTTTTCACTTTTGAATAAAAAGATTGCCATCTA
Source organism: Microcoleus sp. S13_B4 (assembly GCF_036700885.1). Classification (NCBI taxonomy): domain Bacteria; kingdom Bacillati; phylum Cyanobacteriota; class Cyanophyceae; order Oscillatoriales; family Microcoleaceae; genus Microcoleus; species Microcoleus sp. S13_B4. The sequence goes on from NZ_JAUBPU010000077.1 coordinate 984, forward strand.
TCAAGATATTCTTATCCTTTCATCGGCAAGAAAATTATAAACTCCGTCCCTTCTCTCAATACAGAATTTACCTCGATTGTACCGCCGTGTTTCTCAACTATAATCTGCCGTGCGATCGCCAAACCCAATCCTGTGCCTTTCCCTACTCCCTTAGTAGTAAATAAATCCTCAAAAATCTTCTCTTGCACTGCCTCACTCATGCCTACACCGTTATCTTTAATGCGAATAATGGCTTGTTTTTTTTCCCCCCCCACTTCGGTTTTAATGGTAATTTTATTGGCAATTTCTGCGTAAAGTCGTCCTTGATTGGATTCATCCAAAGCATCGATCGCATTACCTAACAAATTCATAAATACTTGATTCAACTGTCCGGCATAACACTCCACTTGTGGCAAATTACCGTATTCCTTAATCACTTTGATTTCTGGACGAGTATCGTTACCCTTGAGGCGATGTTTCAGGATCATAATGGTGCTATCCATGCCATCGTGAATATTGCAAGCTATGGGATAGTTAGTATCCGCACGGGAGAAGGTTCGTAGACTGGTACTAATATCCCGAATCCGCTTCACGCCTTCCCGCATCGAACCTACTAATTTCGGTAAATCTTCCCGGATGTATTCCAGATCGATGTTCTCGATTTCCTCTTGAATTTCTGGATCGAGTTGCGGATATTTTTGTTCATACAAATCGAGCAGTCCAAACAAATCTTTGATGTGATCTAAGGCGGGTTGAATATTACCAACCAGAAAACCAACCGGATTATTAATTTCGTGAGCAACCCCAGCAACTAAGTTTCCCAAGGCTGACATCTTTTCGCTTTGAACTATTTTTATTTGTGCTTGTTTGAGATCGGTAAATGCTTGTTGAGATTCTTGATACAAACGGGCATTTTCTAAGGAAATAGCAGCTTGAGAAGCCAGCAAATTTAGCACTTCTATGCGATCGCTAGTAAACGCCCCTACGGTCAGGTTATTTTCCAGGTATAAAACGCCTATCAACTGCCCTTGATTAAGAATTGGAATACACAGAACACTGATCGGCTGGTGCTGTTCAATATAGCGATCGCTCGCAACCTCGAAACTTACCCTAGCATCGACTATTACCAAAGGTTTCAAACTACGCTTGACCGTGTTAACCAAACTAATTGCTACATCCTGACTCGATTCTAGCGGTATTGATGGTAATAGCTCAGGTTCATGTCCCTCTTCTAAAAGAGCCACTACCTGTAAATACTGTTTTTGTTTGAGCAATAAGACACACTTAGTTGCCCCCGCATTCGCGATCGCTATTTTTAAAAGAGTAGTCAGGAGTTTATCTAGTTCAATCTCGCCAGAAATGGCTTGAGAGGCGTTGATCAGAGTAGGTAAATCTAGAAATTCAGAGTTGCTGCTAGAAGAGTGAGTAGAAGTAATCGTTCCCCGGGCGATCGTTTCCCTAAAGGAACTAAAGGATTGAGGTTGCTGAAGGATAATACCGAGGAGGCGAGGATAACGTTTTTCCAAATCGTCAATTTTGGCTTGAGCTCCCCATCGGGCATAACAATAATACGCTTCAATCATGTAGGCTTTAGCTACTTTTTCTTTGCCCCATTTCAAGTAGAATTTAGCTGCTAGTTCGTTGGCGAGGGCTTCTTCGTTGATGAATTTATTTTCTTGAGCTAGTTGGATGGCGCGATCGTACATTTCAAGTGCATCTGCTCTATTGCCCAAAACCCGCTGCCGTTCTGCTTCAACCAAATACCATTTATGCAGATGATTCATGGGAGCATTTTGCGCCCACTGGTGCAAAGTCGTTTGATGGATTTCTACAGAGGCAAGAATGGAAGATTGCTCGGTTTTTGGGTGTGTGGGTAAAAGTGCCAGGTGCGTCAGGGCTGCATAGAAATGGAAAATGGGAACATGAACCAATCCCGATAATGCCATCAAATACGGATTGACTTGGCCAATGTAGTTTAGAGCAGCCGGATAATTACCAAAGGAATAGGCAAGCAGTAGTTTGTAAACGTAGATAAGGGCGATCGCACTGAATTCACGATCCTGATAGTGCTTAGGAATCATTACCGTTTCATCATAGGCTTCGCCGATTAAGCAATCCGACAGAGTACGAACTTCCCTCAAGTTCTGCAACATCTGCCACTCCATATGCAAATAAGTCCGAGCCGAATATTGCTTCACCTGAGCCAAGGTAGCACTGTAGACTGCAAGTTCCGGTTCCCAAGTATCCAGTTCTACCCCACCGTAAAAGTTGAGGTAGCTGTAAGTAGCTATGTTGTAGCCAGCGTTAAGAAAATCGCCCGTTTCCATGCCAGCTATAAAGCCCTCTTTCAGGGTTGGTATCCCTGCCCTCATAGCATTTTGATGATGCTGAATAAATGCGCCAAACATATTATGAGTAATGCACTTAAATTCTCGTGCATTGACCCGATCGAGCAATGAGAGGGCTAATTTACCAAAGCTATAGCCCATTTTTGCCTCTCCCAAAAAGGCACTTAATACAAGTCCGTGAATCGCATAGCCCACTGTTGATGCGGGTGCATTCCCAAATTGGAGTGATAAACTTACCATCGTGGAGCTCAGGAGGGGCACTAAGCCTGGAATTCCTTGGAGAATGGGTGCAAATAACATTGCCAATATGGGCATAGCTGCCTGAGTCTGAGGATCGCTCATCACAGGCAAATCGATTAGTTCCTCAATTTTTCTGCCCCTGAGTTGACCCGCCAGGCTCTGTAGCGCTTTACCAATCAAGGCTTCGTCAGCTTCGGTGGGGAGTTCAACCCCCAATTGCCAAAGTGCATCTCTTGCTACTGCAATCGCTTCTAACGTCTTGCTTTGTGCTGTCTGTGCGACGATTTGAATTTCGTAAATTTTAATTTTGTCTAAGATTGTCTGTGCATTCTCTAACACTTGTGCTGCCATCTGTTCCATGCCATCAAAGTCAGCATTCAAATACGCGACTTCAGCAGCAGCAACATAGAGTTTTAGGGTTAATTCATACTGGCTTTGCCAGCAGTTGGCCCTCAGTAGGTCAACCCCCACTTGTAGATAAACTCTGGCTGCCGTGTAGGCGGTAGAATTTCTGGCTTTACAACCGGCTGCCAAGTTCAGTTTAGCTAAGGCTTCTCGTTCGCTACTTTCGGTGATTAACTCAATTCCTCGATTCAAATGCCCGACAATATCAAACAGTTTTTCCTCTTGCTCTATTTCGGCGCAATTTTGCTGGAGTAACTGTCCTATTTTGAGGTGCGTTGCTTTTTTCTGTGAATCGGGAATTAGCGAATATGCGGCTTGCTGGACGCGATCGTGTAAAAATCGATAAGTTGGATTAGCTGAAGACTTGAAAACTTCATCACTATCCGATTCCGTAAAGAACTTATAGATTTTGGTCGTTGGAATCACCAAACCTTCCTGCAATGCTTTCCATAAAGCCGTAGCCGTCATTCCAGCAGATTTCTCACTGACAATTACTAACGTATTCAAATCAAACTGCGAGCCTATACACGCAGCTAATTTGAGAACATCCTGAGTTTCTGGCAGCAACTTCTGCAATTGCCAAGCCATGAATTCAACGACATCATCAGTGATCGCTAAGGCTTTGACTTGGGAAAGATCACACTGCCAATGCCGAATCTCCCAATTAAAGCTAATTAACTGCTCGTCATGTAATGCCTTGAGAAACTGAGTGGCAAAGAAAGGATTTCCCTGAGTTTTTTGATAAACTAATTTTGTCAAAGGTTGGGCAAGGGATGATTCGCTATTCAGCGTATCCGCCACCAACAAATTCATATCGGTTTCGCTTAATGGTTGCAAAGTAATCGTCTTCACTATTGCCCCAGTTTTAACTATCTCATCCACTGTTAAGATAAATGGATGCACGGGCGAAACTTCATTATCTCGATAGGCCCCCAATACTAATAAATATCCTGTATCCTTCATCAATAATTGTAGCAAATTTAGGGAGGCTGAATCCGCCCATTGCAAGTCATCCAAAAACATCACTAAAGGATGTTCTTTGCTCGTGAAAACTTGCACAAATTTCTGCATGAGCAGATTAAAGCGATTTTGGGCGGCACTTCCTGACAATTCTGTTGCAGGAAGTTGATCGCCAATTATGCCCTCTAACTCAGGAATCACATCAATCAAGACTTGTCCGTTGTCTCCCACTGCTGCTAAAATCTGGGTTTTCCATGTTTGCAGTTGGATATCCGATTCTGATAGTAATTGACCCATTAAGTCGCGGAAGGCTTGGACAAAGGCACTGAAGGGAATGTTGCGTTGAAATTGATCGTATTTGCCTTTGATAAAATAACCGCGCTGACGGACAATGGGTTTATGAACTTCATTGACAACGGCGGTTTTCCCAATTCCCGAAAAGCCTGCTACTAGCATCATTTCTGTTGCTCCCAGGCTGACTCGCTCAAAGGCAGCTAATAGTTTATCAACTTCTTTTTCTCTACCGTAGAGCTTTTCGGGGATAGTAAAGCGATCGCTAATATCTCGCTTTCCGAGTTCAAAAGATTCTATCTGGCCTGTTTCTTGTAACTGAACTAAACAAATCTCTAAATCGTGCTTGAGTCCGAATGCACTTTGATAGCGTTTTTCGGCATTTTTTGCCATCAGCTTACTGACAATTTGCGAGAAAATCAAGGGGATTTCTGGATTAATTTGATGGATCGGTATTGGCTGTTTGGCGAGATGACAATGCACCAATTTCATCGGATCATCCGAGATAAATGGCAACTGTCCTGTCAAGAATTCATAAAATGTCACACCCAGGGAATAAAAGTCACTACGATAGTCAATACCTCGATTCATCCGTCCGGTTTGTTCTGGGGAGAGATAGGCTAATGTTCCTTCTAAGATATTGGGATTCTGGATCTCTTGAGTTTCTCGTGGTAGCAGGGAAGCAATACTAAAGTCAATTAGTTGAATTTGTTGGGTATCTGGATTAATGAGAATATTAGCGGGTTTAATATCTTTGTGAATGACTCGGTTTTGGTAGAGATAGTGGATAATGTCTGTTAGTTGTATGGCAAGTTGGAGAAATTCTGCTAAAGGTAAAGCTTTAGATGGTTGGGTTTCAGTTGTTGCTGTTTGGAGATAAGTAGGTAGGGAGACTCCGCCAAAATCCTCCATTACTAGGCCATAGCTATTCTGGTATACTTCCAGCGTCAGCGGTTTGACGATGTGAGGGAAATCTAGATTTTTGGCAATGGTATATTGGTTGCGAAACTGGACGAGCTCGTTGAAGGGGGGGTATTCGTTTCGCAGCAGTTTGATGACGACTGGGTATTGGTCACGGGTACGGATGCCTCGATAGACTAGGGTACGTGTACCTACATAAAGTTGCTCTGTAATCTCATAACCTGACAAATTGGCGATCGTATCCATAACTCGTTTATAGAACAGTTAAATTAAAACCTTCTATTCCATTGTATTTTATTATGTGACAAAGATACCGATCGCAAACTCTGCACCCTCGCTAGGGACAGAATTAACTGTAATTTTTCCCCATGTTTATCAATTATTATTTGACCGAAATCAACTTGGTCACAAACCGCCGGATTCATCCGTGTACCTTTGAAAAAAGCTCCCCATACTGATCGCAACCCCCTGGACTCATTCCTTTGCAGCCTCAGGAGGCGAGCAACCTAAAATCTAAAATCTCAAATTTCAAATCGCATGACGTGCGATCGCTAATCCTAAACGAGTTTCTTTCCCTAGTCCGCCCTATTTGGGCTATGTTATGTATAGTATGGTTGCGTAAGTTGTGATGTATCAACAAACCATAATTTGTAATTTTTAACCGCAAATATACGTAGATAAACCCGGATATAGAGTTGAGCTTATCTGCGTATATTGGCTTAAATCTGCGGTTTTATTATTCTTTATTCCCCGTAGTGGCTCCCGACCACCTTACCCCGAAACACAACATAATTGTAAATGTTGTAAAAAATCATAATCGGGAGCAGAACGCCCATGAACACAATCATAAATACCAGGGCGCTGGGCGAAGCTGCGGCTTGGTAAATCGTGATTTGCGAGGGAATAATATAGGGAAAAACAATCAACCCCAAGCCGATAAAACTGAGCAAAAAAATTAGAATTGTCCAGACAAAGGGCGTGCGTTCTTCTTTGTTGGCGAGACTTTTCAGCAGCAGTCCCACCAACAGCACTCCCAACAAAGGAATCGCGGCAAAGACATAAACTAGCGGTTTCTCAAACAACCTGGCTCTAGCACTTTCGTAAAAAATCGGAGTGGCTATCGTAATTAAAACGGCTCCGATTAAAGTCGTCACCGCCGCAATTTTAGCAGTGCGATAGTGATTTCTTTGCAGTTCGCCCTCTGTTTTCATAATTAGATAGGTTGAACCGATCAAAACATACCCTTGAATCAGCGTCAAAGCAACCAAGATCGATCGCCAGTCCAGCCAATCCCAAGTAGTACCCACAAAGTGACCAGCTTCATCAACCGCAATGCCTTCGAGCACCGCACCGAGGGCAAATCCTTGAGCTAAAGCTGCTAAAAAACTGCCAGCACCAAAAGCATAATTCCAGAATAACTTGCGATTAGAATGCTCGCGAAACTCAAAGGCGACAGCCCGAAATATCAAACCAAAAAGCATCATGCAAATCGGTATGTACAGCGCCGTTAAAATCGTGCCGTAAGCGAGGGGAAATGCGCCAAACAGAGCGCCTCCCATCAACACCAGCCAAGTTTCGTTAGCGTCCCAAACATTACCCAAACTTGTCATTAAAATGCCCCTGCGTTCCTCGTCATCAGCAGTCAGAGACAAGATTCCGACTCCCAAGTCAAAACCGTCTAGCATGACGTAAAGCAAGAGAAAAATACCTAAAATCACGAACCAAACTTGCGGGAGAAAATGCTCCAAAGCTTGCATAAAATCTCCTATTGTTGTGCTTCTACGGGACGTTGATCGGGAATGTGTTCTGCGGGTTGACTTTCGATGGCAGGTTCATTGTCTAAACCTGGCACAGGCAGACTTAAATTAGGCCCTTGGCGGATAATTCGGCTGCCAAAATACAAGGCACAAACAAACAAAAAGCTGTAAACAACGGCAAAGAAACTGAGAGAAGTTAAAACATTGCTGGCCGGGATGTTTGACACCGCGTCAGCAGTGCGAATTTGCCCGTATAAAGCCCAAGGTTGTCGGCCGACACAGCGGACAATCCAACCAGATTCTACAGCAATATATCCCAGGGGAGCAGCTAATACCCAAGCGCGCATCAGCCAAGGTTGACTGCTAATATTTTCAGCAGAAAGTTTGCCTCGCATCCACTGAATTATACTGAACAGCATCAGTCCTACAAAGAAGAATCCAATGCCGGACATGATGCGGAAACAATAGTAGATTAAACCCACCATGCGGGGTCTATCTTCTGGCTTCCATTCCTTCAATCCGAGTACGGGTTCAGAGAGTTTTTGTTTGAATTCCAGAACGTATCCTAAGCCATTGGGAATGCTAATTTCCCAGTCATTTTTTTGGGCTTTTTCATTAGGCAAAGCTAGCAAAGTCCAATCAGCGGACTCTCCCGCTGCTGAAGTTTCCCACTTAGCTTCGATTGCTGCTAATTTAGTGGGTTGATAGTGATAAACTTGTTCGGCACTTAAATGTCCGATGTATATCTGCAAAGGTGCAACGGCGATTGCTGTCGCTATGGCAATTTTTAAAGACTTGGAAAAAAAGGCTTGGTTGCGCTTATTAAGAATGTACCAAGCGCTAATTCCCCCAATGACAAACAGCGAAGTTTCTAACGTTGCAAAAAACATATGAAGAATGCTGTTTAATGCGAACGGGTTCATAATTGCTTGAAAGTAATCGCTGACAATAAACTTGCCATTGACCATTTCTCCACCCGCAGGAGTTTGCAGCCAAGAGTTAGCGACTAAAATCCACACTGTGGATAGGTTAGCGCCGAAGGCTACCATGATTGTAGCGAAATAATGGACGATCGGGTGAACGCGCTCCCAACCAAACAGCATAATTCCTAAAAAGCCGGCTTCTAGCATAAATGCCATTGAAGCTTCAAAGCCCAAAATGCTGCCAAAGAAGTCACCAACAGCTTCAGAAAATGGTGCCCAATTCGTGCCAAACTGAAATTCCATCGGAATTCCTGAAGCTACTCCAATTCCGAAGTTGAGGAGGTAGAGTTTAGACCAAAAACGAGCGTGGTGGTAGTAGTCGGGATTGCGAGTTTTTAGCCACATTCCTTCAACAATTACCAGATAAATCCCCATTCCAGTAGTCAGAACTGGCCACAGCATATGGAATATGGCGGTTAGCGCAAATTGCATCCGCGATAGCGCCACGGTGTTAGATAAGATATCCATCGTTATATTCTTTGCTCAGTTTAAGATAGGTTAGCTTGCACAAATTCCATAATGGACACTGGTTATAATGTAGTGTGAAAATTTGTGACATTTTGTAGAGTTCGCAACTTTTAAGGTTTTATACAGATTTCGGTTGTATTTTCTTGTATGTCAAAATAGGTAGATTATGATTTGCCGTTGGTGGGGGCGGGTTTATGAGATTGTGGGTTTTAGGCATTTATTGTCGGTGAACCCGCCCCTACAAGATTTATGTTCGGTGATGGAAAGATTATATTAGCGAACCGTGACTGTATAAGTCAGTTTAAAGGGTTTAAAATTAGCTTTATTTTTGGCTGTTCCGCTCAATTCAAGTTCGTAAATTCCAGCCTTGGGAAACACAATATCAGCTCCCGGAATGCCTTTGTAACGCTCCGCAGAGATTGCTTTTAAAGGCGGTTGCATCAGCAGTTTATCCCCCTGTTTATAACCTTTGGTATAAACGCCTAACTTGCAATTACACTGCTCTAACGGAATAATTTGACCGCCCCTGCGAGTCAGCGCAAACCAAACTCTCGCAGGCTGTCCGGCGCGGGGGTTGTGGTTCGGTTCTAGGTGAAAGGTAGCGGCTACATCTCCGGAGACTTCGACTTCGTGCGCCAAAACTGAAATCGAGTTTAACTGCGGCGCACTGGGAGTTGCTGCTTCAACTAGCAATCCCAAAAAAACTAACAATCCCAAACTTTTACTTTTGTTTGACAGGGGAAACATAGAAATTTTCTAGTGATAAAACTGACCAAAATAAGCGCGATCGCACAAACATAACTAACACCGTAACTACCGCTAACACGGCTGTCAGCAGTTGATTGTGCAACTTCCATTCAAAACCCCCGAGATAGTGCGAACCGATGAGTGCCGCGTGTACAGCGCACAGCAAGAAAGCTGGAAGGCTTAACAGATGAAGCATTCGCCACAGTTTGCCTAAATAATTTTGAATACGATCGACACTTGTAACCGCCGCCGGCAACATCAACAGCAGCGCCGTTATCCCAGCCACCATTCCCAACTGGTGCTGCGGCAACATGAAAGACACAGCATCAAAATTCCATTGCAGCGTATGATCCAGCATATGAAACGTGTGGGCGACTGCTAAGACAAACGCGGCCACACCCAAGGCGCGGCGGTAGCGCAGCAGTTGCGGCAAAAACTTGCTAACCGGACGCGCCAACAGTGCTAGCATCAAACACAGCAGCGCTGCGTGACCCGTAAAATCGACCATTTCATCGGTTCGCAGCAAGGTAAGAATTCCGATCGCCACCGTCACCCAACCACCCGCCCGAAACAGTTGACTGCGCTTGTCCGCGCTCAATCTGCCAGCAAAAAAACTCACTCCCAGCATAGTTGGCAGTGTGCCGAGTCCAAAAGCCAGCATTGTCGCCGCACCCAAAACCGGGTTTCCCGTTTCCGCCGCCTTAATCTGCGCCGCGTAGAGGAAACCGCAGGGAATCAAACCCCAAAGCAAACCCAAACCAATCGGCACCCACCAGTTTTTTTGCGCCGAAAGCTTGCTCATTGTTTGTCCGACTCGATCGTGCGACATGGGGTGCAGCAGCGGCAATCCGGGCAACAAACCCGGTTTAATTTGCACTACTCCAAACCAAATCAGCATCGTGCCCGTTAGAAGTGCGATCGCCCGCCGCAATGCGCTACCCGTACCTGCCAAAAGTCCCCCAGCAATTAACACCGAACCCAATCCGCCAATTGCAGCACCAACCAAAGCGTAAGCAGTAATTCTCCCCAAATTTAGCAGCAAATGAAAGCGGAAAGCACCTAATTTATCGTTGCGGGAATTAGAAAGAGAAAACGCCATTGTCAGCGGGCCGCACATCCCGGCACAGTGACCGAAACTGCCGAGAAATCCCAAAGCGCTAATTAGCAGCAGGTCTAGCATTTTGCTGTTTTTTTCCCAAACAACGCGATCGAATATTGACAAGAGTTGCTTTTACTATTGGACGCTTTTTTCTTAACTTTTTACAAATATTTATCTTAATCCATCGCTTTTGTCAAAAGAGAATTGGGACAAATTCTCTCAGCCCTCACCCCTATCAAAAATGACCGATGACTGATGACTAATAACTACTTTTGTTCTGGATGCGTGGCTTCCGGCGAAGCTGCACCCATTTGATTTATAGCAGCAATTAGCTGATAAAGCCGCCCTAAATCCCGCTGGTTGAAATGCAAAGTCAGGCGCGGCAGATCGAAAGTTTCATCTCCTATTTCTGGTGGCAAAGCTTGACTTTTTTCAATCTTTCCGGTGACAACAATATCGCTAAAATCAGTATTTAGCCGATCGACATTCTCCTCAGAAAGCTCTGTTTTCAAGCGAATTACCAATTTTTCGCGCACGTAGCGGCAGGAGTGATAAACCAAATAAAAACTGCCGATCGCCTCGCAAGCGACATTTATATCGTCAGTAATCGTATACAGGCTGCGATCGTCGGCTGAAATCAAACCCCGGCCGCGCAATTGTTTTTGCACAAAATAATTCCAATCAAGCCAATAATCTCCTCCCGGTCGATCGATCAATACCACAGGAGCCGGCCCGAACTTGCCAGTTTGAATCAAAGTCAGACACTCAAAAGCCTCGTCCAGAGTGCCGAAACCGCCCGGAAACAGAGCTAAAGCATCGCTCTCCCGGAGAAAAAATAACTTGCGAGTGAAAAAATATTTAAAATTGAGCAATTTGCGATCGCCCGCAATAAAAGGATTAGAACCCTGCTCGAAAGGTAACTGAATGTTCAGCCCAAAAGAACGTTCAGCAGTCGCCCCCTCGTTCCCCGCCTGCATGATTCCCCCGCCCCCGCCAGTAATCACCATAAACCCCTGCTGGGCGATCGCCCGCGCAAAGTCTCTGGCCATCAAATATTCTGCCGATTGCGGTGACACCCTCGCCGAACCAAAAATCACAATTTTGCGAACGTGACGGTAAGGATAAAACAGCTCAAAAGCGCTCTCCATATCTCGGAGGGAGGCCGCAATAATTTTCCAGTCAAGGCGATCGAGATCCTCTCCGGTCATTTGCACTATAGTAGAGAGCGATCGTTCGATCCACTCCGAGTGCTTCAACATTGGGAAGCGATCGATCAAATCGATCAATTCAGCTTGGAGGGACTCAAAACCTTGACCAGACCCAGAAGAAATCATGAATTTTTCCGAAACGGTAACTATTTGTCGCTACTAAAAATTAAGGGGCAAGCTAAATTTAGAAGCTAATAGCGACCAGCAAATTGCCCTGGTGGCCACTAATAACTTTTCCAGTAGCTTTGCCCCGGTTCTGAAGCGAGTTAGTTTTCGCGGCCCAAAAAGAATAGCGCGAAACCGCTCGCAGTTGGGTTAAATGTACTTTTCCAGAGTGTTGGCCAGAGTAGTTTTCGGAACTGCCCCAACGACCATATCCACCCGCTGACCGCCCTTAAATATCATCAGCGTCGGAATGCTGCGGATACCGTATTGGCTTGCCACGTTAGGATTCTCGTCGGTATTAACTTTTACTACCTTGACCTGCCCTTCATATTGTTGAGCAATTTCGTCTACGACGGGTGCCACCATCCGACAGGGCCCGCACCAGGGAGCCCAAAAATCCACTAGAACTGGAACTTCGCTATCGAGCACTTCCTGCTTAAAGGTAGAGTCGGTTACTTGCGCGGCTGCTGACATCCCTAGCCATCCTTGTAAATACTATTTCTCGGATAACAAGTCTAGCAAAAAGTGTAACCATTTGCGTCAACGATTTTAAGAGAAGGAAGTTGGGCAACAGATGTTGTAACGGATGTAACCGATTCAACCGATGTAACGGATTGAACGGCTCGATGTTGAGGGCGCAAGACCAAAGGGACAGGGCGATCGGGTAGAACGCAGTATTAGAAATACTTTTAGCTCAAAATTTAAAACTATTCCCTCACTCACTCCCTCCCCGCTCTTCCTGAAAATCCGGAGCTAACAGCCTCAGCTCTGTACCTAGTAAATAAGACCGAAGGTTTGGGTAAAAAAGGAACCGCCCGAACAGTAGTCCGGGCGGAGTGTGGTGTGAGGAGTGAACGGAAACATTTGTCTCCGCTTCTTATATTGTGACACCTACTTCTCGATAATTCCACAATATTCTGTAAATTTCGAGACTCTTGAACAAATTTTGTCAAGGTATGGTGGTATTCAATCAGTAAATCTACTTACCCATGCCCAACTGCTGAGCTTTTTGATAGACTTTACCCTCAGTCAGCAGAGAAGGAGCAATTACCACTTCCACTTGCTGCATTTCCTTAAGATCCTTAGCGCCCAAGGTACCCATGCTAGTTTTCAGAGCTCCGAGCAAGTTGTGCGTACCGTCATCTAGCAGCGCAGGCCCGCGCAAAATTTGCTCCACAGTGCCAGTAGTCCCCACGCGAATGCGAGTGCCGCGCGGCAAAACCGGGCTGGGAGTCGCCATCCCCCAGTGAAAGCCCCTGCCGGGAGCTTCGGCGGCCCTGGCAAAGGGCGAACCAATCATCACTGCATCCGCGCCGCAGGCAATGCACTTGCAGATATCGCCGCCGGTAATTAAACCGCCGTCAGCAATCACCGACACGTATTTACCAGTTTCGCGATAGTAGTCGTCTCGCGCGGCGGCGCAGTCTGCTACCGCTGTGGCTTGAGGAACGCCGACACCCAATACGCCCCGAGACGTGCAAGCAGCCCCAGGCCCGATGCCCACGAGAATGCCTGCAGCGCCCGTTTTCATTAAATTTAGGGCGACTTCGTAGGTGACGCAGTTGCCCAAAATTACTGGTATCGGCATCTCTTGACAAAATTGAGTTAAGTCTAAAGATGCGATCGACTCAGGGGAAAGAAAAGCTGTCGAGACTACAGTTGCTTGCACAAAAAATATATCGGCTCCCGATTCAGCAACCGCCCGGCCGTATTTGCTCGCACCGGCTGGTGTACCGCTAACGGCGGCAATCCCTCCTCCTGCTTTAATTTCTTTAATTCTGAGGTCGATTAATTCTGGCTTGATGGGTTCGGCATAGAGTTGCTGCATCAGGGAAACAAATTCGTGGTTCCCCACACTGGCGATGCGCTCTAATATTGGCTGGGGGTCGGCATAGCGGGTTTGAATTCCTTCTAGGTTGAGCACGCCCAGTGCTCCCAATTCCGACAGCAAAATGGCCATGCGGACATCGACTACTCCGTCCATTGCGCTGGCGATGATCGGGATTTCTCGATCGATCCCGCCAATCTGCCACTTGGTATCTGCCAAACTCGGATCGAGGGTGCGCTGTCCGGGTACAAGCGCAATTTCATCTATGCCGTAAGCTCTGCGAGCGCTTTTGCCCCGCCCAATTTCAATATTCACGCTGTTTCACTTCCACAATGTATTTAAATTAGACTAACAAAAAGTTAGCCCGCCCGAGTTTAGCTATCGCACGGCTGTCTTTAAAAAAAGCTCGGCACTGATTCTGATTGTATTCTGATTATATGAAATCGAAGGGGATACTTTTCCTCAGCAACGGCCACGGGGAAGACACGATTAACTGTCAAATTCTCAAAGCTTTGAGAGCATCTGGCGCGGATGTTGATGTTTCGGCGATGCCGATTGTCGGTGACGGGGCTGCTTACTGCCGATCGACCGTACCAATTATTGGGCCCACCAGTCAAATGCCGTCTGGGGGAGTTTTTTACATGAATCCCCTGTTTTTCCTCAAAGATATTGGGGCCGGGCTAATTGCTTTGACTTGGCAGCAATTGCAGGCTGTTTGGAGGCATTCGCGCCACTGCGATTTGGTGGTGGGGACTGGGGATATTGTCGCGGCGGCGATCGCCCATGCCAGCAACCGCCCCTATATAATTTTTCTATCGGCCCATTCTAGTTATTACGAGGGGCGAGTCGATTTGGGTTTAATCTTGTGGCAGTTGCTTTCCTCAAAGAAATGTCTGGCTGTTTTTACTAGAGATGCTTTGACTGCTGCTGACTTAAACCGACAGGGTTTAAAGAAAGCTCAGTTTGTCGGCAATCCAGTCATGGACAACCTCAATTCTACGGGCAAAGATTTGCAGTTAATACCCGCAGTTCGGACGATCGCTCTTCTCCCCGGTTCTCGCCTCCCAGAAGCCACCGACAACCTCGTTTTGCTGCTGGAATTGGTCAAAGAAATTGCTAGTAACTCTACTTTACCAGTGCAGTTTCGGGCAGCTTTAGTTCCGGCTTTGATGCCTGAATTAGATGATATTGCGGCGCGCTCTGGATGGCAACACCGATCGCGCAAGCTCATTTTTCCAGCAATCAAACGGTCTTTTTATGAAGAAAAATTAGTCGAAGTAATGTGTTCAGCCGATGCGTTCGCCGATATTTTGCAGCAGTCTAGTTTAGTCATTGGGATGACGGGAACTGCTGTCGAACAAGCTGTGGGCTTGGGAAAACCTGTAATTGCATTACCGGGAAACGGCCCGGCGTTTACCTATAGATTTGCGGAGGCTCAAAATCGGCTTTTAGGTGATTCAGTGCAGGTTATTGGCGCACAACCAGCGAATTTTGATATTATCAAGGAAGCTGCTTTGGCAGTCGATCGCACTTTGCAAGATGATAAATATTTAGCCAGTTGCATTCAAAATGGTTTAGAGAGAATGGGGCGATCGGGCGGCAGCATAAAAATTGCTACTTACGTGGCAAACTATCTGGGTTATTGATTGTGGTAGGTGCGTCAGATTTTAATTTTTCAATCTGCACGAAAAGTCTAATTGTGACGCACTATTTATATCGTTTCCGGTTGCATCGGAATAATAAAATCGAGTCAACATTTAACACTCAACCATTCAGTTTTTCGACCCGCCCGTCAACAGTTAACAGTCAACAGTCAACAATTCCGGAGGAGTGCAACCGGAATTGATATTATTTCCTGCTGCGTCAGTATGAGATTGTTGATTGGTCGCGAAAATAATTGTGGCTGACGCACCCTACTGCTATTTCAACAACTCAGAAACAGTCTTAAATTCGTAACCTTTCGACTGCAAATCCTTGACAATCATCTCAGTTGCTGCTACGGTTTTCGAGCGATCGCCCCCGCCGTCGTGCATCACCACAATCGAACCCGATCGCACATTGTGAATCACCCGATTTGCGATATCTTCCGCCGTGAGTGTTTCTTCATAATCATGGGAATCCACATCCCACATAATCAGTTTTTTGTGCATTTGGGATACCAAATAAGACAAAACTACAAATCGCCTACCCCAAGGTGGCCGAAAACTAATACTGTCTTGCTTAACCCCAACTTCCTGCAAAAGTTTGTCCGTTTTTTCAATCTCAGACAGCAAAAATTGCCGGGGTTTAAACATCATATCTTTGTGAGAGTAGGAATGGTTTGCCAACTCATCTCCCTTCGCGATAATCATTTTCACGATTTCTGGGTGTTTCTCGATATTGCGGCCGATTTCAAAAAAAGTTGCTTTAACTTGATAGCGGTCTAAGATATCTAAAAGCTGATTTGTATAGGGAGGATAGGGCCCGTCGTCGTAGGTGAGAGCCACAACTTTCACTTCGGTATCGGCGCGGTTGATGCCGAAATAATTGTAAAATTTAGTAACTTTAATCAACAGCGATACTGCGAAAAAGAACGCTATTGTGAAAAGCAGAAACTTTTGTAAATTTTTACTTATTCGCATAGCGGGACAAGGCTCCATCGAGCATGAAAGTGGATTGCTGTCAGATTACCACAATTTCTAGCGGATGCCATTAATATCAATCGCGCTTTTCCCGCAAAAAAATGCCGGCAATACGGCAGGCGGCAAGGTTTTGTTGAGGTTTCACGCTATAATACCGAACTCAATAGAGGAGAGAAGAGCGATCGCGCCTGTGAAGATATTTGAAGAGAAAGCCGCCGAAATGGCAGCGCGATCGCAAATTCCCACCTTTCAAGCCATACCCTCCAGCAGCAAGGTAATCATGTCAATTCCCACCACATAAACCAGATCCCCCGGTTTAAAAGTTATACCTTTATCGCACCGGAACAGGCTACCAACTGCTTGGGAAGCGGACGGAGCCGCATTTGTCAGACCGAATTTCTTCATCTACAATCGCTTTTTCCAAATAGCTGATACTCATGATTTTTGGCTCCTAATTCCAAGTTTGCCGGAACTTTGAGATGCGAGCAACTTATAGCTCGACTCGCTAACTCCTTACTTCCCAACTACGCTTCAACTATCAGAGTAATGTTTTCCAGTCTCACGACGCGAACAACTTCACCGGGTTGCAAAGTTATTTCTCGAACGCATTTGGCAGGCCACCAACTGCTTTGAAATCGCACACTGCCGCACTGATTTGGTTTAATTTCTTCTTCAACGATCGCTCTTTCCAAATGGCTGACAGTCATGATTACTTTCTCCTGCTTCTAGGTTGGCCTGAACGTTGGGATGCTATAAACATATAGCTCGACTCCCTAACCCATTGATTTATAACGACGCTTCAACTATTAAAGTAATATTGTCAATTCCGACTACGCGCACCACGTCACCAGGCTCAAAAGTCAGATCTAGATCGCACTTCGCCGGCCACCAACTGTTTTGGAAACGAACGCGACCGGACTCATTAGGTCGAATTTCTTCATCCACGATCGCTTTTTCGGAATTGTCAAAATTCATGATTGCTTACTCCCGATTGTAGATTTCCCTTAACTTCCAGAATTGATCGCAAACGACGCTGCAACGATCAAAGTAATATTTTCAATTCCGACTACGCGAACCACCTCACCGGGTTCAAAAGTCATGTCTCCATCGCACTTCGCCGGCCACCAACTGTTTTGGAAACGAACCCGGCCGCATTCTTGAGGGCGAATTGGTTCATCTACGATCGCTGTTTCAACATCGTTAATAGACATGGCTGCTTGCTCCTGAATATAAACTCGACTCCCTCTGTGTGTAAGTTAGAAGCTTGTCTGTCAACTTCCCCTCCACACTCAACAGTATCCCCGGCCAACCTCGGCCGTGTCAGTCGGGAAAAGTCTATACAAGTCCACTGTTTGAGCGTGTAAGCGAGTCGGAAAAAGTCTGTTAAAGTTGTGTCAGATGGGTAACGCTAAACCTGGTGACTAAATGGAAGCCGATCGTGCACTGGATTTTACCAACTCGTTACTTGTGGCTCGAAACCTGAAATCTCTCGATAACCTTGACAGCGCGATCTTTCGCGAAGCTTGGCAAGGCGTGCAAGGCAGGACGTACCAACAGGTTGCAGATAGTGAAGGGTATGGAGTAGGGACTGTTAAGGATGCGGCCTCTAATTTGTGGAAGCGACTTTCGGCGCTGTTTGGAGAAGGCGAAAAAGTCAAAAGAGACAACCTTCAAGCGGTTGTAGAGCGGTATTGGCGCAGCTACTCGAAACTAGAACCGCAGTCGGGACAAACTGTTCCGGCCCAAGTATCTGTCGGACTTGATGCCGATTTGGAAATCGAAAACCCGAATTTTTTAGGCCGCTTCGGGGCGATCGAAGATCTCAATACTCTTGTCGCCCAAGGTGCAAAAGTGATTGTCATCCAAAGTGCCGGCGGTATCGGCAAAACAACTTTGGCCAGACAGTATCTCAAATCTCAAGGGTTCGATCGAACCATTGAACTGTTGATGGCAAAAGAGACAGAGAATATCACCGCCTTGGAAAGTGCGATCGAAGAATGGCTCAAGCAAGACTTTCAGGAAGAACCCGGGCCAGACTTTGGCGTCACCTTGGGGCGGTTGAAGCGGCAGCTTCAGACTCACAAAGTCGGAGTCTTGATTGACAATTTGGAAGCAGCACTCGACGGACAAGGTAAGTTTATTGAACCCCACCGGCTTTACGTGGAACTGTTGCGAGTTTTGGCTGACGCAGCGGTGCAGTCGGTAACGCTGATTACCAGTCGCGATCGACTTTGCGATTCTGATGTCACCGTCGAACACTACTTGCTTCCGGGATTAGAGGTGGAAGTTTGGCAGCAATTTTTTAGCTGCCGCAACATCAATATAGATGATGTCGCCCTCAAGGAAATGCACAAAGTTTACGGCGGTAATGCCAAAGCAATGGGCATTATCTGCGGCACGATCCGAGAAGATTTTGACGGAGATATGGCGGCTTACTGGCTGGAAAACAGTGAAGATCCGCTCGTTGAAACTGACTTAAAAAATTTAGTCACCAGTCAATTTAACCGCCTCCTGGAACTCGATCCTGAAGCCTATCAACTCCTCTGTCGCTTGGGCTGTTACCGCTATCAAGACGTGCCGACAGTCCCTACTGACGGACTTTTGTGTTTGCTGTGGGACGTGCCCGAAGCCGGACGCCGACAAATCATTAAATCGCTGTTGCACCGATCGCTAGTCGAGTCTCAGAAGGGCGAATACTGGCTGCATCCAGCAATTCGCGAAGAAGCGGTCGATCGGCTCTCGCCCGGAGACTGGGAGACTGCCAACCGCAAAGCAGCCGAGTTCTGGACAGAGAGTGTCGAGATTATTCAAACTGTAGAAGATGCGCTGAAAGCTTTTGAAGCTTACTATCATTATGTGGCAATTAGCTGTTTCGAGCCGGCCGCGGGCGTCATCCTCAAAAAAATAAATATCCAGTTTGCCAAAGATTACAAGCTCGGTCAAGCGCTCTACAAATTAGGTTTCTTGCAGCCAATAATTTCTGCAACTACTCGCATCGTCAACAATGTGACTTCTGATTATTATTTGAGCGGTCTATACAGTATTTTAGGAATTTGTTACCGGATACTAGGCGAAATAAATCAAGCCATAGAATGCCATCAAATATCCGAAATAAAAGCCACTAAATCTTTGCAAATTATAGCGAAAAGTAGCGAACCGGACAACGGTAAACAAGCTGATCTAGAATTTTGGAAAGTTAACGCTGCAATTAATATAGGTTTTTGTCAAATAGAAATGTGGGAGTTAGAACCAGCTAGGGAGATATTTGTCAAGCTGAAAAATTCACGAGACGAAATCGGCGTTAACAGCTATTCGATCGATGTCGGGTTAGCATTCCTCAATTCCTGTGTCGGAGCTAAAAAAGAGGCGAAGGAACTCGCCGAAAAACTGTATGCCGATCGGGAAAACAGTCAGTTGGTGGGTACGGGATACAAGTTAGTTTTTCTCGCCGCCACCTATCAAAACCTGGGAGAGACAGAGAAAGCTTTGAGCTTGTACCGCCAAGCGATCGCCCAAACCGACCAAAACCATTACAGCACCATCAAAGCCAAAGCTCTCAGCGGTATCGCCGAACTGTACCGAGAACAGGGAGAATTTGACCAAGCCCTGCAGCACCATGCAGAGGCAATAGAAATACTCGATCAAGCCAGCGCTAAATTAGACCGAGCGGAAGCTTGCTATCAACTAGCACTAACAGAACAAAAACTTGGTAACATCGAGAAAAGTCAAGAAAATTTTGAGCGCGCCATTCAACTGTTCAGCGAAATGGACGCTAGCAAACAAGTAGAAAAAGTACAGTTAGCAACCACAAAAAAAATACAAAAAATACCTAATTAATCGAGCAAAAAATCAGAAAATAGATACAATAAACGAAAGAACAACCATAAACTTTGTAGATATGAAACTAAAACGATTGGGACACGTAGCCGTCTGCGTGCAAGACATAGAGAAATCTGCTGAGTTCTACCTAAACTTGGGCATGGAGTTAGTCTGGAAAGATGCAGACTGGGCTTATTTGAAAGCAGGAGAGGACGGATTGGCGCTGTTGAGTCCGAGTTACGACCAAGCAGGGCCGCATTTTGGGTTTGTATTTGACGATCGTACCGAAATGGAATCCGCCTACGAACAACTCAAAGCCGATGGTGTTTCCGTCACCCACATCCACGAACACCGCGACGGTACGGCATCCTTCTACGGCAGAGATCCAGATGGGAACGGTTTTGAATACCTTTACGAACCGGCCTGACGATTGTAGGGCTTACGAATCAAAACCCAAGAAACCGGGTTTTTAGCGGTTTCTGCGCGTTGTAACGCCTCTTCTCGACAAAAAACCCGGTTTCTGACCACGTGCGATTGCAAACTAAATTAAGTAAGCGCAGAGAAAAAAATAGAATACCCAGATACCCGGCGCAAGCGTTCCTTCTTCCGTTCCCGGAACATCCCTACAACTCCCCGAATAATGTGAGGTACTCACACCGACGCTTCTAAAGTAAGGTGCAGACTCTGAATCCGAAATATATCCACAACTTCCGAAAATCGGCTCGATAATCTAAAATCTAAAATCTAAAATCTAAAATCCTCATGTTGCAGAGAATACAAGTCAGAAACCGCTGGAAATCAATCTTCAAACCCTGGGAAGAAGCAGACCCTTGGCTGTTCGCCGCTTGCATCGCCCTCACCCTCTTCGGCGGAATCATGATCCGCAGCGTCGAAATTAACCAGGGGCTGATCGACTGGTGGCGACACTGGGTAACTGGCGGAGTCGGTTTGTTCCTCGCCATCATCATTTCCCGCTGCCGCTACCAAATACTGCTTGAGTGGAAATGGCCGATTTACATATTAATCAATTTGTCGCTGATCGCAGTGCGGTTTATTGGTACTACAGGGCTCGGTGCCCAGCGGTGGATCAACATCGGCGGCTTCTACCTGCAACCGTCAGAATTTGCCAAAGTAGGCATGATTGTCACTTTAGCAGCTCTCCTGCACGACAAGACTGTCCCCACGGTGGGTAATATGTTGAGGATGCTGGCGATTATGGCTGTACCCTGGGGATTGATCTTTGCCGAACCAAATTTAGGTACTTCCTTGGTGTTCGGCGCGATCACAATGGGGATGTTTTACTGGGGTAATGTCAATCCCGGCTGGCTAATATTGCTATTCTCTCCTCTAATCTCAGTTCTCCTCAATAACCTCTCTACGCCGATTTGGATAGCCTGGGTAGTTATTGCGGGTATTATCGCTTGGCGATCGCTACCTTGGCCCTGGTTGGGGACTTTCGGTGCTGTGTTGGTGAACGTTGTTTCTGGACACGTCGGACATATTTTTTGGAATGTGCTCCAGGATTATCAAAAAATGCGTCTGACAGGGTTTTTAAACCCCGAGAAAGACCCTTTAGGCAGCGGATATCACTTGATTCAATCTCGGATTGCGATTGGGGCTGGGGAACTCAAAGGCAGAGGTTTGTTTCACGGAACGCAAACTCAGCTTAACTTTATTCCCGAACAGCATACGGACTTTATCTTTTCAGCTATTGGCGAAGAATTGGGCTTTATTGGCTGCATTTGCGTGCTCTTTGTGTTCTGGTTAATTTGTTTCCGGTTGGTGACGATCGCTCAAACTGCTAACGATAATTTTGGTTCTTTGCTGGCGATCGGCGTACTGTCAATGTTGATTTTTCAGGTGTTCGTAAATATTGGGATGAACATTGGCTTGGCTCCGGTTACGGGCATTCCGCTGCCTTTCCTGAGTTACGGGAATGCGTCGCTGCTGAGTAATTTTCTCGGCCTGGGACTGGTGGAGGCGGTGGCAAGCCAGCGACAGCGCAAGAAGCGTTGGAATTAGGTCATTGATAATTGGTAATGAGTTTTGGGAATGCGATCGCGCTTTTGATTTCTTTCGAGAGATTCTGCAGGCGATCGCATTTTTTTGGATCGGCCTAGGCGCATCTAACCCACATTCCGCACCCCAACTGTCACATGGGGTGCGGGTGGGCTGTAAATTCTGGTTCGATGGTAAGCGCGCCAG
>NZ_JAUBPU010000078.1:0-22553 GCF_036700885.1 Microcoleus sp. S13_B4
AATAATTAAGTGGGGTCGTAAAATCAAAAATAAGGGCAATGCTTGTATCACAGTTTAAATGTGCAACAGCTTACGCTGTAATGTGGTCTCGAAAAAATCCTGATTGCGGTCTGGAGTAATTATGATTGCGGTCTCCTACAACTACTCAACTAGAATGAAACAGCCCTGGTTTCTGGTTGGTTGGAGCGGGTGTTGCAAAAACGGTCGTTTTTGCAGCAGTTTCTGAGGGGAATTTAGATGGAGCCGATATGATGTTTGATTTGTAAAGGGTGGATCAAGCAATTATTAAGGAGCCTCAGCTTTTTAGCTCTCGGCTGAATTTTGGTTGGTTGCATTTAACCTGGTCTCGTTTGCATGATTGCGGTCTGGTTGCATTTAATTTGGTCTCATTTGCATTTAATCTGGTCTGAAATTTGGCTTCAATTGCATTTAATTGGGTCTCAAAAAAACTCTGATTGCGGTCTGGAGTGATTATGAGTGCGGTCTCCTACACCTATCCTGCGATGCGATAGAGTGAAACTGGGCAAAATGTCGCACTTATAAATTCGTAAAAACCTAGCGAAGAGGAGGTTACTTGAATTTTGTATAAATTGGATATAACTCATAAGATATTGGGACAATTCAGGTAAAAGTTCTGGCTAGCAAATCTGCAATCTGGCGATCGATATTGGTCTGGTGAAAACGCCGACTAGCCATCTCGTAGGCCGATTGGGCGATCGCGATCGTAGACTCAGGCTGGTTATGACAGGTATTAATAACTTCTGCGAGTTGATGTGGCTTGCCGAGAGGAACCAAAAAGCCATTGATCCCAGGCTCTATTAATTCAATAGCACCTCCAGATTGAGCAGCAACTATAGGTCTACCACACAGCATCGCCTCGACAATAACTCTGCCAAAAGGTTCGGGTGCGGTTGAGGTATGTGCAACTAAATCACAAATTGCCATCAACTGCGGAATATCTGAACGAAATCCTAAAAACTTAACTCGATCTTCAAGTCCTAATTCTGCCACTTGTTTATGTAATTGCTGGACATAATCCTGCTCGCCAAAGAGGGCATCACCCACTAATATAGCTGTTACATTTTTTGGACAGTAAGTAAGTGCTTCAATTAAAATATGTTGACCTTTCCAAGGTGACAATCGACTGAAATGACCTACTATAAATTGCCCATCAAGTTCTAGTTGTGTCTTAAGGTGGCTAATTTTAGAGCGCTCGCTCTGATAGACTTCAGGCTCAAAGCCATTGTAGACGACATCGATTATGTCCGATCTTCCTCCAGCTTCTAGGAAAGCAGCCTGACTTGCTTTGGAGTTAGCAATCACCAATGATGCAAAGCGATTAGCCAAAGTTACAGCTACTTTTAAGTTGGTTGGGCTGAAATGGTCTGTAGATAAAATGTCATGCAAATGATACACTAGAGGGCGACGACTAAAAAAGCTAGCTAATGCACCAACAACTAGAGCTTTTTGCGTGTTGGCGTATATCAAGTCGTATTCACGAGCTTTTTGAACAACTTTAGCAATCAAAGGCAGTAGCGCGGTAACACTACTTAAACTCTGTATCAAGCTGCTTTCTTTACGCACTTTTATCGCGATTGTCGCTAACACTTCAACAGGAATTTGCTGTTGCTCTAGTAATTGCCGGAAAGCACCATCTACAAATAAGCCAACTAGACAGCTATCTCGATAGGGTTTGGCAATATCTATTAGGCAAAGTTCGGCACCACCAGGCTTTCCGCTCTGGTCAAGAAATAGTATTTTCATTTGTTGTTTTGATCTAATTTTTTTTTTCATACAGGACTTATATCCGGTTCGATTGATTGACCCTAACATAGTCAGTCAGGGCGGGTTTTTAAGATTGTCAATTATTGGCGAGTATTGTTAGTGAACCCTTCGGCTACGCGGTTCCTGAGCGAAGTCGAAGGGCAGGGCATCGCCCGCCCCTACCATATTGGGTAATCGATCTGCCATATATTCTAATTGTTTTGAGCCTCAGGCTAACAGCACCTTTCTAACTTTTTGCGCGATTTTTTGCCAATCGAAATTCTTAGCAGCGTATTCCTGACACGCCTCTCTAGAAGGCATCGGTACTTTTCCCATTAGCAGTGCTTCCAATCGCTCAGCAATCGCTGTTGCCTCTGTAGAAGCAGCAATCAAATTGGGTGAAAACGGCTCTAAAATTTCTGGCATTCCACCTACGGGAGTACATAGCGCTGGAGTACCACAGGCGAGAGATTCTAGCACAGCTAATCCAAACCCTTCTAAAGATTGACTCGGCATCACACTTAGGTCGGCGGCTTGGTAAGCTATAGGCAGTTGGTCATCTGGCAAAAAGCCTAGAAATTTAACGTTGTCATTGAGTCCCAAATCTGTTGCTTGTTGCTGAAGAACCGCTTGTAATGGCCCTTTGCCAGCGATCGCCAACCAGATATCAGGAATTTGAGGTTTAATCATCGCGATCGCCATCAACAGCTTATCCAGTCCAACTCGATGCACTAAGCGACGCGCTGTAAAGAGAATGGGGCGATTTTGGGGCCAGTCGATCTGCGTGCGGGCTTCAGGGCGCGATCGGTTGAGTTGAAATCGCCAAAGATCGACACCGCCGGGAATTACGTGAATTTTGCTCCAAGGAATTTGATATTCTTGATGTAAAATATCACCAAATGCTTTGCTCAGGACGATAAATCGATCGCACCGATGATAAACTCTGTCTTCGACCCAATGCCTCAAAAAAACACTCAGTTTACCAGAACCCTCCTGCTTACTTTCCAAAGCCCAAGGCCCGTGAAAGGAAAAGGTAACAGGAACCCCTTTAGGTAAAACTTGCAAAAGCGGAAAACTATATAGTGCAAAATGCAGATTAATTGCATCCGGTTTTGCAGATTTTCGCCGCTCAAAATTGGAGCGAATCAGCCAAAGCCGTTCCCAGAGTCGAATATCTGGTTCTGCTAAATTAGTTAGTTTTACGCCAGAGTTTAACTGAGTTTCTGGTAGACCAACTCCACACAACTCAACTCGATCTTGACTGGCTGCTAGCTGATGTGTCAGCTCGTATACATATCGATCCAGCCCTCCCGGTGTTTTCGGAAACCATCCGATCCCGACGCCAAGAATGTTTGCTGTAGCAGCAGGGTTAGTTTTATAGTTTTCCACTTGGTTGTTTACAAATATACATTAAATTTACAATAACTGAGACATCCTGATTATAGCTGTATATTGCTCAGTGAGATTATGAAGAATCGATTTTTGTTGCTACTAAACAAATTATGGCAAAAACAGCAGTTATTCATCCAAACAAGGACTCATTTCCTCAATAATTTTAAGCCGATTGAGAACGCTCCCCAACATTGCAGGATGAGTTTCCGAGCCAAGGCGATCCCAGGAGTCATAATCTCTACTATAACTGCACTGTCTGTAGCTGCACTGTCTGTAACTTCAAACCCTTTACCCAATATCTCCTACAAAACATCTTGGATCGGTAACACCTTTGGCGGTGGCAGTAAGTGGGTACAAATTCAAATCGCTGCCATGTACGTGGGGAACGACGGAACGGTTTATACCAATAGCGTGTGGGATGAAGCGGGTAGAGAGGCAGGAATTTATAAAGATGGAGATGCGATCGGCAAAGCTAGTAATCTTCATGGATGGGGAAGAACAGGAGGAGAAGCAGTCACGGCAAATAGTAAATACCTTTATATCGCCATGACACAGGGGGCAATAGACAGGACAGTCCTTCAAGATTATCCCCCCTCTCAAACAAACTGGTATTGTGTGAGACGCTACAACTTATCGGGAGAACCGGCTCCCTTTGCAGGTGGGCGCGGCTACGATCAAAGTATGTTAATTGTTAGCACCTCCGGTCAAGTAACTGGATTAGCTAACGCTGGCCGCGAGCTTTATGTCAGTGATAGTAGCACCAACCGCATCCGCGTCTATGATAGCGAAACCCTGGCAGAGCTACGCAGTTGGCCAGTCGATCGCCCCAAACAAATAGCTGTAGATAATCAAAGTAACCTATGGATTCTGCAAGAGAAAAATGCTAGTAATGCTCCCAAGATACTGCACTATTCTAAGACAGGAACTTTATTGTCCAAGAAAATTACGGATGTTGTAGACCCTACAGCCCTAGCCATTGATAATCAAGGCAGACTGTTGGTTGCGGAAAATGGCCCCCGTCAACAAGTGCTGATCTACAACATCACAAGTACACCCACGTTGGTTGGGACTTTGGGCCGTGAGAGGGGGATCTACTCAGGAACACCCGGAGAAGTTGGAGATCTCAAACTCGGAGGTTTGACGGGGGTGGGTACGGACGCAAGCGGAAATATTTATGTGAGTCTTGATGGTTTTAATCGGTCAGGAACGGACTTGAGGAAGTTTAATGCAAGCGGATCAAGGGAGTGGAGATTGCTGGGCTTGCAATTTGTAGATAATGCCGATGCCGATCCTGGGACTGATGGAGTGGACGTGTTTACCAAGCAGGAACACTTTGTCATAGACTATAGCAAAAGCAATGGTCAGGAATGGAGTTATAAGGGATATACCGTAGATAAATTTCGGTATCCAGACGATCTGCGGCTACAAGAAACAGTACATGGGACTACCTCGGTCTTCGTGCGTCGCATTGAGGGAAAGCGTTTTCTTTATCTCACCGGAATGTTTGCCGATCATCTCGCCATTTACCGTTTTGATGGAGAGATCGCGGTTCCCAGCGCCATCTTCTCTCGCAAGCATTCTAAGTGGCCGGCTAATCAGCCAGCAGCAGGAAGTTGGCTATGGCACGACAAGAACGGGGATGGCTCTATGCAAAGCGATGAATATGAAAGTCTAGGTGCAGAAGATGATTCGATTTGGGGCTGGGAAGTTGATAGCAAAGGGGATGTTTGGCAAGCTAGTGAAGCTGGCTACATCACACATTATCACTATCAAGGATTGGATACTCATGGTAGTCCAATTTATACTAGCGCCGCTTCCGAAGTTATACCCATGCCAGCACCGTTTAACAAGCTCTTAAGAGTCAAATATTTTCCTGATACAGATGTCATGTATCTAGGAGGCTATACAGTCGATCGCCCGCATACAGGTGAGGAATGGGGGATAGTCGGCACAGAGATTGTGCGCTACGACAGCTGGACAAGGAATAAAACACTGCGCTGGCGCATAACTCTTCCCTACGATCCGAAAGCCAATCCCATGCTCATTATTAAGGCAATGGATGTGGAAGGCGATCAAGTATTTGCCGTTGATTCTAGAAAAGCTGAGGTATATGTATACGCTACCGGGACGGGAGTATTTGTAGCCAAACTAAGCCCCGGCTCAGAGGTTGGTAAGGAGACTGGCTGGATTGATATTCCCTACGCATTACGAGCTTATCGGAGAACAAATGGTGAGTATCTGGTATTTGTAGAGGAAGATGCAAAAGCCAAGGTGATTATGTATCGACTCGGACAGAGATGATGAAAGTAAGGCTTGGGAAATGAGCCAATTATATTACAAAATCTCAGTCTAGATATCACCCAAATTTCAACCAACTCAAGCTTTCAAACTTTATTTTGTTTCCATACCAGAGCACTCGCAATACAATTCCACCGTTCTCTTAACCATCAGTTCCCGATCGAACACTGAGGAAGCATACTCCGCACATTGTTGACCCATCTGCAAGCGAAAATCCTTGTTCGCAAGCTTTTGGATAGCCTTTGATAAAGCCTCTGCATCATCGAAGGGAACGATATAACCTGTTTTTCCTTCCTCAATCTGATCCAGAGCTCCTCCTGCTGGTGTGCGGATAGGAACTGTCCCACAGCACATCGCTTCCGCCACCACTAAAGCACACCCTTCTAAGCGGCTGGGTAGAACAAAAATATCCGATGTCCAATACACTTCTCGCATATCATTTAGATAGCCCGCAAAAATAAAAGAATGCGAATCATCTTCACTGACAAAGGCATATTCCTTAATCTCCTGTTCCCGATCCCCAGAACCCGCAAATAAACACTTCAAAACCATTTCGGGAAATTCCTTTCTCATTTGCCTAACTGCGTCGATCAAAACATCATGTCCCTTAATCCAATTGAGTCTTCCTACGAGAGTACATACCAGGTCTTTTTCCTCAAATCCGAACTTCTCCCGTGCTTTTTGTCGATCTTCAGAGCTAGGAAGACGAAAATAGTTTGTATCAGTGCCAGCTAATATCTTGCGAACCTTGTTTTTATGAAACCCCAAATCTTGGAGCAAAAATCTTTCAATCTCTGAAGAGTAGGCAATAAAAGCTTTTGGTGCAAACGTTCTCAAGTATATCTGGTATTTTCTGATTTTCGGCCGCAATACAGATTTTATGAATGTTGAATTTTCATCTTGGATTAATAAATGAAAGGTAGCAACACATTCTAACCCAGTGAAAATTTTGAGGATACGCGCCAGCAGTAACATCGAGTATCCATGTGCGTGAAATAGGGAAATTTCGTATTTATTGACTATCTCCTTAATCCGACGAATATTAGCCCAAGTTGGAAGAAAAGGTTTCATATCCTCAAATACGATCCAGTCTTCTGATAAGTCTTTGAGTGCTTGAAAACTATCTTCAGAGCCTGCATCGTAATTCACTGGTCCGGTAATCAGGACGACCCTCCACCCAACCGTTTTGAAACCACGAATCAGAGTCTCACAATGAGAGGCAACACCGTCATTACAATCGACACGCTTTAAGAGAAACCCTACTGTTTTTTGTTTTTCCATTTTCTGTTATTTACCTCACAAACTTTTACCCTTGACACGGATTTTTTTTTTTGACTAACGACTCATGCTGTTGGCAAAAGTGTTACAAACATTCCTCCTAAATTTTACTACATTCCAGAAGAAACGACAATTTTTGGGCTTTATTTTCTCTAATCACAGTGAAATGAATGAGTATTGTCTAGATTTTTCTAGTTTTTAGCTAACTGTTGTTAGCCCTGAAACTCAAAGCATCAACCTGATTTGAAGCCTGCAATCCGTTGATGCTGGTAGTGCTTATTAGCTGCCAGGCTTAGACCCAAAAATCCCCAGAAAACCATGCCCGGGAGACTAATGATCACATTTGAGCCAGCTAGCATCGGCAGGAACCCAACAACAATAGCACGAGCTGCACTGGCAAACGGATCGGACCTAGATTTAGAGGCTTGGAACAGAGTGTAAAAACTTAGGAGTAGCCCACTTATATAGGGAATGGCTCCCATCCAGCCCAAGGTGAGAAGTAGTTCGATAATTCCACTGTCAATCGGCTGAAGAGTTCCATTTCCCTTACCAATAACCTCACTCAGCGCCTGATTTAGTACGAGGCCATAGAGGTTTGTTCTATCCTTTGCGCTCTGATCATCTTGAACATTAGACAAACTGCTGACACGAGACTGAATGACTTTGGAAAATGGCTCAACTGTTGACAATGGTACAATACATACGAAGATAATCAGGATAAAAGCAATTAAACGAATCTGAACACCCCCTTTGAGAGAAACAAGTAGGGTAATTAAAGCTACTATCAAGCCTAGCCAAACTGTGCGTACCGATGTGAGCAGGACAGACAAAATGCCAACTATTAAACCAGGAATACGCAAATTGCCTTGACCAATAAATAGTAAAATATTCCCTCCTAGCATCACTACTCCAAACTGTAAGGGCGCATTCATGGTACTCCACACTCGAAGTCCAAGGGGTTCTGGGTTTCCCATACTGGTAAATAGTTTGGTCTCTATCAGCCAGAAACAATCCCACTCAGGTGCAACTAAGTATTGATAGACGCCATAGGATGCTGTGACTAATACACCCCAGAGAAAAGTGCGCTGAATGTTGTTGCGATAGCTGGGGTAATCTCGCCAGTTTATAAATAAGTGAAAACCAAACAGAATGGGACTTACCCAACCCATAAGAGAGATGATCGCCGGAACAGGTGAGCCATTAATCATACCAACTAGAAAACCATAGAAAACACCCATTGCAGATAGGACAAAAGATAACCCACCTTGTTCATGTGCTTTGGGAAAGTTGCGATAGAAAGTTACAATGGTGATCGTTGCCACCAGTGGAGGGGCTAACAATATGGGACTGGGCTCGGTAAAACCGCTCCGAAAATCTGACACACGACGAATAAAGGGTGTGAGGAAAAACACCCACCAAGTGAAACCTATATAGAGGATGGGATACCGTAAATATAGGAAGAGGCCGACACCAAGACAACCCGCAGGAAAGATGATATTTAGAACCTTACCAAGACCGGCTACAAGGCATAGGGTAATAATCAGTAATAGTCCCAGGATTGCCATCCAAGCTGCCTGCGGTTGTAGTGTCAGAGAGAAGCCTTGTTTTCGAGAGTTATTCGGAATTCCC
Source organism: Microcoleus sp. S13_B4 (assembly GCF_036700885.1). Classification (NCBI taxonomy): domain Bacteria; kingdom Bacillati; phylum Cyanobacteriota; class Cyanophyceae; order Oscillatoriales; family Microcoleaceae; genus Microcoleus; species Microcoleus sp. S13_B4. The sequence continues at coordinate 8,362 of NZ_JAUBPU010000078.1, forward strand.
TGTATTTGACTCATTACCAACTAGGTTTTAGGTTTGAGAACTAGATATAACATCTTTATTTGGACTGTTGCCATGTATTCCAAGCCTCCCGACGTCCACGTAGAGATGCTCGTAATTTCTGTCCTGCTAAGCTGCCTTCTTTAGGTAGGAATCGTAACGATTGTACAAAACCAGGGGCATCCCGCGTTCCCACCAAAATTGCCCAGAATACAAATACAGTACGTCGAATCAATGGTAGGTTTTCTAACAAAACTAAAGTTTCATTGTGTACAGCATTGAAGAAGGCAAGGTTATTGAATTGATTGCGTTGATCTTCGTCAAAACGTTGTCCGGGAAAGTGATCTACCGCTATTTTTGGATCGTAGATTAGTTTCCAGCCTGCTCGTTTCAATGCCAGACCAAATGCTAGTTCAAAGTGTAGTTGGGCTCCATTACCTCGCATCCGGCGATCGAAGTGCATTTCGGCGATCGCACTTCGCCGAAAACTCATGTTTACACCCTTCAGGACATCTACCTCATGGGGTTCTCCAACCCCTAAGTGATGTTCACCGATGACTCGTCCAAACCACTGTACCTGTCCTACCACCTGGCGTTCCCCCTCTTCTAAACGGGTGCCGTGATACACCCAATCCCGCCCCCCTACACCACCGATATTGCTATCTGATAAAAAGTGAGCCTCGATACGTTCTAGCCAATCGGTATGAGGTGCTGCATCATCATCGGTAAAGGCGATGATATCCCCAGAAGTGGCATCCATTCCTGCATTCATTGCCGCTACTACACCAGATACGTTGACTGTGACAGTTCGCATTGGCAATAATTCGGGGTTAAATGTTTGCAAAAATGTCCAAGTCTCCGTATCAGTATCCCGAACTACAACTAAGACTTCATAGGTAGGAACTTTTTGCTTTTTGAGTGCGTATAAGCAGCGGGCTAAGTCTTTCGGACGCCGGTAAGTAGGTATGACAACTGAGAGCGTCAACATAACTGGATTTTCTCACATAAATTCACACCATCAGTATAGAGAATTGGATGTCATACTAACTATGTCTTAGGTTTGAGAACTAGATATAACAACATCTTTATTTTGACTCTTGCCATGTCTTCCAAGCCTCCCGACGTCCACGTAGAGATGCTCGTAATTTCTCTCCTGCTAAGCTCCCTTCTTTAGGTATAAATCGTAACCATTGTAAGAAACCAGGAGCCTCTCTGGTTCCCACCAAGATTGCCCAAAATATAAATATATTACGTCGAATCAATGGTAGGTTTTCTAACAAAATTAAAGTTTCATTGTGTACAGAATTGAAGAAGGCAATATCATTGAATCTATTGCGTTGATCTTCGTCAAAACGTTGTCCGGGAAAGTGATCTACTGCTATTTTTGGATCATAGATTAGTTTCCAGCCTGCTCGTTTCAATGCCAGACTAAATGCTAGTTCAAAGTGTGGTGCGGCTCCATTACCTCGCATCCGGCGATCGAAGTGCATTCCTGCCATCGCAGTCCGCCGAAAACTCATGTTTACACCCTTTAGCAAATCTACCTCACGGGCTTCTCCAAAGCCTAAATGATGTTCACCGATGACTTGTCCAAACCACAGCACCTTTCCTACTACTTCGCGTTTCCCGTCTTCTAAGAGAGTGCCGTGATACACCCAATCCCGTCCTCCTACACCACCGATATTACTATCTGATAGAAAGTGAGTTTCGATACGTTCTAGCCAGTCAGTGTGAGGTGCGGAATCATCATCGGTAAAGACGAGGATATCCCCTGAAGCGGCATCAATCGCTAAATTCATAGCAGCTAATGCTCCAATCGCTACTGAAGCATCCATTTTGATCAGGTGTAATGGCAAAGGTTGATGATTGAAGGATGCCAGGAGTTCCCAAGTTTCAGAATCCGCCTCGCGAATCGTTACGAAGACTTCATCTGGCTGGCGATTTTGCTTTTTTAGTGCTTCTAAACAGCGTTCCAAATCTTTGGGGCGATGGTAAGTAGGTACGATAACTGAAATCTTTAGCACGGCTGGAGATCCTCAAATAAATTTACATAATTACGTGCCATATTAGCCCAACTATGCTGTTCTGCTATAGTTCTGGCTACTTGACCCATTTGTTGTCTTTGTTGCCGATCGCATTTAACTAATTGATTCAATGCTTCAGCTAAAGCCTCTGTATCGTCTGAGTCTGGCAAAACTAACCCACAGTCTGCTGTCACCAACTGGGCCGCCCCTGTTGTAGCAGCGGTAACAACTGGTATTCCTGTCGCCATTGCTTCCAGTACCACCAAACCAAAAGGTTCATAACGGGACGGAAAGACTAAAAAATCTGCTGCTTTCATCAAGTCGGGGACATCTTGCCGAAATCCCAGAAAATGCACCCGCTTTTCTAAGTTTAGCGATCGCGCTAACTCAGGATATGGACTACCGGCGGTTCCACCCACAACTGCGAGGTGCAATTGAGGAACTTGCACTAAGGAATGGAGGACTGTATCTAAGTTTTTCCGAGGTGTACGGATATCTCCAGCAAATAGCGCCAGAGGCACTTCCTCTGGCAAACCCCATTTTTGCCGATCGACAATCCCAGGCGCAAACTCTTGTAAATCAATGCCATTTAAGATCACTCGAATGCGATCGCGTGGAACACCGATCGCCACTAATTCTTGGGCGACCTTCTCAGAAACCGCTACTACGACTTTTGCGCGAGCGAAAGCTTTTTTCTCCCAATCAGCATTTAAGGCAGTATAAAACCGCTGATAAATGCCACGCAAGCCCAGATTTTGTGTTGAAAGATTGATCGGCGCTCGGAACCAGGAGTTATGAACAAAATGTACTGCATTCACATCTCCCCTAGCAGAAGTAATTGCACCATTGAGTTTAATCACATCAAATTCTTTGTGGTGCTTATTTAACCACCAAGCAGTTTTAGTAGAGAAAGCCATTTCGCGAACAAGTTGTAATGGATATCCTTTGATTGAAATAGGAAGCCAATCGACCTGACTGTGTTTTTCCAGTGCCAAATCCACGCTACTTGCTAACAATGTAACATGATAACCACGACGAATGGCTTCCCAGGCAACTTCATAGTTGACCCGACCTTGACCATCACCGATCGCAACTTTATGAGTAACAATACACAGCTTCATTTCGTACCTCTTTTCTGAGACAAAGCCGTTTCGTACAAAGTCAGATTATCGCGGGCAATCCTCTCCCAACCGTACTTTTGTGCCGTAGCATAAGCATTACGGCGCAATTTTTCCAGGTAGGGGCGGTCTTTAATTAAGCGCTCCAAAGCTTGCTCGATCGCCACAGTGTCACGGGGCCGGACTAAAATCCCATTATCTCCATCACGCACAACTTCTATCGGCCCTGGCGTTGTAGTGGTTACAGGGGCTAAACCACAAGCTATAGCATTAAGAAGGGCGACGCTAAACCCTTCCGAGAGGGTGGGAAAAAGGTTGATATGATGTCCGCGCAAAAGTTGGGGCAGAGTTTCGTATTGGTAGCGTGGCACAACTCGGATGCGATCGTGTAGAGATGGCTCAAAATCCGCATAAACTTGCGCTTCAGGACAGCACGTCCCCAGAAAGCTCACCTCTACTTTAGGATAGCGAGCAAGAATTTTATTTAATGCAGGAACACCATAATAAATCCCTTTACGAGGGATATAAGTTGCCACTAAAGCGATGCGAATAACTGAATCTTCGGCTTCTGGCGTTGGCTCAAAGTCGAGATTGAGAAAAAACTCTGGAATTCCATTGACAAAAACACCAGTCCGTCCAGGATCAACCCCTAATTTTTCAACCGCATACTTTGAATCATAACTATTACAGAATAAGCTCAAATCTGCATCTCGCAGAGAATTAGCAACCTCCCAGAGTCGAAAACCTCCATGATAAAGCGGATATTTCCAACTCAAATTCAAGTTGCCAACGCGAGCCTCTTCTAAGTTTTCCAGGTGCATCACGTGCTCAAGACCGTGACTCCGTGTCACTAAAACCGGACTATTTGAGCTACGGGGCAATTTTGCCCACACCCAGGCATCACCAGTCGAAGCATCTACAACATCCACGGCTCCTTTTTGGGAGAGTGCCGATATGTGACTAGCCAGAAATTCAGGAAACATCATTGACTCTAGCATTCCCGGCAATTTGTGTGGCAGGTTATCAAAAGAGTAATACTCTACTTCGTGACCCAGTTTTTGATATTCCTGACCGAGTTTCCATGTTACTCCTGGAGCACCTGCATTAGGATCTAGTTCGTGGTGAATGGTAAGTAGAATTTTCATCAGTTTTTTAAAGTGAGGGATTTTCTGATTTATTTATGGCCTAATTTAGACTGAGAACGAGCAGAATTATGAGAGAACTCTGGAAGAGTGAAAGTCATCAATAGTTTTTTCGTAGATAATTTGAAGTTGCTTGACCTGGGTCTCAATCGTAAATTGCTCCAGCAACAACGCATATCCATTTTCCCCAAAGCTGCGAGCTTTTTGATAATCTTCAGCCAATTCATTGATAGCAGTAGCCAACTTTTTGAGATCATTGGCAGGGACAAGAATACCTGTTTTTCGATCGCGGATGTATTCTGGAATCCCTCCTAATGAACTAGCAATAACAGGTCGATGGCGACCATAGGCTTCCAGCGTGACCAGACCAGCAGGTTCGTGCCAAAGACTAGGAAAGACCACAGCATAAGACTGTCGGTAGAGTGCATCCATTTTCTCGCGATCGCACCAGCCATGCCAGGTAAGGCGATCGCTCACTCCCAGTTTCTTCGCTAACTGTTCCATTTGAGGTCGATTCCAACCCTCACCTGCAATATCAAGATGAACTCGTCGGTCAACTTGTGTTAAGGCTTTGAGCAGCCAGTCAAGACCTTTCTCTGGAACAATACGCCCTGCAAACAGAAGTCTAGAATTTTGATGCGTTTCAAAAGTTAATGGTTCACTACTCGTTTCAGGAATGGGAATAGCACAGTACAATGTTACGGTTTGTTCAGGAGGTAAACCATGTCTAATAAGCTGTCCGCGAACATAATCACTATTGGCAATGACAGGAATTCTCAGTCTTTTAAGTGTCTCTAGTTCTCGATAAGAATTTTGAAAATTTTGGATAATATTCTCAGGTCGTCTACTACCACAGCCATCTACTAGATGACCCCAAGTACATCCGAGAGTAGACATAGCGCGATCGCAGGCAGTCCCCCTCATTGACAAATACTTAGTACCACTAGGACAGTAGGGAGAGTGATTGTGAAGTGTATAGACAACTGGACATTCTCCAGTAATATCCCATACTAGCTCCTGCTCTTGAATATTAAGTAACTTGAACTGACTCTGATCGATATTTTTGAGCGAGCTAATTACCTGTGGGCTGACGTTGGGAAGTTGAGCCTGCAACAAAGACTTAACGTAGGTATCTATTCCTCCACCACATCCTAGGGTGCACGAACAGTAATGGATGGTTTTTTCTTTAGGCATCAAGTTGTTTTGAATCATATTAATTTTGAAACATTTTAAACACTTAAGACAGGGCGTTAGCCCAAAATTTATGTCTGACATCATTAACGTAATGTCTAAGTGCAATTTCTTTACAAGCATACTTATCTGGATAAATAAACTGGTCTTCAACACTTAGAACATATCGTTTCGAGCAGAGAGGCTTTGCCTGGTTATAGTGCATTGTCAAATGCACCAAAGTTTGCTCGGTAAAATAATGATTAAGTTCTGTAATTTTTGACAATCGCTCAACGGCAAAGCTCCAATCTAGCGGTTTTTTGAAGACAATAAATCCACCGTTGACTGGATTTAATTTTTCCCGATCATCATAAATTACCCGATCGTCCATTTTAGTAGCACAATCGGGTAGATATAGAGAAGAGGTATTGTCTGATCTGGCTAATTCAACTAGATCGCTGACTCCTGGAAAAAACAGAATATCTGAGTCAGTATAAATCGTTGTCTGATTAATCGGAATTGACATCAATGCCAATAATTTTCTGCCCATCGAATGCTGAGAGGCATAATCATAGACAGATTGAGGCAGATCGGTTCGCTTCATTTCTTCTAGTGGCAATACCTCAACACATGGATGAATTTGGCGGAGTAAATTGCAACTATTTTCGGTATAGCTACCATCAGAAATGATCGTGAAACGCTCTGGAATACCAGCATGGCGGATGAACGAGCGCAGACTTGCTACCTGTTCTGGTAGATCCCGCTCGCATGAGAGAGCGTAAACCGATATTGGAATACTCTGAGTTTGCGAAATAGGAACTTTCGCAATTTGTGGCACCAATGACTTATATAAGGAGCGCATCAGTTGTCCTTGATTTCTAGCAACATGATAAGGAATATTCACCATTAATTTAAACCCAAATGACAACTATTTACAACATGAATATTAGCTTAGCCCGCTTATATACTGACTAAATTCGAGCCAAGACCGATTTCTGAAACCAACGTTTCAAAATTGGCTGAATCGTTAGTTCTAACCAATAGGAAAGACCGATGGTTAGAAGCCCCCAGACAAATAGACGTAGAGTGAAACTCCAGGGAGAACCACTCCACGGGAAGTAATTGAAAACCAGATGCATCATAGGCATATGCAGAACATAGATCCCATAGGAAATGCTTCCAATGAAAGCAAAAACAGCGCTCGCCTTAGACTCTATTCTCCAACCTATTAAGGCAACGGCTAAAACTGTATGTACAGCAATGCTCCAAGTAATAGGTTCAAACAAGTTACCGATGGCTAGTAAATAACTGCTATGGGCTAAGGGGACACCTATAGCCCATAGCTTTAAAACTCGCCATCCAGGAAACGGACTGTTAGCAACTGCGGCAAATAAAATAGCGCAGATGGGAAAATAAGTAATATCGGTAAGATTTATCTGTGAAGAAGTTGAACGAGCCAAGCCTAAGCTATCGAGCATAAATTTCACAGTACCCAAACGATCCGTAGCAATGAATAGAAGTAAATAAGTAAACAAAGGAACTTTTGGAGGATCTCCTACTTCCTGTCTGTTCCAAGCTAGCCACAGCCCAAATAACCAAAACAGCCAACCCGCAGCATAGCCAGATAGAAGTTGTGGAAACGAGGGAATAAACCAACCTAAACACGCCACAATGAACGTACTCCATACAAGGGGTAGAATCTTAGGACGGAAATACCAAATTCCTAGAAAAGCAAAGTAATAAATTACTTCATAATGCAGCGTCCATAAAACGCCGTTTCCTGACAGAAGAGCTGCGACTGACCCTTGCAAGAAAAATAAGTTACCAAGAACTGTTTTCCACGTATCATGCGGTGATACTAGCACTGCCAGGATGATACAGAGCAAATAGATTGGATATAAGCGGATGAAACGCCGTAGCAAGTAACGAAGGGTATTGGCTCGTGAGAAGGGTGCTTGGTTCGTTAGACCTATAACATAGCCAGAGAGAACAAAGAAGATTAAAACGCCTCCATGAGCCGCATGAAAATAGTGCTGAAAAGGGAAAGTTGGATGATAAGCAGGGTCAAGTTCGTATTTAAAGCCAAAAACATGAGCATAAACAACCCAGATGGCAGCGAGTCCACGTAATCCTTCTAAAGCATAATTATAGGAGGCTTTACTACGTGTTTTACTATCAGGTGGGACAAAATATTCACGTAAATCTAAATCACCTACTACATTCTTATTCATATCATAACTATTGTTTTTCTTGGTTTATTAAAATTGGTGATTCATCACCTCCTAAACAATTTAGATCGCATAACGAGAGAAACATTATTGCGAATGAAGCTGCGGGATAGCAAAATAACAGGGCAAGATTGTACTGCTTTTTTAGCAAAATCCCAAGATAGCTGCTCCTTTCCTACGAGGTATGCCTCTTGGGCGGAGCGAGCATAATTCAAGCTGTCTCGCAATCCTTTGATGTATCCTAGGACACTTCTAGTGAGTGGTGGGCTGCGTTGAATCGAGCCTGGTAGCCAGACAAAATCACTGACATAGTGTTTGTCAAATATCATTTTAAAGCCGTCTACTAGAGAGTATGCAGGCGCAAGGTCATGAAACTTATTTTCTAACTGTTGATCTGAAAAGGGCTGGTCACCAAAAACCTGGGCCTCCTTTTTGTTCGGCGAGTGGATAAAGGTTCTCAGCAGGTCTTCTGTAATTTGATGAAAATACTTTACTTCACATTCTTCAGGCTGCAAATGATCGGTCAATCGCTCAGTAAAATCTAGGATTGCTTGCTGCTGAACTGAGACTCCCCATTTAATACCTCTTTCATTTTTCTCCGATCGCAATATCGGAATGTAGCGATCGCCTTGTTTCTCATATCTGACGGTGCTGCCATGATCCGCGGCCAGAAATAGCTCTAAAATCGGAGAACTGCTAAGCGAACGGCGTTCGGTGATTGCATCAGGATCTAAGAAATAAGGTATTAAGCGATCGGTTGAGAATGGTGTGATACGTCTTTCCAATCCAAAGTAAAATCCAGCCACTCCACCTGGAGGATATAAATTGCCGATCGCCAAAATTTTACTAAATGAGCGTTGCGATCGACCAGTCCAACCAGAATCGACAATCGCAAACGATTTTCCATCACCAATACCTGCTTGTTTGAAGTAGCCGATCGCTTTCTCTCTGTAGACGGCCGCCAAGTCAACAATCCGATCGATAATTTCTCGATCCTGAAATGCTGCTTTCAGCAAAGTGAATTCCTCTTCGGTCAGATTTTTGTCCCAAATCTCGATCGGAAAGCCATGACGTGTCAGCGCATCAGCAATCTGTTCTGGTTGAATATTGACGCGATCGCACACTAACCGCACTGAGAAGAAAGGTGGCTTGTCAAAAAGCCATTCCTGTTCAGTTTCACCAATTTGTTGAATAGAGGGAAAGTGAAAAGCTTGCCTAGAACCATAAAAGTATTGGCAGTCGATGTCATAGCCCCACTTGCGGCAAATAATTTTGGCAATTTTCCCGAGAATTTGTCCATCTCTGGCCATGAAATACAGCCTCTGAATCCCCTCACTCTTCGCCTCTTCCAACACCCAATGAACGAACCCAAAAAATACAGGGGCGATGACATTAGCTGCTGTATCCCAGATTATTCGTCGATGCAATTCTGTCTCTTGGCAGTGCAACCGACACAGGCGATTAGCACCGGCTAGCAGAGAACGAAATCGGATCGGCAATTGTTCGTTGTCTGCAATGATTTGTTCGTAACGATTTAGGTGTGTTTGCACAAAAGGCTGAACTTGAATCCCTAATTTTTTCGCTACTTTGATATCAGAATAGAGATTGTCCCCAGTGTGTATGAGCTGAGAGGCTTTGATTTGATGTTGAGTGAGATAATATTGAAATAGTTCTCCAGATACCTTATGAAGTCCAACTTCATTGGAAACGTGGATTACATCACCATCTTCCCAAATTTGATGATCTTCGAGAAAGCCTCGAATCGCCTCCGAGGGTAGATACATATCTGAGAGATAGGCGATCAATTTATTTTGCTGATGTAACTCTTGAATCTTGAGCTGAGTAGCTGGAACTGGACGGAGGCTAGCACGTTCTAGTTGAATTTCATAATGTATTGCTTTCTCCCTATCTATCTCAGTCCAGTTCAAGGACTCAGCTAATTGAGCATAAATTTCCTGTAGTGTTACTTCATTCGTTGTAGATAGTTGTCTTGCCTTACACTCAGCTTCAATCCTAAGCTGACTCCAAATATCTGAGGAAATTGTAATTAGGTCTTCCTGCTTCAAGCGATTACCTAACTCCCAAAATAGATCCGTTGGCTTAGCCCAGATACGAGTCAAAGCCGTGTCAAATACATCAAATGAGTGATGGTGTGCTTGCTTCGTTGATTCAATAGTCATGTGCGGTTGTTTCATAGAAGTTGCAAATAAGTTAAATTTTTTCTCTTTGTTTCCCACGCAATAATATTGAATGGATGGCTTTATAAGTTTGAGGCTTCAAAAAGTGCTTGGCAGCAATCAAGAAGATTAGGTGAAGATAAGAGAGAGAAAATATTAATTTTGGTCTCCTAATGAAAGCCTGCTTGGCGAACCAGAAAGCTTCAGGAAAATCATCCTTAATAAGGTATCCCCAAGCATACAGGATGCTCAGATGACTAGAACCAATTCTTTCTACATTCTTAAATTCCTCTGGAACTGATTGAAACGAACGTTCCATCACCTTATCAAGTTCCTCAATCATTAACCTGAAGTTTGTAGACATACTATTAGCATATCTACGATATCGAACAAGTGGTTCTTGGATCACAAAAATTGAGAAGTGCATAGCAATACGTAACCACATATCCCAGTCCTCAGCAGATTTAAGGCTGCGTTCAAAAAAGCCTACTTTTTCAAAACAAATGCGACGGACTAATGGAGTACTACCACAATAAAGGATATTAGAGCGAAATAGTTCTTTTTTAAGCTCACTTCCAGATTTAGAATAATCATAGATATCTATAAGATTTCCGTTGCGATCGACATTAGATATCCAAGAACTTACCAAACCAACCTCTAGATGTTTTTCCAAATACTCTACTTGCTTTTCTAGCTTATTAGCTTCCCAAATATCATCAGCATCTAAAAATGCTAAATATTCACCTTGAGAAGACCAAATGCCCGTGTTTCGCGCTCCTGATAAACCTTGATTTTCTTGAGAAATTAGTTTTACTCTTGAATCTTTGATTTCAGAAGCCCATTCTACAATGCCATCAGGGCTTCCATCGTTAATGATTAAAACTTCTAAATCAGTAAAGGTCTGATTTAGAACGCTTTCTAACGTCTCTGGAAGATAAGCCATTGCATTGTAAGCTGGGATAATAACTGAAACTTTGGGCATAATAACTCCTATTTTAATAATATGATTCGATTATTATTGGCGATCGCCAACACTCAGTTCCTAGTGGAAATTGATTTTAAACAAAGGTTAGTTTAACTGGAAGCCCCTGATTCATTTTGCATTTGGTGATACTTCCAGAGTCTACCGCGTTGTTCTAACAACTCTTGGTATTTACCTCGCTCTACAATTCGTCCCTCCTCAAGTACCACTACTTGATCGGCACGAGCAATTGTAGAAAGTCGGTGGGCGATCGCAATTACAGTCCTGCCTACAGACAGCTTTTCCAACGACTCCTGGATCAATCGCTCAGATACGGAATCTAAAGCGCTAGTAGCTTCGTCCAAAATTAAGATTTCTGGATCGCGCAACAGAGCACGAGCGATCGCCAGTCTTTGACGTTGACCACCTGATAAGCGTACACCGCGATCGCCTAGTTGGGTGTCGAATCCCTCCGGTAGCTGCTGGATAAACTCTAAAGCATAAGCTTGACGGGCTGCTTCTAAAATCTCTGCCTCTTCCACTCCTTCCAAAGCATAGGCAATGTTGTCACGGACATTAGCATTGAAAATAAAAGTATCCTGGCTTACAATTGCTAATTTTTGGCGCAGCGACTTAATTTCATACGTTTTCAAATCAACTCCATCAATCAAAATCGTGCCCCGCGTTGGATCGTAAAATCGTGGGATGAGATCAGCGAGTGTAGTCTTTCCAGCACCAGATCCTCCCACCAAAGCGGTCATCTTGCCCCGTTCGATCGTCAAGATAATATCATGGAGTACCAAATTCTGAGGTTCATATCCGAAATCTACAGAAACTAAATCGATCGCCGTTTTCAAACCTGAAAACTCAATATGCCCATTCGGAAAATACTCCTTGTTATCTGTCCTCAATAGTTCCTTAATATTAACAGCAGCTCCTTGTAATCCGCTCAGAACAACTCTCGTTCCGTTCACATCCTGTAATGTTGGTACTAGACGAAACAATACAAAGAAAAATGTCAGCAATGAAGCAGCAGGTAATGACTTGCCGGTAATGATGCCATTGAATGCCAGAATAATCAGGCTGACCAGAATTGCTGTAGCAATACTTTCTGATATAGGTCTAACTGACGACATCAGCCGAGTTATCTTAATCAAGCTTTTACTTACACGACCACTACTTTTATAAAAGCGTTTTCGCTCAAAATCTTGAGCCGCAAATGCTTGAATAGTACGAACTCCATTGATGAACTCAACCGCCGTTGAAGTGAAATCACTGTTAGCTGCTGAAGTTTCAAAACTTACTTCTCGTACCCTAACATTCAGAGAGGACAACCCCGCTGCCAAGAGACCGAATAACATCATTGCCAGAAGTGTGATTTGCCATGAAATCAGCAGCAATGTTGACATATAAACTACCCCTACCAAGCATCGCGTCATTACAAAGGCGACTCCTCCAAAAGCACTTTTGATTCTTTCTAGTTCAGTTGTAATGGTGTTAACGAGTGCTCCTGACTGAGTTTTAGCAAAGTATCCCAGGCTAAAAGCTTGAAGCTGTTCAAATATTTGCCTACGCAGTCTATCTAATAATTTGATCTGAGAAAATTCTATATAAATAATAGATAAGTAGTTGAATGATGCACGCATCCAAGTGCTAAGTAGAATCAGAATGCTAATGCGAACTGTGCGGCTACTTGCTGAAGTATTTGCGCCTAAAATCCAAATATCAACCCATTCAATTCCTGTTCGGATAGGTTCTGCATTAGGGCTTGTTAAATTTTGGATGAAAGAAAGTAGAAACCCAATTCCCACCCCTTCAAAAGTTGCCGCTAAAAATGTAAATACAAAAGCAAGAATTACAATTTTGGGAAAATATTTAAATTCTCTCAAGATCAAGTAATTATCCTGCCATAACCTAGATTTTTTTAAATAAATACTAATTGGATTCAATGAGTTAGATAACATAAGAATTACGCAGGTTAACTAAAAGCGTTAAGAAAGTAATTTAGGAAGCTCATTACCATGAAATAATTACCGACCCAGAATGAGATAAGCACTAAACACAGAATCAAAAAACCCCGGAAAATCTTGATTTTTATAAGTACAATAGAAGAGCATGGCGTTAGCCCCTCTATCATAAACTTTAGATAAAGCGCAGAAGCTTTGCAAATTGAAGATTCAGTATTGATCTACAACCCAACTAACCTCATTTGAATTGTTTTTCTGGATGTGAGCTTGTGCAATTTCCAATAATGTGACCGGTTGTTGACATTCTGAGCCGATCGGTATTACCTCAGATATAGTCAAAGGACAGGATGAATTCCTCAAGCTAATCTCACTCGCTACTCCCTGAGATATAGTCAAAGGATGGAATGAATCCCTTAAGCTAATCTCACCCCGTAGCACATTCAACAACTGTGGTAACTTATCCAGGTTGTACTTACACATCCAACGAATTAAAGGTGTAGTACCAGAATTCTGATTAGCTAATCTTGTGGGAAACTTCACAAGCCGGAACAACTTGCCTCCTGTGCCAATATACCATTGCTTAGGGCAAATCGGCTCCGGTGAATAAAAGTACATAAGTATAGCTGTCACCAGTAAAACTGGGCTGACAAATACCAGTAGAAAAAAGGTGGCAATTGAGTCAATCGATTGCTGGCGCTGGGGGCTAAGTTGGCTTGGCTTTTGAAATGTTTTTTGAATCCTCCCACGTATAAACACGGGTTTGTTAGCTTGTTCGCAGGCATCTGCCCAGAGCTTCAGGGTTGCCTCACCGAGATTTGGATGGAGGCGAACCAGCCGTACCGGAGATGGTTTCAAGCATTCTACTAGCTGTTGCTCAGTCTCAAACGCCGAGATATAAGGCTGTTTGGTCTGTTGTCCGAGACTGACGAATAACTGTCCCTGTCGCCACTTCAGAATGCAGTGAGGTAAGTAATTGTTTGAATGCTGTTGCTCTACAGAAGAATAGATATTTAAATTGGACACTTCTGAAATAGTCATGGTTCTTATTACCTGACGCGAATGTTACTAAATTATTGTCTGTCGGCAAGATGACTTATAACTCAAAATTGTCCTACACAGATTACTTAAGTAGAATTATTTTTCTGTTGCAACACATCTTAATCCTAAGTTAAGAGTTGGTAAAACTACAGTCATCTATCTGACTGCATGATACTGCTATTACTTACTGATGCTGATAGTTTTAATAAAGTTTTACAATAGTTTGATGTTTTATATTTTTTTCAACAACATAGGATTTGTCTCTTGACCAATTACATAATGTATGATATAGGGGTATCCGCTCAATAAATCGGGGTAATAGAAAAAAAGAAGGTTCACAATCTAGGCACAGCATGGTAAAATATGATTC
>NZ_JAUBPU010000079.1:0-22482 GCF_036700885.1 Microcoleus sp. S13_B4
ATTAATAATTAAATGGGGTCGCAAAATCAAAAATAAGGGTAATGCTTGTATCACAGTTTAAATGTGCAACAGCTTAAGCAAAGAAATAGTTAAGTATAAATACTCATCGCAAAAGTGACACGCTCCCAAGCTATTTCTTTTTCCCTATCTTTTTGTGGCATTTGTAAGTTATTCATTTTTTTATGGTCACAATCAAGTATTGCATATAATTGTATCATAGTCTTGATAATGATTTAGGATTGCTATATAGCCATCCTAAATCATTTGTGAATTTCTTACTCCCTCCCCTTGATAAGGCGAGGGTTGGGGTGGGGTAAAAAGTTTACGACTCCCGCAAGGATTCCTATATGATCAATCAATTCAGCCAAATAAGTTTTCTAGGCATTAGCTACGGCGATATTAGTGGCTCTACAGATAGTCGGCAGATCAATAATAAACTGCGTTCCCTGCTCTGGCGTAGAAAAACACTCCAATTGACCGCAGTGTTTTTCTATCAAAATTTTTCGGCTGATGGACAATCCCATGCCTGTACCTTTTCCTATGGGCTTAGTAGTAAAAAAGGGAGTGAAAAGTTTAGCACGAACTGTTTCTGTCATGCCCACACCATTATCAGCGATTGTTACCAGGATGTGGGAAGCCGAGTTCATGTTGTCATGCGAATTGCCGGGTATAACTTCAGTCCGAATCAAAATCTGGGGGTGAAAAACTGCACCATTTTCTCTACTTAGCCGCTCTTCTAAAGCATCTATAGCATTCGCTAAAAGGTTCATAAACACCTGATTGAGCTGACCGGCATAACAGTTCACAAGCGGCAATGCACCATAGTCTTTGATCACATTAATAGCGCGCCGATCAGACTTGGCTTTTAGTCGGTGCTGTAAGATCATCAAAGTGCTATTAATGCCTTCGTGGATATCTACTGATTTAATTTCAGTTTCATCTAACCGCGAAAAATTGCGTATAGAGTGAACAATATTGCGAATGCGTTCGATCCCTAACTGCATGGAAGAAAGCAATTTTGGTAAATCATCTATGATAAATGGTAACTCTGCATCTTCTATTTCATGGACAATTTCTGATTCGGGTTGCGGGTAATACCTTTGGTAGAGATTCAACATATTAATGAGTTCTTTAATATAGTCGTTGGCGTGGGAGAGATTGCCGTAAATAAAGTTAACGGGATTGTTGATTTCATGGGCGACACCTGCAACTAATTGACCTAGACTAGACATTTTTTCGCTTTGAACTAACTGAAGTTGTGTTTCTTGCAGTTCTTTGACAAAATGTTCTAAAGCAAGAGATTTTTGGTATTCTTTTTCTTGACTGATACGGAGTGCTTTCTCTACTTGTTCGCGCCGCTCTATTTCAGACTGCAATTTATGACTTAGAGAAAAACTTCTCAAAGCTGTTAGCATCGTAGTGTATAGCTTTGATGTCGTTAATTCAGTTTTAGTTTTATAGTCATTAATATCGTAATTGATAATAATGCTTTTTTCAGGTACTTGTCCGGGTTGACCCGTGCGTAAAATAATTCGCACTAACTGATTGCCTAAAAATTCTCGGACATATTTAACAAAGTTTAACCCAGCATCATCTGTTTCCATAATTACATCAAGTAAGATGATGGCAACATCAGGATTTTCTTGGATTAGCTCTTTAGCTTCACGAGCCGAGTAAGCATTAATGAAGGTTAAAGATTTGTTTTCAAAGACAAACTTCCTTAGTGAAATTTCGGTAGCGGTGTGAACTTGATCCTCATCATCTACAACTAAAATTTTCCAGCTTTCACTCAGTTTTTTCTCTGTGGTTTCCTCTGCAAACAATATCTCGTCATCCGAGTCGATTACTTCGGCAAAGAATACTGTTTCTGGAGATGGTTGATTTAACAAATCGTCAAAATCACTTTTCATTGCTGTACACCTTTATTTTTTACGGATTTTTTGGTTGAAAGTTAGAAAACCTGTTAAGAAAAAGGCAGAAGGGAGAAGCGTTACACAGCAACCTTTTCAGTCATTCTTATTTTACTTTTAATGAGGTAGACTTACTTAGTTATCTTTGCCAGGAAATCGGAATTGGAACTCTACATTTGTGCATCAATTTGCATGGGTAATTTAATAATAAACTTGGTTCCTCTTCCCACCTCACTTAGACATTCAATTTCACCTTTGAGTTTTTGGGTGACTAAATTGTAAACAATATGTAACCCTAACCCACTGCCACCTTGACCCCGCTTAGTGGTAAAGAATGGCTCAAAAATTTTACTTAAGTTTTCTGGGGGAATACCTTTACCTTCATCGGCATATTCAAACCTTAACCGATTACCTTCTTGCTCCCAAGCAAAGATTAGTTCCCCAGAAATCCCTGGTTCGTAGGCATGAATCAGAGAATTGATTAGCAAGTTTGTCACAACTTGGGACAAGGCTCCTGGATAAGAATCTATGGCAATTTTGCTATCTCCCTTAATTTTAAGCGAATGTTGGCTATTTTTCAACTTTGGTTTTAATTGTAATAAAATTTCATCAAGATAAGGTCGGATTTGGAAAGTGCGCCGTTCTTCGCTAGAGCGATCGACTGCTACTTGCTTAAAGCTTTGAATCAAGGCTGCCGCCCGATCTAGGTTAATTAGAAGTGACTTACTGCTTTGGGTAGCAATATCGACAAACTCTTCTAAATCCGAGCGCTTCATTTTGCCACTTTTATAAATAGATGCAAATTCGGTGGTATTTTCTGCTAAAGCTGAAGCAACAGTGACACCCACTCCGATGGGAGTATTAATTTCATGGGCAACACCAGCAACTAATCCTCCCAGAGATGCCATTTTTTCAGATTCGACTAGCTGAGTTTGGGTGGCTTTTAAAGCCTCTAGGGTGTTCGATAATTGTTGAGTACGATCGCTCACTAATTGCTCTAAGTTTTGATTAAACTCCTGTAAATTTTTGTAAAGTTGGGCATTCTCAATAGAAATAGCAATTTGGGCAGATAACAGTTTTAACAGCTCTAACCTATCGGTAGTAAAAGCCCCTTCAGTCAGGTTATTTTCCAAATAAAGAAGACCCGTCAGCTTACCTTGGTGTAGCAGAGGAGTACAAAGAATAGATTTTGGTTGAGTGGCTGCAATATAAGGATCGCGGGTAAATTGTCCTTCTTGAGTGGCATTATTTAACACCACATTTTCCTGAGTGCGAATCACATAATTGGCGATCGCACTTGCCAGCAAAGGAGTACCCCCAGAAGCTGCTGTTGGATTGAGAGGAAGCGATCGCAGCACGCTAACTTCATCCTCCTTCACCGAACCTTCCGCCTCAATCGCCCAGTTTCCCGCTTTTTCTAAAATCAAAAAACCTTTTTGTGCCCCCGCATTTTCGATCGCAATTTTCATCAATCTTTCCAGCAGCCGACTCAAAACTATTTCACCCGAAATCGCTTGGGAAGCTTTCATCACAGTAGTTAAATCTAACGTATCTGCCAAATTATTGCTAGTAGTCGCCGTCGTAGTTCGATTAACTTTAGTTTGAGTGGTTGTCTTCCCTGAAGTTCTCGCTATTAATTGGGGATATTTTTCCTCCAAACTCTCCACTTTACGTTGAGCACCCCAGTATTGGTAGCCATAGTGAGCTTTAGTCAAGTAGATTTGGGCAAATTCTTCTTTGTCTTTTGCCAACCAGAACTTAGCCGCAAGTTCCGCCGCCAGCGCTTCATTCTGAATAAAATCCTGCTCTCTCGCCTCAGCTATCGCGCGATCGTACAAATCCATCGCCTCCAAATCTCGACCTGAAATCCTCGCCATTTCTGCCGCCACTAGCAAGAATTTATGTGCGAAACTTTCCGAGCAGTTGTCCGCCCAAATTTTGATTTGTTTCTGATTAGCTTCTAATTGCTGCCAATAATCTTTTTGCTCCGATTCAGAAACTTCTGGATACAGAGCCGTTAAGATCAGACAACGGTAAAAATTATGGTGAGCACTAGAAATATGACCCATCAAATAATCGATCAGTTCAGCAGCGCTGTTCGATGATTCTAGCGCCTCACTATACAGTCCGTAAAGATATAAAGTCTGCGCTTTTAAAACATAAAACTCGCACAGCGCTGCCATACTTTTACGGCTTTGAAAATTTTCTAAATGCTGTTTTTCGCTAACTTCATCCTCTTCGCCCATCAAATTTAAAATTGCTATTTTATTAGCAACAATAATATCAATCGCCCATAAATTTTTAGTTTGCTCGCAAAAATGGAGCGACTTACCAATATCTTCCAAGAGATTATTCAAATTCATGCCTTGGAAGAAATAAGTAATAGTTTGAAACATCCGGTTATAACCTGTCCATTGCAAGTTACCAGATTGCAAGCCAACTTTATAACCTTCGTTATTAATTTCAGCCGTGGTTTTGAGCGGTCTCACCCAGCAGTTTAAGTAATTTGCAAATATCACACTATCTTGGCAGTTTTGAGACAAATTATTTGAATTTTCGCTGAGAGTCAGGGCGAGTCTGCCAAACTCATAAGCCGATTGGTAATCCCCTAAAATTGAATTTAGGATAATTCCATAACATGAATAACAGTAAGACCCTCCCGCTACAAAGCCGTACTTGAGAGAAAGGTTAATCGCTTTGATCACAGTCAACTTCCACAGTTCTTGAGATGAAAAGAACGTTAGCGGTCCCATGTTACCCAATAATTTCATGGCCATTTGTTGAGCCGGATCTTTCATCTTTTCTGCATTAATTAATGAAGCAATTTCTTGGTTTGCCAAATTGGCTTTAGCTGCCGCCATTTCCGCATTAACCGCCGCACTTAAATTATCTTCAGCCAAGTTTATGCCCAGCAATTGAAGGGCTTTTAATCCAGATTGAACTGCTGATTCATATTTACTCAGAAGAGTGTACTGCACGATCAAAATGTTGTAAAGTTCGGCTTTTTCTAGCTCAGATTTTGCCCGAGCAAATGCCAGTTCTATTAAAGCTTCTGATTCTTCAAAATTCCCGTTTAAATATTCGGCCTCTGCCAGCTCCTTATGAAAGGTAAAAGCTAGTTCATAGGAGTCTTGCCAAATATCGCCCGGTAGAATTTCTCGACCGAATTTTAAGTAGTCTCTGGCAGCAGCATAAGCCGTTGCATCTTTGGCTTTGCGAGCGGCTGTTAAATTTAAAATAGCTAGTTCAGTTTTCTCGTTATCATCAATGATTAAATTCCGACCCGAATTTAAATGATCGGCAATTTCAAAAATTCTTTCGGATCGTCGCTCAGGAGAAATATTTGCCAGTAACAGGCGACCAATTTGTAGGTGAATGGCTGTTTGCAACTTTGAGTCAATCAAAGCGTAACCTGACTGCTGCACGCGGTCATGCAAAAATTTATAAGTAGTAATTACCAGGTCGGAATTAATTATTTCTAATTCAGTCGCACCTAACTCAGAAGTAGTTAGAATCAATCCCTCTTGGATGGCTGGCAAGAGTTCTTGAAACGTGGCTCCCCAAGATTTCTCATTAATAATTGAGAGAGTGTTTAAGTCAAAACTATTACCCACGCAAGCCGCCAAACGCAAAACTTGCTGAGTTGCTACGGGCAGCTTTTTCAATTTTCCCAGCATCAATTCAATGACGTTATCAGTAATACCTACTGATTCAATTTCTGAAATATTCCAATCCCAGTTCCTTTGTTGAAAATTGAATTTCATCAGGTTTTCTTGATAGAGAGTTTTGAGAAACTGATTGACAAAAAAAGGATTACCTTGAGTTTTAGTGAGCACTAACTCTGCTAGCGGGAGCGCTGATTTTGTGTCTTTACGAACGGTATCAGCAATTAAGGTACTTATCTGCTGTAGGTGTAAGGGAGCTAAAGTAATTCGCTCGATTCTTGCACCTTGATTTTGCATCTCCTCTAAGGTCATCATTAAAGGATGAGATGGGTTAACTTCGTTGTCTCGATAAGCACCAATTAGAAATAAATATTTCGTTTGCTCATCTGCAATCATTACTTGTAGCAATTTCAATGTAGCAGAATCAGCCCATTGTAAATCGTCGAGAAAGATGACTAAGGGATAGTCAACTGAACAAAACACGCGGATGAATTTTTGAAATACTGAATTAAAGCGGTTTTGTGCTTCTGTAGCGCCTAATTCTTGTACGGCCGACTGTTTGCCAATGATTAATTCTACTTCAGGAATGACATCTACAATGATTTGACTATTAGCGCCAACAGCAGCTAATATTTTTTCTTTCCAGGTATTGAGTTGATTTTCGCTTTCAGTTAAGAGTTGTTTGACTAATGATTGAAAGGCTTTGACAACCGCCGCGTAAGGGATATTTCGTTGATATTGGTCGAATTTTCCGGCAATAAAATAACCTCTCGCTTTAGTAATTGGTTTATAAACTTCTTGTACTAATGCGGATTTTCCAATGCCCGAGTAACCGGATACTAGCATCATTTCGGTGCTGCCCCTGCTGACTCGCTCAAAGGCTGCTAATAAGGTTTCAACTTCGGTTTCTCTGCCGTAGAGTTTTTGAGGTATTTGAAACTTATCTGTAATATCTTTTTGGGCGATCGCAAAATCTGCAATTCCTCCCGTAGTTTTTAATTGTTCTAGGCATTCTTCTAAGTCAGCGATAATGCCCCAAGGGCTTTGATATCTGGCTTCAGCGGTTTTCGCTAATAGCTTCATCACAATATTAGAAACAGCTTTAGGAATTGCTAGATTGATTTGATGGGGCGGTACTGCTTGTTTGGCAATGTGACAGTGGATTAATTCCATTGCATCGCTGTAATCCCATGGCAATTGCCCTGTTAGGAGTTCGTAAAAAGTGACTCCTAATGAGTAAAAATCAGTGCGGTAGTCGATCGCTCGGTTCATTCTACCTGTTTGTTCCGGCGATATATAGCTAAGAGTGCCTTCTAAAACATTAGGATTTTTAAGGGTAGGATTTTCGCGCTTTAAAACAGTAGAGATGCCAAAATCTATAACTTGAACCCGCCCTGTGGTTGAGTTAATAATAATATTGCTGGGATTGATATCTTTATGAATAATTTTATGGCGATGAATTTCACCTAAAGCTCTGGTTATTTTAATAGCTGTTAATAAAAACTCTTCTAAGGTAAGTTGGTGAGAAGCCAACAAGAGCTTTAATGAGTCTCCACCACAATCCTCGAAAATGATAGCCAAACTGTTATGGTATCTTTCTAAGCTGTAGGTTTTAGGAACACTTTCTAGGTTAAGATTGTGTGTAATTTCGTATTCCTGCTTGTATCTGACTAACGAAGCTGGCATCGGATAATCTTGTTTAAGAAATTTGAGAATTACCGATTGGTTGTCTTGCTTTCTCAGTCCCCGGTAAACTAAAGAATTATTACTTTCATGGATTTGGTTGGTAATGTCGTAGCCCGGTAAGTTAATCATTCTTACAGCCTCTTGCCAGTATTAATACTCAGTTGTTTTTTTAGAAAGTGTCAATATATTAAGTAGATGTATCCTCTAATACATAACTCTACCCTGGAACTTAAGAAAAGCTTAAGGTTTAAAATAAAAGTTATTTTTTGTTAACATTTCTTAAAAATAAGACGGCTAAACATTCGCGTCAGCAGTGCGATCGCTGCACAGTTTCCTGCAAAAGCAAGCAAAACAGAGTGAAGTGCGATCGCCGTTGAGCTTCCTAGGAGATTTGGGCGCTGCATAATTAGAGTATAAATATGGGGAATTACCATGTAATGAAAGCGAGTGCAAATCACTCCATATAGCAATCCTTGCAGGAGTCGTAAATTTTTTCCCCCACCCCAACCGTCCCCTTATCAAGAGGGGAGGGAGTAAGAAATTCACAAATGATTTAGGATTGCTATACATTACCTAAAATTTCAGGATATTCCAGTTCCTGCATTATTGATATCTTGATTCAGCAACGCCTCTTTTTCCTTCTTCGTTCAACATCCCATTACCAAGGATTGCCAATCATCGTAAAGGCTGCCCAATAATAAGGATGCGAAAGCACTCGATCGCCCCGCGCCGCAATTTCCGGAGGCAAAGTTAGACTCATAGAAAGCCCCTCGACTCGTAGCATCCCGTCTTGAATCCGCACGCGCCCCTGCAGCATCTCCAATTGCGCGCGCCGCAAAGCCTCCGCTTTAATCATCAAATTACCACCGCGTCTGGGGGCCCGCAACTGCCGATAAAACTCAGTCATCAGCCCCAAAGTCCCCTCATCGCTGACTTCCCACAAACTCGCCAAAGCCGATTTAGCACCGCTAGCTACCGCCAAACCCGCAAACCCTAACTCCGCCTCTGCATCGCCCAAAGCGGTACTGCAAGCGCTTAAAACTAACAGATTCACTGGCGGTTCATTCCATCGCAACTGCCGCATTTGATCGAGGCGCAATTTAGTATCCCACAACTGAATGTAAGAATTTTTCGGTTCCCCGGGCTGGAATTCGCTGTGAGTTGCTAAGTGAATGATACCAAAAGGCCGATTTGCCCGCTGAGCTTGCAAATTTCCGAGAGTAAAATCTTGATTTAAAAATGATTTTCCGCGATCGGGCGGCGCGATCGACTCTAACTCCACCGGTACCGCTGGTAATGGCGCTTTATCTTCAAATACCGACGCCCCCATTGCCAAAATTTCATCATCCGCAATATTGTCGTAGCCGATATCAGTTAAACTCAGACTCGGCATCACGCTAATGCTGTATTTCTCAACTAAAAAGCCTTTGCCGTCGTGAAGGGCCGCAAACGGCACGCTCCGCAAACCTGCTGCCGGAATTACAATTAAATTGTCAATCTTTAAAGCTGTCAATTCTGCGGCAACTGGTGCAATTAACCACCGATAAAGTTTTTGCGCCGTATCCAAATAACTAAGGCTGCCTCTTTTTCGGGGATTAGTTATTTCGCTTTGCAGGGCGTCGGCTAGTTGCAACACCTGCCAGCGCGTTGTCGCCGGAATTAAAACGCGCTGCGGTTGAGCGTTAGCTGTTACTAACACTAATTCTAAAAGCTCCCCATTAGGAACATCGGAAACTTCTTTGCCATCCGGCTGCTGCCTCTGGGTCAACTTATCTTCTAACGGATGAGGAGGCTGGGATGCGAGGTTTTTTCTCACAGGCAGTAGATTAGATAAATCCTGACTGGCTACCAGCAGCGAACCATTTTCTTTGGCGGCACCTGCATCCGCTCTGCTGACCCAATTCATATAAATAATGGCAGATTTTATCCCGGTAATTTGTTCATTTTTGCGAAGAGTTTCGTAAATTACCGACATATTACTAATCGGTCTTCTGGCGGGCAAGTCCAGATATTTTTCGTACTCGCGAGTAAAGATTTCCTCAAATGCTAAAACTCCCGAACCTGCCGAATCTAGCCTGCGAGAAGGAGCGAAAATATCCTGGCTAATTTCGGGAGTTTTGTATCGTTGCGATCGCAATTCTACTTGCACGGATGCAGGAATTGACAGCGCCGGCTCAGGATTTACGGGGGCTACTGGCACTACAGGCGGTTCGGGAATTGGTGCGGGAATTGGTGCGGGAATTGGTTCGGGAATTGGTTCGGGAATTGGTGCAGGAGTAGAGGGCGGGCCGGGTGTAATTAGGGAAATCTGATTTGGTAAACTTCCTTGCGTGTAAGTTTGTCCAAAAGAAAAAGTCGGCAAAATGGCGTTTCCCCCGCCAGCATTAATGCTTCCCCGGGTTCCATTATCGATCGCGCCACCAACTACAAACGGTTGATCGATACCGCCTCCGTGACCAATTGCGACTGCCCCCGCCCCCGCACCTCCGGCAGTAGAAATACTGGAAAAATTGCCCGATATATCGTTGAAAACACTGTTCGATCGAAACAAACCCAGGGTTGTCACATCAACCCTGCCGCCAGTGCCACCAGTGCCGCCTTGAGCGTTGATAAAGCCCAACTGAATATTACCTGTCGCGCTCAGCGAAACGCCCCCGCCGTTGCCGTTTGAAGTGCTGCTGGAGTTGAGATCGAGAGCCGAAATGCCCGCTTTCGAGGTGACAACAATATTTCCGCCGATCGCCCCCGAAGCGTTCAAAGCTCCCGCAGTTAAAGGGCCAGCATTGGTTTGGAGAGCGATCGCGCCTCCTGTGCCCGCCGATGACGAGTCGATCGCGCCTGCTGCAACAGTATTCCCCTCAACCCGAATCCTCCCACCGTTCGAGGTAATATTGCCCGTCCGAACCTCGCGACTTCCTTGCAGATTCACGTTGCCGCCATCCGTCCTTAAATTACCCTCTAAGAGGACATTTGCTGCCTTGATATCGGCTCCCAAAGTGGCCGTGCTGTCCCCCCCGAGGGTAACAGAATCTCGCGCGTTAAGGCTCAAACTGCCGGCTGTAATTGTGGAAGCAGCCGTTACGCTAGCAGCATCAGCCGAGACTCGGCCCAACCTCTGAGTTTGACCGACTAGGCCACCAAAAGTAATGTTGCCGCCAGCGCGCAGCGTCAAATTATTTGCTCGGCCCGGCCTGCTGTCGAGGGTATTGGCAAAAGCGATATTGCCGGTAGTGGTGGCTAGGGAGGCGCTGCGATCGACTGTGACGTTACTATTGAAATTCATGTCTCCAGATGTCGCAATATTGCCCGAAACCTGGGTACTACCGGCGTTGACACTCAAACTCGCCAGCGGTGCAGCTTGACCGACTGTAGCGCCGAACAGCACTCGCTGAGCGTCTAGTCTCAGGGCGTGAGATCCGTCTAGGCTACCGGAGAACAGAATGTTGCCCGTAGCTTCCGTACTCAAAGCCACGTCCGCATTAAGGGATGCGTTTCCTGTAAAAGTGAGATCGCCGCCGGATGTCGCAATGTTGGCGTTGAGATCAGTTTGAGGCGCGTCGAGAGTCAAGCTAGCGTGGCGGCTTGTACTCAGGCGATTATTGATCGCGATCGAGCTGCCTTGAAGTGTCAGCGGGCTGTTGAAGGTAATTGGTGCGACGATCGCGATCGACGAGGTGCTACCGTTTTCGCGCCCGATCGCGATCGAGCCGAAACCCCCCGCCAAAGAGCCGAGATCCGTTGCCGTCAAGTCCAAAATGCCCAAAATATCGCCGGTGCCACCGATCCGAATTGATCGGCTATCGTTGGGTTGCAAGCGAATTGTTCCCCCCGCACTGCTGACAGAATTGCTGCTGCCCCTAAAGTCAATGCCGTTAGCAGTGATAGCGATATTGCCGCCGTTAGCATTGAGTCCGCCCAGAGAGATGCTGCTGGCGAAAAAGTTGAGGTTGCCACCTTGAGTCTCGATTAAATCCTTGGGGTCATTGACAAAAAACACTCCGCCGGATCTAAATGTTACGGTGTCTCCCGCGATCGCTTGCAGGGAAAGTTTGTTATCGGGCAAGTCTTGGAGGGTGATGTAGCCGGGGGTTTCTAGAACCACGTTGCTGCCGGCCGCCATCTGTTCCAACTGTACTTCTGAGATCGATGTTTCATTGGGTTCTGGTGCCGATTCGAGTTCCCCGCCAGTCGATCGCGCGCTGCTGTCACCGTTACCGCTGACGATCGTAATATTTGCCGGGTCGAGGAACAAATTGCCGATCGCACCGTTAGTCGCGCGGGTATCGACCTCTCCTTGGAAAGTTAAAGCATTTTTGCCGGAAACTTCTACTCTTCCGCCGTTACCTGCGGCGATGCCACCGCGAGCACTAATATTGCCGAAGAAGCGAGTTGTATTGTCTGACCAAATTACCGCAGTGCCCCCATTGCCGCGGTCGATCGCGTTTGCTGCGATCGTAGAATCAGGACTAACATAAGTTACCAGTGCCGAACGCACTGGTTCCATCCCCCGGAAACCGCCTCCGACGCGCACAGTACCTCCGCCGTCCGTCCCGGAAGCATTGATATTTGCGCCGAACAGTCCGACTTTTTCCCCTAAAATATTGACTGTGCCGCCAGCATTCCCAGAAGGACCAAATACATTTACCGAACCGGAGACGATCGCACTTCCGGCAACTGTCGGCACTGTTTGGCCGCCAGTGAGTACCAATTGACCTTGTTCGTTAGTCGTTAAACCTGTGGCTGACGCTAAGCCGGGGCCCGTCAGCAACTGCGGTAAAGCTTGTGGGGCGATCGCCGATTTTTCTGACTGCAAATACGGAGTAATTTCTAAACTCAATAAATTGCCGATTTGACTGATGCGGACTGCATTTTGTCCCGGAACAGCAGCCACAGTAATTTGACCGTTGGGAGCGGATAATTGTCCTGTATTAATAACGGTGCCACCGAGCAAAGTTAAACTTTGCCCGCTGCCAACTGCCAAGTTTCCAGTATTGACAATTGCACCGAATTGTGAGTTGTTAAAATTAAATTGATTGGGATTTCCCAGTAAAGCTTTGTAATCATTAATCCCGCTCGAATTGAACCAGCGATCTCCGAAGCCAATACCTGTAGCCGTTGTCGCAAAAAAAGACCCCGGCACGTTTAATCTAGCATTTTGACCGAAGACAATTCCCGCCGGATTCATTAAAAATAAATTTGAGTTGCCGCCGCTGATCGATATCAGACCGTTAATGACGGAAACATCGCCGCCGGAAATCCGCCCTAAAATATTTTGAATATTTGGATTAGTTAGAAAATTAGCTATTTGACCTTCGCTGAGATTAAATTGGCTGAAGCTGTGAAAAAGATTTGCCCCGTTTCCTGACAGTTGCCCGCCGCTAATGTCTGTGCGATTTTGCTCGGATTTAACAACAGTATTAGTGCCGTCATTTGCAGGAACGATAGGTTGCGATCGCACTGCTAGCGGTAGCAGCCAAAAACCTAATGTCAAAATTAGAGCAGAACGAAAATAGGTCATTGGAGGAAGCCATTAGTCATTAGTTATTATTCATTAGTCATTAGTCATTAGTCATTAGCCGGAAGGATGAGGGAATTCAGAAAAGCCAATTCCCGATTACCAATTCACATCTATTGTAGTTTTGATTTTTTTTGAGCTGTAATGTTCCGTCCCAGTGCCAATAAACTTAAAAAGGTCGATCGAACACCGCCACCGCCGGGGGTCGATCGACCTTGCACGCACATGGCATCAGTCGATCGCACTCCGAAAGCACCCGTTGCCAGAATGTCGGAAATTTAATGCAGATTTTATATTTATCTGTCGCAGGTATATTGACAAAATGCCCTCAAAACCTTATGATTTCAGCACTGATTGGGTGGGACGGCAAAACCCCCCAAAATAACTGGCTGCTCTAATGAAGTTAAAAACAAAATATTGATGCTTTTAGAGACCAACCATGCAAACTCCAACTTTCCCATTTCTAACGGAACAAATAGTTGAGCAGATATTTTCGTCAGGCGAACTGACTCGCAATGACAGACAAAGAATTCAGTCAATGCTGTTGAATGAGTCGATCGGCGAAAATGAATTGAGCTTAATTGAAAGAGTCATGGAAGGCGTAGTCAAGGGAATACTTGACGTACTCAATTAGTTAAGAACGGGCGATAACCTCTCTAAGTTTAGGATGCGCCATCTGCAACTTACCCTAATTTTAAATAAAATCGAAAATCGAAAATTCTGTCACCGTTCTAAAAATCATCAGCCGAGTCATCATCCGAACTCTCGTCGCGACGCACAAGTTCTGAAGGAGGCCTATCGCTACTCCAGGCCCACCACACGCCGCCACACTGGCAGCGGTAAAATTCTTGCCACTTGCGGCGGTTGAACTCGGTGTATACTGGCGATCGGCGATTAATCCAGACCTCAGCGGCATCCGTACAACTAGCACCGCACTGGGGACAGCAAAACTCATTAGCGTGAACCGCCGTCGCAGTCCATTCAGGAGGATGTGGAGCAAAAGCTTCCATGTGTTAGAGTTTCTATCTAAACTGCTGGTAATTACGGCAAATCAAGGGTTGCTAAAGATCCGCCAACTTCGGAATGACCTAAGCAATGACATAAGTACGCTGTTGAGTGCGTAATTCATCTGCCCGTTATTTTTTTTAGTATTTGCCGTCAGATGAATAGTATAACTGATGTGGTGCAAACCGTCGATCGGCATTCTCAACTATTTCAAGGACTAGGCTCATGTCTATCTACAATCTTATCTCGTTTCTGGGCATTTTTGGCTTATGTGCGATCGCCTGGATTTTTTCAGAAAACCGACAGTCCAAGTATATTCCCTGGCGCGTCATCATCTGGGGTATTGGGCTGCAATTAGTCTTGGGATTTTTAGTATTCCTCTTCCCCCCAACTCGCATCGCCCTAGAGTGGTTTACTGGCTTACTGGATGGAGTATTCACCGCTGCTGACGCCGGGGCGAGATTTGTATTCGGTAAAAACATTGTACCAATACCCGGTCAAGACCCGCCAGTTAATTTAGGATATATTTTCGCCTTTCGAGCTTTACCGACAGTCATCTTTTTTTCGGGCCTCATGGCTTTGCTATACAACATCGGCGTGATTCAAATTGTCACTGAAGTTTTTGCCAAAATATTTTATATGACAATGCGGTTGAGTGGCGCGGAAGCACTTAGTGGCGCTGCTAATATCTTCGTAGGAATTGAAGCGGCAATTGTCGTCAAGCCTTATTTACCACAAATGACTCGTTCCGAACTTTGTGCAATCCTCTCTTGCTGTTTTGGAACCGCCGCTTCTTCAACTTTAGCAATTTATGTCAGTTTTCTTAAGCCAGTTTTTCCCAATATTTTAGGGCATTTAGTTTCCGCTTCAATTATCGCCATTCCCGCTTGTTTTGTCCTCTCCAAAATTTTAGTACCTGAAACAGGCGTACCCGTGACAATGGGCGGCATTCCCAAGGAAGAGCCAAAGCCTAAAGGCCGCGAGTTTGTGGGCGAAGAAATTTCGGACATGGATCGCGAAGAATTCAAACAAGAGACTGTTGGGGGAGAACCCATCGAACGAGTCAGCCCTCTCGATGCAGCAATTATCGGCGCCTTAGACGGGGTAAAGATGTCAGTGTCGATCGCAGCGGTTTTGATTTTGATTTTAGGCTTGGTTTCCTTAATCAATCAAGTTTTGGGAGCCTCAACGCTGGCAACGATTGTAGGAACATTATTTTACCCCCTGACTTTGTTAACCGGAGTTCCCTTTGAAGATTCTTGGGAAGCATCAGTAATTATCGGTCGCCGACTATTAGAAACAGCAATTCCTCCTTACCAAAGTTTAGCAGAAGCGGCAGCGAAAGGAGAGGTGAGTTCTCGCACAGTTCTAATTGTCAGTTACGCCCTTTCCGGCTTCGCCCACTTAGCCTCCGTCGGCATATTTGTCGGCGGTACGATCGCCCTAATTCCATCCCGCCGCAAAGACATTTCCGAACTCGGTTGGAAAGCATTATTTGTCGGCACTTTAGCGACAATGATGATCGCTTGCATCGCCGGCACCTTCGACACCGGAGACGCCAGCATTTTAGGCGCTAAAACAGCCCCTGCTGCACCGCTAACAGCCCCCGATTCTGGAAAACCGCCATCCCCAGCCGCGAATTCAAAGCCGTCAGTTGCCCCAGCAATTGCCAGCCCCAAGCCTTCGGCTAATACCGAAAAAGCAGCTCCGAGATCTCAAGAATCTCCCTCTCCTGCCTCCAAGAAAAACCCTTAAATGAGCTACGGGAAAAGGACACGGCACGGCCGTGTCCCTACAGATTAGACTCTGCAAGCATTCCCAAACTATCTGGAAATAGTCTGCGTTTATCTGCCTTAAATATGCGGTTTACATATTAATCAAAAAATATGCAATAGGTCTAATTACCAAGAATGAATAACCAAATCCCTAAAAAATTATGAACCCCGACCCAGAAATTCGCCGCTTGTTAGATGTGATGCCTGCTTCCGGCCGCATGACGTGTAAAATTATTAATAAGCCACAACAATCAACAGTAATTGACTGCGAGTTTCCTTTACCTTGGAATCAATCTCGCCCGATTTATATTAATTTTGATTTGTGGCGGCTGCTATCTAAGCCGCAGCGGGATTTACTAATCTTGCGGAATGTAAGTTTTTTGTGCAATGTTAAGTGGTTTAAACCGGATATTTATCAAGGTGCGGCTTTGGCGGGAATTGTCGGGACTGTTGTAGAATTGTTGCAGGGAGATGCGATCGGCACTGCGATCGCGGGCGGTTTGACGGGACTCGCCATGACTCGAATTTGGCGGGACAACCGCAGTTCCCAAGTAGAGTTAGATGCTGACGAAGCGGCGATTAGAGTAGCGGGAAGGCGTGGTTACAATGAAGCCGAAGCGGCCGGACATTTGCTGGCGGCGATCGAGGCTGTGGCGCAGATAGAAAAGCGCAGTTTGGATTTTAACGAGTTGATTCGGTGTCAGAATTTAAGGGCGATATCGGGTATCTCGGCGGTGGGCGTGCCCGATAGTATTAGGAAAGATTGAAAAAAACCTTGATATAATCAAGACGAAAACCCATAAAATCCCCAACTATGTTAATCCTGCCCAAACGGGAAAACCTACGCGATACTCTACCTATAGAAGGAGCTATCCGAATTGAATTAGTGGAAGGCATACCGATTTTTAAAGCCTCCACCGCTGTCAAAAATCTCCTCCAAGAAGTGTTGGACAAACAACAAACTTTGCCCCTACATCCTGGCGAAGAACAAGAACTCCATCTTTACGAAGAAATCGACGATTACCTCAGTTTTGTCAATCGGATTATCCGCAATATTTTGTTGGGGCGGATTTAGCCTACTGTGTAGAAATGTGAGCTCGCCGTCACATCCCTGAAAATATCCAAAATCAAGTTCCTCAGACATCAAAAGGTCTGTGCGAATATTGTTATGCCTCCGAGTCATAAATTTATCTATAGATATTCCTAGTCGATCGGACTGTCGTTGCGGGCGATCGCCAAATCAAGAACAATGATAAACTTGATATTCATATCCATCCACCGCAGGCAACTCGCGCGATTCAACCTGACATTTTTGTGCTTTTAGATTGACAGGTGCGCGAAAATTAACCAACCACAAATCAAGTGGCCGTTCTAATTGACTGAGTGTTTTCTGAAGTGTCCCTGCCGCTATTTCCGGCCCATCCCTTCTCTGATTAGCCAAAAGAAACAGCGGAGAATCAAAGGCTTTAACTTCTTCTTTTTTCCTAACATCCGTTACATCCGCTACAAAATTCGTTGCCGAACTTCTTTCCCATTCCCACCCTATCCCCATCAACTCTCCTATTTCTACATGAGTCTTTTGAGTAGTGGCAATTAACACGGGAACTTTCGAGACTTCGCGGATAATCGGAATTAAAAGGTCGGGTTTGTAATATTTGCGATAGCCGAGATTAGAATTTACTGTGACTCCGCTTGCAAAACCCATTACTAAAATTAGCACCACTGCTTTTTTGCCAGCAATTTCCACAGGAGGTAAATTAAACCATTGACTTTTTGCTGTAGGTGTGTTAAAAATAACCGCCAAGCTTGCTCCAAAAAGCAATATCACGCCTGGAAAGTAGACGAAACTGTATCGTGCGCCGCGAGTTAGGTCAATCCCTAGAATATATGCAAAGCTGAAAAATAGGAAAATTGCTCCTAGCACAAATCCGCCAAAAATAACAGTACCTAAACGAGTATCAGGTGTTGTTAAGGAATTTTTAAGAGCGCTAAACAGGATGGGAAGCACCAATATAAAAAATACTGTCATTGCGATCGCCGATACAACTACTACTGCCAAATTTGGCGATTCCACCGGCAGCAGAGACATGACAGTGATCCATCCAGCTAAAGCTTGAATAATCGGATTGATCCCATCTAAAAATGTGCGATCGCCACTGACGATCCAATTAGTTAATTCGCTGCCGTATTTGTTTGACAAAAATACCGGCAGCCAAACTAAACCGCCAGCTAAAGTCCCCATCGCTACTGCAAAAAGCCGCCAGAGGATTTGAACTTGCCAAATATTAGGCTGCGGGCTGTTGGAAATTGGCAACTTTCCATTAAACTGCTGCCAGATAACAGCAATTAATGCTATTGCTTCGGCACACAAAGTCAGTGCAAAAAAGTAGTGAGCCGCAATTCCCAAACAGTTAACAACTACCCAAATCAACACAGCCCAAATAGGCAGGGTAGCGCGCTGTTGCAGCTTTTTTGCAGCTAAGGCGAGGCAAAAAAGAGAGGAAATAACTAATAAGATTCCTAAAGTGTAATGGCGAGCTTCTTGAGCGAGGTAAATGCCGTAGGGAGAAACGGCCATCATCGCGGCCGCACATTGACCGACTAAACGAGAACTGAAAGCAAATTTGCCCAAAAAGTAGATAGCTGGAACTGAAATCACGCCCAATAATGCAGGAAGAGCTCGCCCAATCCAAACTAAACTATCCTCGGTCGGCCCAAACAGTTGCATCCACCAGTGGGCGAGCATAAAATACACTGGTGGATGATTGCTTTCTAGCAGCAAATGGTTTAAGACATCTGCAATCCCAGCACCGGGGCGAAATTGTAGGGGTTGTAATAATGTAGAAAGGTCGATCGCGCGATCGATCGGCACCCCTCGAAAACTGTTGCCCAAACTAAAAACTAGAGTCGAAAACTCGTCCGTCCACAGCGGTTTCGAGTCCAAATTGGCAAAGCGCAAAATAAAGGCGATCGCCGTCCACAGAAATAGTAACAACAGTTGTTTGTTCTTAATCATTAATTCAGTGATTCAAAATCATAGGAAACAAGAGGCCTTAGTCATTAGTTATTAGCCATCGGTCATTTTATCAATTATCAATTCCCAAATACGCATTACCTAATTCACATCCGTCACCCGCCAACTCAGCTTCATATTTATCCAGAAATTCCACAGAGTCACAGTGGCGATGGCGATTAAATTAGCCAAATATTTATTGATTCCAAAAACCTTTAATAGCAAATTAAACAGCAGCACATTCAAAATCAAACCCATCAAGCAAATCGTATTAAATTTCAACAGCCGTTTCAATCGCTGGCGCTTTCTTGGTTGCAGCTTAGAAATGTCCCCAAAAGTCCACAAGTCATTCCACAAAAAGTTACTGAGAATTGCCAATTCAGCAGCAACGATCAGACTGCCATTCACCTGCAAATTGAGGATATCCGACAGCACGTACAAAACCGCCATATTCACAAACACGCCGCTGAAACCCACAATACCAAACCGCAGAAACTTACCCATCGGCCAGCGAGCAAACCGCAACCGAACCAAATGCCGTAAATACTCAATATACTGTTTCCAGGTAACTTTGCTCTCGCCTTCTTGGCGCTCCTGAAACACATAACCAACTTCTCCAATCCAGCGGATATCCCCTCTGCCGAGCACTTCAATCAATATTTTGTAACCAGCAGGATTCATGGTTTTGCCCGCAATGCAAGTGCGACGCACCATAAAATACCCGCTCATCGGATCGGAAACTCGGCCCACCACTCCCGGTAGGATCACCAACCCCACGGTTTGAGCGCCCCGCGATAAAAATCGCCTGAGAACGCTCCAGTCGCTCACACCACCCTCGGCAACGTGGCGACTCGCAGCAGCTAAATCTGCTCCCCGCTGAATTTCTGCTAAAAGCTGCAACAGCGTCTCCGGGGGATGCTGCAAGTCGGCATCGATGACGCCCAAAACCTCGCCCCGAGCCGCCTGCCACCCGCGAATTACCGCTGTGGAAAGTCCCCGCTCCTCTTCCCGGCGCATCACCCGCAATTGCGGATATTCGGGTGTCAGGGACAGGGCCACTTCCCAGGTGCGATCGGGGCTGTTGTCATCGACTACAATTAATTCGTAGTTGCCGGGAATACAGCCATCGAGCAAGTGGCTCAATTTTTCCACAAGAGTTTTGACATTCTTGCACTCGTTGTAGGTGGGAATGACCAGGGAAAAATAAATTGGCGGTGTGTCGCCGTCTGTAAAAGTGGAACCGAAAGTCTGTACGGCAGGAATTTGCAAAGGCCCAGACGGCACTGGCAAGAGGTGATTTGCTTGGTTGATGCCCATAATTTCAGTTCGCAGAAAATAAAGGATGGTTTTGTAAGACTTGAGATTGTAAAATATCGTTCCTCCATAATTGATTAGTTAAAATATAAAAATGCCTTAATTCTAGTCAGTAATTCTGTAATTGAGTTAAAAAGAAAACTGTGGATGCAATTCTCGATCGAGCTTTACAAGGTTATAACATCTCTACCGCAGAGGCCTTGGTTCTTTTGCAGCAAAGAGATCCCGATGCGCGAGCTTCTATTCAAACAACCGCTGACTTGCTCCGCCGCCGACAATCAGGGGATACTGTCACCTACGTTATCAATCGGAATATTAATTTTACTAACATTTGCGAGCAGCATTGCAGTTTTTGTGCATTCCGCCGCGACGAGGGAGATGAGGGCGCTTTTTGGTTAGATGCAGCTCAAATTCAGGAAAAGGCAACTGATGCAGTGCAGCGAGGTGCAACGGAAATTTGTATGCAGGGCGGCTTAAATCTTCAAGCTAAGCTGAACGGCGCATTTTTACCTTATTATCTGCAATTGGTGAAAACCATTAAGGATAAGTTTCCTCAGTTACACTTGCACGCTTTTTCGCCCCAAGAAATAGAATTTATTGCCAGAGGAGATAATCTTAGTTTCAGCTATGTAATTTCGGCTTTGCGGGATGCGGGAGTGGGTTCGATGCCGGGAACGGCGGCGGAAGTTCTCGACGATTCTGTGCGACGGGTGATTTGCCCGGAAAAACTAAATTCGGCAACTTGGCTGGAAATTGTGGGAACTGCTCACCGTCTGGGTTTGCCAACAACGAGTACGATGCTTTGCGGGCATATTGAGACGGCCCAACAGCAGGTTTTGCATTTAGAAAAAGTACGATCGCTCCAACAAACTGCGATCGACCAAAACTATCGGGCACGCATTACAGAATTTATTTTACTACCATTTGTCGGACAGCAAGCACCGGCTCCTTTGCGGAGTCGAGTCGGCCGCGACCAACCAATTTTAGCAGATACATTGTTACTCACCGCTGTATCGAGAATCTTCTTGGGAAATCTGATTTCCAATCACCAGCCGAGTTGGGTAAAATTAGGTTTAGATGGAGCTACAGAAGCGCTGAAATGGGGCTGCAACGACATCGGCGGCACTTTGATGGAAGAACACATTACAACGATGGCCGGTGCGGTTGGCGGCAGTTGTCAGTCTGTTGAAGATTTGCAAAATGCGATTAGTTCTTTGGGGCGGAGTTATCAACAAAGAGATACAATTTATCGACCTTTAGGGGTTGACAAATTGGCAGTAAGTGTGTGATTTTTCGGATACGAAGTGCGAAGTACGTAACGTATCCTACGAGTTTAGCCGATCGCACTTTCAAATTCTTCTAGCGCTTGCAAATTTCCCACCTGCCAAGCACGTTCCACTGTAGCAGGAATCAGTTGGGCGATCGCGGTTTCTGGAAAATTGGGACTCATATCCGATTCTACATACTCTCCATCTTGCAGCAAATAAATGCGAAGTCTGCCGCTGTCATAAACCCATACTTCTGGAACTCCAATAATTTTATAGGCATCGATCGTAGTTTTAGAAGTAACATCCGTCTCAATTGCCAAATCGGGCGGCGGATCGTCGGGTTGCAGTCGGCGGCAGCCGATCATCTGTTGATAATTTAGAATGTAAAAGCAAGCATCAGGCTCAACTCCTGCTGCACCTTCCCGTTTGAAAGTAGTAGAACCAAAGGGTTCATATCTTCTGCCCGCCGACTTCAGTAATTTTTTTACAATATCGAAAATTAAATCTTTCGGAATTTCCCGATCTAGTAAGGGAACCATAATTTCTAAGGTACTGTTGCTGTAGGCAATTCTGCTTCTTCGTTTTTCCCCTAATTCCTGCAAAATCGACTCAAATTCCAGCCAACTTACATTTGGAATAGTTACGACACTACCGGGAGTAAGCTCGATCTGGCTAATAGGTTTGAGCACGGGGGTGATAACAATCATAAGCTGAATAGGGAGCTAGTTGTTAAGTTTGTGCCAAGGGCAGGCAAGATGCCTACCCCACAAGAGTTTTTGGATATATCTGTTGAGTTTAGCACGGGCAACGAGAAGAGATTCGCGATCGCACTTTTGACTAAATTCTAGAAAGATCGATCGCACATTTATGACTTCATTGCAACCGGATTAATTTGACTAACAGACTCATGATTTCGGGAGCATCCCACTTTGGCAGTAAGTATAAATATTTAGACACTTATCTGGCTAAGCTGATGGCATAATAGAACGCAGATAAATTACCATAATCCAAGTTAGCATGACCCCAGAAGAACAGCAGAAGATCAAAATAAATCTCCAAGAAATAGCAGAGATCCTTTATAAGAATACCCCAGTAGACAATCTACAAAGCTTTGAATCCGTAGAACTCAGTGTGAGGGAACATTTAATTGAGACAATAGCACCAGAAATTAGCGGTTTTTTTTTCAATCGGCGGGGGGAAAAGGTTCGGGTAGAAAAAGAACCATAAAAAGTTGTGTAGGAGAAATAACTCTATCGGGTGCATCTCACTTTGGCAAATACATCAAATTGAAAGTTGACCGTTGAGATAAGCACAGCGAAGAGAAAGGATAG
>NZ_JAUBPU010000080.1:0-21921 GCF_036700885.1 Microcoleus sp. S13_B4
GTTTTTAGCTGGCATTTTTGTAGAGATTGACTAAACTCATTTTTTATTATACCCTATTTAAAGGCACAACAGCTTACCCTATATAAAAAGATTTAATAATACCATCAGATAAAGAATATCTCTCTAGGATAAAAAACTGTTTTATTCTCTAAAACACTCTCCAATCACATGGGCAGCTCTTTGGTATTTTATTCATGAGCATAACGCCAGTTTATCTATCAAATAAAACCCCTAATTATACTGCCTATGCAGGACTACTTAAAATGGTTAGTTTAAAACTATCAGGGGGAGGGATTTACGATGGGTTAATTGCTCAAGCTGCACTGAAAGTCGGTGTAGATGTGTTGTTGACTCTTAACCCTAATGATTTTACTCGACTGGGAGATGATGTCAGGCGGTTAGTGCAAGTACCGGGTTAAGCCGATCGCACGCTAGTTTGACAAGGCTGATCGTTACTTAATATACTTCATCATGCGTCCCAATATCAATCAAGACGATCAATTCCTCTTGCGTTTCATTATCTTGCTCAAAAGTATAGATAATTCGGCAATCGGACTCAACCCAACAAGCCCAAAGTCCTTCTAATTGCCCCCGCAGTTTATGTGACTTCAATGGAGGATAAAATGGATCGTTCACTAACAACTCCAAAACCGAAAAGATTTTCTCACCTAATTGCGGGTTTCTCTTGATAACCCGTTTAAAAGCCCGTTTAAAACTGTTGTTTCAAACTAGAGTTTTCATTCTTCATCCAGTAAATCAGCTTTTAACTGTGCAAGGTTGCCTCGCTTTGCTGTGCCGGCTTTTAAAGCACTCAAAACCTCTCTTGCATTGCTAGCAATTTCCATTCGCCGATTTTTAATTCGCCGTTTCTGAATTAATTCAATTAACAAATCTTGCTCTTCAATTGCCAGAGATTCTACATATTCGATCGCGGTCTGGAAAGCAATAGAATTAGCCATAAAGAACTTTTCTAGGTTTGAAAAGTGACAGTGCATTTCTATTTTACTAAGTGAGGTGGGCAAATGCCCACCCTACCAATAAACTACGCGCCGACAGATTCCTTCGCTGCGTAAAGCACCTCAACGGTAATCTTATCAATCCCCCGATCGCGCGCGAACTTCTCAGTATTCCGCTTCACCTTACCCCGCACAAAACCAGGGATTTTATTCAACTCAGCTTGTCCATCCTTCGTCCAACCCATATCAGAGTCAGCCGAAATTCCCTTCGTAATCACTTCCTTGGTATCGTGGCCGCCGAAGATTTCCAGCAAGTGGTCTTCCATTCCCAAAGTAAAGGAATTGTAGACCAAATCTACGCACTGATTCGTGCCTTCATAACCCAAAAATGGCTTGTATCCGATCGGGAAATTTTGGACGTGAATCGGTGCAGCAATTACGCCGCAGGGAATATCCAAGCGCTTACCAACGTGGCGTTCCATTTGTGTACCGAAAATCGCCGAAGGTTCGGCTTTGGCGATCGCATCTCCGATCGCCCCGTGATCATCCGTCACCAGCACTTCATCGCAATACTCGCTTACCTGTTCCCGGAACCAGTCAGCGTCGTGTTTGCAGTAGGTTCCAGCCCACACAACGTGGATTCCCATCTCGCGAGCCAAAATCTTCGTCATCGCCGCAGCGTGGGTATTATCGCCAAATACGACGGCTTTTTTGCCCGTTAAGTTTTGGCAGTCGATCGACCTTGAGAACCAAGCAGCCTGCGACACAAACCGCGTTTGTTGGTCAATAAAATTTTCGTAATCAACATCCGCACCTTGAGCATTCAAAACTTGCTGAATCTTACGGATACAGCGCGCCGTTTCCACCACACCCATCGGCGTAATATCCACCATCGGCGTGCCGAATTCTTTTTGCAAATACTCCCCGGTCATCATCCCCAATTCCCGATAAGGAACCAAGTTAAACCAAGCGCGTGGCAGTCTTTTCAAGTTGTGAACCGAAGCTCCTTCGGGAATAACTTCGTTGACTTCAATGCCCAAATCTGCCATTAAACGCTTCAACTCGGTGCAGTCGTGCTGGTTGTGGAAACCCAGGGTAGACATACCGATAATGTTGACAGATGGTTTTTCGCTTTTGGCTTCTACTAAATCGCCTTTTTTGCGGGCTTTGTTAATGTAAAATTGGACGATTTGATCCAAAGTGCGATCGGCAGCTTGCAGTTCGTTGACGCGGTAATGGTTAACATCCGCCAGCAATACATCGCCTTTAGCATCCAATTGAGCTCGCTCCACGAAGTTTTCCAAGTCTTCTTGCAGGATGCTGGAGGTGCAAGTCGGGGTGAGCACGATTAAATCTGGGTGTTCTTCTCTGTCTTTGCGGGTGATGTTGTCCACCACCCGTTCCTGCGAACCCCGCGCCAGTACGTGTCTGTCAACCACGCTGGTAGTCACCGGGGTGAAATCCCGTTCCCTCTCCAGCATGGAACGCATGACGTTAAAATAGTCGTCTCCAATCGGTGCGTGCATGATTGCATGGACGTTTTTGAAGGAAGTGGCGACGCGCAAAGTGCCGATGTGGGCTGGGCCTGCGTACATCCAATAAGCCAATTTCATAGGTATTTTTCCTGGTGCTGGTTGAGAATTGCCCGATCGGGCGATTACTGCTAAATTTTAAGGTTGTTTCTGATTTTCTCACCGGATGAATCCTTTAGAAATAGTAACTTTCTGATGATTTCCAGATGTGGTAAATGCTCAAAAGCCTTTGCTGCTTAGGATTTGGCCCGTAATTCCAACAAATTGACCTTGCTTTTATGGCAATAATTCTTAATCTTTTCTCCAATTTTCTTCAGAGCTAGGCAAATCCTATCGCCCTAGAGTTCGCTGCCGCGCACCAGACAAGGTGCAATAATTCGGCATTTTTTGTCAAATTTACTCTGGTCAAACGGTCAGTTAGTATTGTTAATCGATCGGTCAAAATAGATAGAACTGAAGGAAATTTCAGATTCCGAAGCAACACTTACTTCCCTCAGCGCCTCGGTCGCCAATTATATAGCAATCCTTGCAGGAGTCGTAAATTTTTTACCCCACCCCAACCCTTCCCGAACCCGCTCGCTCGGGAGTAAGAAATTCACCAATGATTTAGTCTTGCTATAGTTAAGATTTGCACCGGCCGGTTTTTTGAAGCACCGCAAATTCGTACCCGATCACCGGAAAAAATACATCTTTCACCACTTGCATATTTTTACGATATGTGGTGACGTTCCACTAAAGTCAAGCGATTGCTGGGAATCTGAGATGATTTAGTTGTCAGCATGGCGATCGAGCATTAGAGTAAATCCTTGCACAAATCCTGTATTTGTGATTTTGTTTACCTAACTGCTGAGGTGACGAAAGCCCAGCGTGCTTTTGTCAGCCGTAACTCTTTCCTGTCAAGGCCTGCTTTCCCACACATCCCAAAAGATAGCTCTTGAGCGATAATGAAGAATAACATAGGATTTACGAAAAGAAACCCGATTTACACGATAAAATCTTGGGTTTGTCAACGACTAGCAACGAAGAAACCCGGTTTCTAGCCCGCCGCGCGTCAGTCCTGTAACATTGACCAAGCACACCTAATTTGAGAGAACCCAACTATGATGGCAATTCCCGGCGTTGCAGTTCTCGCTCTCATTTATGAAAGCAGCACTTCCCTGGTTTACCGCGGCCACAACGAGCAGAACAACCAACCTGTTATTATCAAACTTATCAAAGAAGACTATCCGACTCCTGAAGAACTGAATAGATACAAGCGCGAATATGAGATCACTGCCAACTTAAGCCTGTTAGACGGAGTTGTGAAAGTGTATAAGTTGCAACAGGTTAGAAATAGTCTGGCAATGATCTTAGAAGATTTTGGCGGGGAATCTTTAAAAATATTTATGGGTTCTCAAAAATTTACCATCTTAGGATTTCTGACTACTGCCATCAAAGTTGCTGAAACTTTGGGAGAAATTCACGGAAAAAATGTAATTCATAAAGATATAAACCCCTCTAATATAGTTTTTAATCCTGCTACAGGACAAGTTAAACTCATAGATTTCAGCATCTCAAGTGCATCCAATCTGGAAAATATAACGAGTAAAAATCCCAATTTTTTAGAAGGCACTTTAGCCTATATGTCGCCCGAACAAACCGGCAGAATGAACCGGGTAGTCGATTACCGCACCGACTTTTATTCCCTGGGCGTGACCTTCTATGAAATCCTGGCAGGACAACTCCCTTTTCCCACTACCGATCCCATGGAGTTAGTTCACTGTCACATCGCCAAACAGCCAGTACCTCTCGCTGAAATGGCCCCAGAAATTCCTCAAGCTGTTTCAGATATTGTGATGAAATTGTTAGCAAAAACGGCTGAAGAGCGCTATCAAAGTGCTTGGGGACTAAAAGCTGATTTGGAATCCTGCCTGTTTCAGTGGCAAACATCTGGGGTTGTTTCTGAGTTTCCTCTCGGTAGCCAAGATATTTCCGACAAATTTCAAATACCTCAAAAACTTTACGGCAGACAGCGAGAAGTTGAAACTCTTTTAGCGGCATTTGAACGGGTAGCAGCAACAAATAATCGAGGCTACCGCACCGACGATTCTCAAATTTCTGTCATCAAAAAAGAGAGCCAATCGAAAAAACAAATTCCCTTGTCAGTCCTCGCGAGAGGACAGCATAAATCCCGCAGCGAGATGATGCTGATTGCCGGTTATTCCGGTATTGGCAAATCTGCAATGGTGAAGATTTTAGACAAACCTATTACCCGCAGGCGTGGATATTTTATTTGGGGAAAGTTTGACCAGTACAAGCGGACTATTCCTTACTCGGCAGTTGTCAGCGCTTTTTCAGAATTGGTGCGGCAACTGTTAACTGAAAGTGAGGCTCA
The DNA here is from genome assembly GCF_036700885.1 of Microcoleus sp. S13_B4. Taxonomy (NCBI): domain Bacteria; kingdom Bacillati; phylum Cyanobacteriota; class Cyanophyceae; order Oscillatoriales; family Microcoleaceae; genus Microcoleus; species Microcoleus sp. S13_B4. The sequence continues at coordinate 4,863 of NZ_JAUBPU010000080.1, forward strand.
ATTAGCAGTTTGGCGCGACAAACTCCGCAGTTCCTTCGGTCAAAACGGACAAATTATTATTGATGTCCTTCCCGAAGTTGAACTAATTGTCGGAGCTCAGTCTCCTGTAGCTGAATTGGGGCCGACGGAATCTCTGAACCGCTTTAATTTAGTATTTCAAAATTTCATTCGCGTATTTTGCCAGCCCGAACATCCGCTGGTCATTTTTCTCGACGATTTGCAGTGGGCTGATTCCGCTACTCTCAAGTTGATCGAATTGATGATGACAGATGAAGCTACGCAATATCTGTTTTTAATTGGTGCTTATCGGGATAATGAAGTTAGCCCCACTCATCCTTTAATGATGACTGTGGAGACGCTGCGAAATCAGGAAGCTATCATTAATCAGATTGCTTTGTCGCCGCTGGGGGTGGAAAATATAACTCATTTGATTGCCGAGACTTTGCACAGCGATAGAGAATCTGTCAAACCATTAGCTGAATTGGTAATCAGCAAAACGGACGGCAATCCTTTTTTTGTAAATCAATTCCTGCAAACATTGTATCAGGAAAACCTGCTAGTTTTTCACCCGCCACAGTCGGGGAGCAAGGGTGGCTGGCATTGGGATATGACTCAAATTGAGCAGTGCGCTATCACGGACAATGTAGTAGATTTGATGGTACAAAAATTGAGAAAGCTGCCAAGTTCAACGCAGCAAGTTTTGCGTTTAGTGGCTTGTTTGGGGAACGAATTTGACTTAAATACTCTTTCTTTAATCAATGAAAAAGAAGCCTCGGAAACTTTTTCTCACCTGTTGCCGGCGATTAAGTCGGGACTGATTCTGCCAACTTCGGAATTAGAAAGCAAGTCATTAGATTACGTACTGTTTCCGCTATTAATTCTGAATTATAAATTTTTGCACGATCGCGTACAGCAAGCAGCTTACGCTCTGATCGACGACTCGCAAAAAAAGGCAGTTCACCTGAAAATAGGCAGGCAAATCCTAGAAAACACTCCGGCTGAATATCGCGCTGACAGAATCTTTGAATTAGTCGATCACTTGAATGTAGCTCGATCGCTAATTAAAGACGATCGAGAATTAATTGAACTGGCAACGCTGAATTTAGACGCCGCGCGCAGAGCCAAAGATGCCACTGCTTATGTTGCTGCCTTGCAGTATTTGACCGCAGGCATGGACGGTTTGAGCAAGGATATTTGGGATGATCACTACGACTTAGCCTTTGCCTTGCACATGGAACGGGCAAATGTTGAGTATTTAAACGGTTTTTTTGAGAACTCAGAAGAATTTATTAATATAACGTTGGAAAAAGCGCGATCGCCCTTAGAAAAGGTAGAAATTTACAACCTGCTGATCGTGCAGTACACCCTGCGGGCGAAGTACGAAGAAGCCGTTAAAGCCGGAATCACAGCTTTAGACTTGCTAGGCATTGACTTGCCGCTAGATGGGCTACAAAAAGTCATATCCGAAGAATTTGCAGCAGCTACAAATATTTTAGCAGGTAGAGAAATAGCTTCCCTAATTGACGCCCCCGAAATGACTGTACCCGACAAAAAAGTTGCAGTCAAATTAATTACAAACTTGCTGACATCGGCGTACCTCAAAAATCCCGACTTGTGGAAAGTCAGCGTTTTAAAAGGAGTCAATCTTTCTCTACAATACGGTTTAGTACCCGAAGCATCTCTTTGCTATGCTGGCTACGGTATGTTCTTAAACGCAGTTTCGGGAGATTACAAAACTGCGTATCAATTCGGCTTGCTCTCGCTGCATCTCAGCGAAAAATCTGGAAATATCGGCTTGAAATGCAGAGCTTGTTCATCCTTGGTCAGTATTTTTTATTACTGGTTCAATCACATCAAAGATTCCCACGCGATCAGCAATGAAGGATATCAAGCAGCTTTAGAATCAGGAGATTTAGAGTATGCGGGTTATATCCTGTCCAACCGCATAGCTAACTCATTTTTTCAAGGTAAAGAAATCTCGCAAATTCTAGTCGATACGAGCAGGTATTTGCAGTTCAGCCAAAAAACCAAAAATCAGCTCGTAACCGATATATTATTAGGAGTAGAGTTAATCCTCCGTAACCTGAGCAAACTAACTTCTGAAAAGTTTGTATTTGAAAGCGAAGATATCAGCGAAGCTGAATACGTACACAACTGCCAAGCTCATCAAAATTTGTACTCGCTTTGCCTTTATCAGATTCGCAAATGCCAGGTAATGTACTGGTACGGCAACTTCAACGAAGCGCTACAACTAGCTTTTGAAGTAGAAAAACAGCTATCTTTTATTACCGGAGCGATACCCGCTACCGAATGGAATTTTTTCTTTTCTTTAACTTTAGCCGCCGTTTTCCCAAATGTTTCAGAAGACAAGCAAAAGGAATACTTGGAAAAGTTAGAGGAAAACCAAAAACAGATGAAAATTTGGTCAGACAACTGTGCCGAAAACTTTCTGCACAAGTATCTTTTAGTACAAGCAGAAATAGCCAGAATTTCCAAGAAAGATTCAGAAGCTGTAGAACTGTACGATTTCTCTATAAATTTAGCCCAAGACAATGAGTTTGTCCAAAATGAAGCGCTAGCTAATGAACTAGCAGCTAAGTTTTGGTTGAGTAAAGGCAAGTATCAATATGCCAAAATCCACTTGCGCGAAGCTCACTCCTGTTACTTGCGCTGGGGTGCAGTTCGCAAAGTAGAAGATTTAGAACAGAAGTATCCGCAGTTGCGGGAAATGACACCGCTCAACGGAAGTTTTAACAACAATCAAACTACCACAACTATTCATACTTCTACTGGCAGCGATGCGAGAGTGCTGGATTTGGCAACGGTAATGAAAGCATCTCTGGCGATTTCTAGCGAAATTGTCCTCGATAAGTTGCTGGCTTCTTTGATGAGAATCTCGTTAGAAAATGCGGGTGCTCAATTAGGTTTTCTGATTTTAGTCAGAGATGGTCAACTGTTGATTTCAGCTAAAGCGTCAGTATTTGCTGAAGATGTAGCTGTGCTGGAATTTACGCCTGTTGGAGACTATCATGATTTACCTGTGACGGTGATTAATTATGTGGAAAGAACTCGCTCGGATTTGGTGTTGAGCAATGCGGCGGGTGAGGGACTATTCACAGCCGATCCTTACATCGCTAAACACCAACTGCAATCTATTTTGTGTACTCCAATCATCAATCAAGGCAAACTGATCGGCATTCTTTATTTAGAAAACAATTTGACTGTCGGAGCATTTACTCCCCACAGATTGGAAGTTTTAAGGTTGCTCTCTTCCCAAGTTGCTATTTCTTTAGAAAATGCTCTGCTTTACAATTCAGTGGAACAGAAAGTGCAAGAGCGGACGCAGGAGTTAAATGAAAAGAACGAGCGATTAGAACAAACTTTGCGCGAACTTAAACTAACTCAAGCTCAATTAATCCAAACGGAAAAGATGTCTAGTTTGGGGCAAATGGTCGCTGGTGTAGCTCACGAAATTAATAATCCTGTAAGTTTCATCTACGGCAATCTTAATCCGGCTAGCGAATACGTTAAAGACTTGCTAAAATTGATTGAGCTTTACCAGCAGCACTATCCAGAACCTGCTGATGAAATTCTAGAAGAAATAGAAACAATTGAGCTGGAATTTTTGAGCGAGGATTTGCAAAAGCTGCTGGATTCCATGAAAGTAGGAGCGGAAAGAATCCGGGATATTGTGCTAAGCTTGCGGAATTTCTCGCGCCTCGACGAAGCGCAAATGAAGTCGGTAGATATCCATCAAGGCATCGACAGTACGGTGATGTTGCTGCAACCGCGCCTGAGAAAAGAGGGCGGGCGTTTGGGAATTGAGGTGATTAAAAATTACAACACGCTACCCCTAATTACTTGTTATGCGTCTCAGTTGAATCAGGTATTTATGAATATTTTGACAAATGCGATCGATGCTCTCCTCGTAGCAAGAGATTACCCGGAAAATTCTCATCAACAGCCTACGATTACAATTTCTACAGAGGTGACTGACAGGAATTCTGCCATAATTAAAATTGCCGACAGCGGGCCGGGCATGAGCACTGAGGTGCTGCACAAGATATTCGATCCATTTTTTACGACTAAGCCCGTGGGCTCGGGAACTGGTTTGGGATTGTCTATTTCTCACTCGATTGTTGTCAGTTCTCATGGCGGAAAATTGACTTGCGTTTCTACACCCGGAGAGGGGAGCGAGTTTATTATTGAAATTCCGATCGCCCCCAGGCAAGTTTTGTAATCGGCGCTACTATTAACCAACATCCCCAAATCAATTTTAGTTAGCCACGCTTAACAATTCGGCCACGCATTGCGTTTACTAAACTTTGAATTCGCAATTTTAACTCGGCGAAAACTCTGTAGCAAAGTCGATCGCTCTGGTTTTGACAAAAGCGCGATCGCCATTTTGCAGCCGCATTGAGGGCTTTTCATTACGACGATGTGGCAATGCTCCGGCAAAGCATAAAAAGTGTCAGATTTTTAATTAAAAAAGTAAATATTGTGTGTATCTTTATGATCGAACTGTAGATAGTATAGCAATCCTAAATGATTTTCTATATCTAGATTAATCCTAAATGATTTTCTGTGTGTAAGTATATTGACGTATTTTGGGGAAATCAAATTTATGTTCGTTAGTAAAAAACTCAAACAAAAATTTGACAATCTTAAAAGACCTACATAAATACCAATACTTTCTTAAAAAGTTTTTAGCTTGTAACCAAATATCTTCAACGGGATTCTGTTGGGGAGCAGTGGGAGCAAATAAGAGACAAGTAATTGACCACTTATCAGGTTTTTTGTCACCATTTAGTTCTAATAAAAAATCTCTAAATTCTCCATATTTATGATAACTAGCTCCATCCCAAATCAAGATAATTTTGCGATTCTTATATTTATTTTTTAAGTATTTTATGAATTTAACTGTTGATTTTCCCTCACCAGATGGATGGCTCTGGAGATGGAATTCTTTGGTTTGATAATTGAGTGCGCCAAAATAAGTTTGTCTATCTTTTTCATTGGTAATTGGAACTTCAATTCTGATTTTGGATTGGCCCCAAACATAACCAGTCAGATTACCATGAAGTAGATGACATTCATCTAAAAACAATACTATTATTTCCCCAAATTCTATACCAGCCTTGTTTTTAAATAAAATATCGTTAATTTCTTCCGTCTTTTTTTTTATCAGTTCTTTATCAAATTTAGGATTAGTTTTTTGACTTTTTTTCCAACTAATTTTCGCCCGACCGAAAAGTTCATAGTAACTCTGTTTTGATTTATATATCACACCAAATTTTTGAGATAAATAAGTAACCAACTCATCTAAATTCCAATAGACCTCTTGCAAAAAAGATTTATGTTATAATTAAAGGTTGTAAATTTAATCCCCTAGAGCTAACTCATAATTGTAAATTGCTGACAACACATTACAACGCAGACCATAACGGCGACGGCGATTCCGATAACGACTCGACAATATTTTAAAAATTTTGAGACTCCGATTAACGTGTTCAACCACAATTCGCTCCTGTGCTAGAACTCGATTGTAGTCTTTTTCTATTCGAGAAAGTTTCCCATTTTTAGGTTTCTTTCTAGGGATATAACTATTGGGGTGATAATCCTTTATCCCTTGATAGCCACTGTCTTGTAAGCTATTTGTTTCGGAATGAAAACGAATTTTACTTTTTTTAAACAAGTTAAAATCGTGGCAATGCCCTGGTCCAAAAGCAGTGCAAATAATTTCTCTTGTCTCTTGATTAATTACCAATTGAGTTTTTAGAGTATGACATTTCTTCTTGCCTGAGTAATATCTCTTCTGTTTTTTTTTAGGTCGTTCAATAGCTGTTTCTGTGACATCCATCACCACGATTTCTGGATAATCCGAGTCTTTGAGTAATGCCTTTTTCCCCGGAATACGGAACTTTCCCCTTTTCATTAAAGTTGATTCGATATCAGTTACAATTCGGCAAATAGTTGATTCAGATACTCCCCAACTTGTCCCAATATGAAAATATGTTCGATATTCTCGCCAATATTCCAAGGCGACTAAGACCTGTTCTTCGAGAGTTAGAATGGTGCGACGTCCTCTTCTGTCTTTAGGATTTTCTAGCATGAAGTTTTATAAGGCGTTAACCATTGCTTTTAGGGTTTGAATAGTGATACCAAATCTACGTTGAAATTGCTCGGGTTTCAAATTTAGATAAGATTGATTTTTCATGATTTACTTATTGTGTAACGACAACAGAACTTTCTAGCATTTTATCCTGTTTATAGCAAGACCACAGTGAAAATAAGTTAGGAGTTGGGATTCAATCAACTCTCAGCAAAACTTTTCATTATATCATAAAATTATTTTGCAATAGGTCTATTATTCTTTATTCTTTAACCACTCGATTACTTCAGTATTTTGTCGAGCTGTTAAATACCCTTTTGACCCTTTATGTCCTAGTTTGATTCCGGCGATGCCTTTGGTTTTAAATTGTTTTTTCCAATAACCAACAAAAAAATTACTTACACCTAAAATCTGGCTAATTTCATGGTAAATATTACCTGAAAGCGCCATTTTTACAGCTATTGCTCGTTTGAGTTCTCTGGCATCGATATCGCTTTTAATGAAAGATTCTAACAAAGCTATTTCTTTTTCCATATCTTTTTGTGGCAGTTGTAAGTTATTCATTTTTTATTGTCACAATCAAGTATTGCATATAATTGTATTATAGTCTTGATAATGATGCGAGGATTGCTATAGTGTAGACAAAGATAGTGGTTGTACCAGCTATATCGAGCGATTTAACTGTACCATTCGACAACGAGTATCTCGATTGGTGAGAAAGAGCTTATCCTTCTCTAAGAAAGTGGAAAATCATATTGCTGCAATTTGGAGTTTTGTGCATCATTATAATGCTAGTTTACAACTCTAGATGCCTACTTTTTTTTGAATTCGGTTTGGTTTTATCATTTCCATCCTTTCCTTCAGGGCACTACCCATCCTTTCCTTCAGGGCACTACCCTTGAGTTTCTTCTGGGGTCATATTTTTCTCACTCGTAAGTGTGTTTTTACATTTTAGATAATTCTTGCATATTACTCTTCTAAGTATTTATATTTATTGCATAATTGAGATGCTCCCGCTTACTCATTCCTTATAGATCTCCTGGATTCGACAGTAGTGAAATCTGTCTTGTTAGTGTTTTATAAGTTTATTGCCCCGGTAAATGCCCTACTGAAACTCGGCTTTTTAGTTACGGGGACTTTGTTAGGTTGTTTGGCGATTATTTACCTGTTGCAGAAAGTTTTGCCCAAAAAATACAGCCAATACATTCGGGGAATTTAATCGGATTTTGTGTTCAGCGGATGTCTTCATAAAATTGCTTGAGATACCTCGGCGAAACGCCAAAACCCCACAAAAAACCAATCGAAAGATAGATGGCAATAGCTTTAAATTCGCCCCAATTCGCAACTCGACGATCGCTACTTTCCACTACCCGATGGACTAACTTAAGTCTCCCCCGTCGCACTAACTTCAAACACAAATCCGCTTCCTCCATAATTGGCAGCGCAGCATCGAAACCCTCGCATTCCCAAAAATCGGTACGGCGGCAAAAAATAACTTGGTCGCCAAACAGCAGGCGCAATCCTTTGAAAAATAAATGAGGTCGAAATAACAGGGGCGCGTAATAAGTTTTCAGGTAATTGTGGAGGGAAAAACCCCATCTTGTTTGCTGCGAACCAGCCATCAGGGAGATAAACCCGCCACCCACAATTTCGGCATCGGACAATGTTTTCTGGATGACTGCTACAATGTCGCCGGGAACTAAAGTATCAGCGTGGAGAAAGCAGAGAATTTCACCGGTGGCGCCTTGAGCACCTAAGTTCATTTGCAGGGATCGTCCGGCTGTACTGCTAGAAATAACGCGGGTGGCCGCGGAAAGTGCGATCGCCGCTGTGGAGTCTTGACTGCCCCCGTCTACCACCAACACTTCCCAAGCGGGAGGATTGAGAATGCTGAGTTGGCGGAGGGTGCGTTCTAGACAAGTAGCTTCGTTGAGGGCTGGGATGATAATAGAAACGCGATCCATCTGGTTGAAATTTATGCCAGAGATATTATAATAACAAACTGTGGCGATTCACAACTAACGAGAAAATAGAACTTACGCGCGCGGATTCAGAAACCCGGTGTCTGCCTGCGAACTCGTCACGAAACCTCGGATTTTTCACATAAACCGGGTTTGTTGGCGTCATTCCTATAAAATCAGCCAAAAGTGCGATCGCCCTCTATATTTCCCACTAATCAGGACTGAGAAAATCGTGCAGAAAACTGAAGTAAAAAATGATTTAGAATTTTATGAGGAAAATGCCGAGAATTGGTGGGACGAAAATGCTAAAATTTATGCCTTATACCATCTAAATAAACCCAGATTTGAGTTTTTCGACAGACACGCGACTAATTGGCAAGGGCTGAAAACCTTAGATGTCGGGTGCGGTGGTGGCTTTTCTTGCGAGTTTATGGTCGAGAGAGGCGCTATTGTTTCTGGAATAGATCGATCGGACAAATGTATTGTAGCCGCTCAAAATCACGCAGTTACCAGCGGTTTTGAGATTGACTACAGGCAAGGTTTTGCCGAAAATATGCCCTACGACGACAATACCTTTGATGTTGTAATCTGCGTGGATGTTTTGGAACACGTTGCCGATTACAAAAAAGTTGTGTCTGAGGTTCACAGGATTCTCAAGCCTGGGGGACTGTTCTTTTTTGATACAATCAACCGAACTTTTTCCTCGCAAATTGTGATGATTGGACTGATGGAAAATACATTGCAGGAAATTAAGCGGGGCGTTCACGATTGGGAAAAGTTTATTACCCCCGAGGAACTATCTGTGGTAATGCAGGATATTGGTTTTGGCAAGATTGAAATTAAAGGTTTTGATATGTTTGGAGAAATGGGCGCTATGTTAGCCGTAATGCACGGGTTTTGGGAAGATTTTACATGCGGCAAGCCGGTGTTTCCTTCGCAGGGTATTTTCCAACAAATATCTCAAACTCTAAAATCTAATATAGCTAACTATATGGATTACAAAAAGTCTGGGTTGTTTAAAATCAAAATTAATGAGGATCAGTCGATTATGTATGTTGGCGTTGGGGCGAAGAATTAGTCAGTTAATTGTTCACTGTTGTTATTAGGGGCGCATTGGAGACGGATTTTTGCGATCGACAAATCCGGCGAAAACCCGCCTCTATTGCATTTTTTAGGGTACGCAGGCCGCGGTACACCTTATCCTGTGGAGTGCAATACACATATTCTGTAGGCACGAGGCCGTATCCTTACTATATTGCGAGCAATTGAGAATTGCTATATTGGCGATCGCACGAAAAACCTAAGCCTGGGCTGAGGGATACTGAGTATCGATCAAATTTTAATGACTCGCCCCAACTCCTAAAATAGCGATCTAGCAAGCATATATACTTAAATGTTAGGGCGAACACAGTGGCACCGTCCCTACCGATTCACAATTTATCAAGAATTATGCCAGCAACTTTTCTCCCAAAATCGATCGCACAACTCACAGAATCTACCTCAATTGCCTTAGCCCAAAGCATTCAACGGGAGGCAATTACAACTCCCCTATCTTCTGGGCCAATTGCCACAACCTACGTGCGTCAAGGCAGCGGCAACACACCCATTTTGCTAATTCACGGCTTCGACAGTTCCTTGTTTGAATTCCGCCGCCTGTTGCCGCTGCTGGCTGCCGAAAATGAAACTTGGGCGGTTGATTTGTTGGGTTTCGGGTTTACAGAAAGAGCGGCTGGTTTAGCATTCAGCGCTAGGGCAATTGAAAGTCACCTTTACTATTTTTGGAAAACGCTAATTTCGCAGCCTGTAATCTTAGTCGGTGCTTCAATGGGAGGTGCAGCCGCAATTGATTTCACTCTCAATTATCCCGAAGCTGTGAAACAATTAGTGTTAATAGATAGCGCAGGTTTTGCCATCAGTTCTAATAAGGGAAAGTTTTTAATTCCTCCTTTAGGATATCTAGCAACTTCATTTTTACGCAATCCCAAAATTCGCCAGCGAATTAGCGTCAATGCTTATTTCGATAAAAATTTGGCTTCTCAAGACGCTCAAACTTGTGCTGCTTTGCACTTGGAAATGCCCAACTGGAATCAAGCTTTAATTGCGTTTACCAAAAGTGGCGGTTATGGAGGTTTTGGGGAAAAGTTATCGCAAATTCAGCAGGAGACGCTGATTTTGTGGGGAAAACAAGACCGAATTTTGGGGACGGCGGATGCGGAAAAGTTTGCAAGGGCGATCGCAAATTCTCAACTAATTTGGATACCCGACTGCGGGCACGTTCCCCACTTAGAAAAGCCGCAGATTACCGCGCAGCATATTTTAGAATTCATCACAAAAAGCGGACTCACGCAAAAAAATTAAACCTAGGGTGCGTTGTGGCGCACCTTACATATATGGTTTCCCTGACACATTTGGTATAGTTTGAGGTCAAATAGACAGGTTTCAAACTTTTGGCAAATACTTTTGTACTATCGTCCATCCTGTGAGCAACACAGTCACAAATCCCCCAAACAAAGCCAAATTAGTGCCGATATGGAGGGGGCGCGCCCAAGGATGTTTAGGACCAATTTGCAGACCGCTTCCAACAGAAACCAATACCAAAGCAACAACAGCTAATCCCGCCGGTAAATGAGCCGAGTGACCCAAATTGCCGTAATATCCTAGGGTACCGACTACACCAATTCCCAGTAGTAAAATTACCAAAGTTGCCATCCCCGCACCAGTGGCTAAATGAAAGAAACGCAGCCATTTTGGGCGCGGTTGTTTGGTACTGCGAGCCACAAACATCCACGTTCCAGTAACGGCCAGCAACACATAAGCCAACAGGGAAACACCCATTGACCAAGCCGCTATTTTCCACAACCACAAGAAAGAAGGCAGATTCATCAGTTGCATCCCTAATTAGGATTTTTCACAAAAGGTTTCTTTCCGATTTTACCTGGACTTGAAAGCAAAAATGACTTATTTTGAGAGAAAGTGCGATCGGACTATCCACAGATTGCATCAGTCTTACCTTGAAGTCAAACTAACTTTCTCCGATACTCAGCTTAATTTACGCTACAGATTTGTTGCTAACCTTTTTAGGAGCCACCTTTCCATTCTAGCTGGCTGGTTTTGCTTTCCATGAAAGGCATTTTATAAAACCCTAATTTTTGTTCTAAGATTAATCGGAAAAAAGGCAGACCTTCAATCAAATATCTTTTCCACAACCTTCTCGGTTCACTTAACAGTCGGTACGCCCATTCTATACCGACTTCGCTCATCCATTTGGGAGCTCGGGCTTTGCAACCAGCTTCAAAATCAATGGTTGCACCTACGGCTAAGAAAATTTTGACGTATGTTAATTTGCTTCTGTATTTAACCAGCCACTTCTCTTGCTTGGGCGCTCCCACTCCTATAGCCAGAACTGTCGCTCCTGACTTATTGATCGCGTCAATTATTGTTTCACATTCTTCCTCATTTTTTTCAAAGCCAAAAGAAGGAGAAAGTGCTTCCACCACTATTTCCCTACCAATCTTTTGGTTAATTTTTTCCTGAGCTTTCCTAGCAATACCTTCAGCAGCTCCTAGCAAAAATATTTTAATCTTCTCGTTATCTTTGTGATACATATAAAATGCAGGGAACAAATCCGAACCAGAAATTTTTTCTTTGAGAGGAGTACCCAAAAACTTGGAGGCATACATCAATATTTGACTGTCGCAGACTCTATAAGTAGATGTATTGTAAGCTTCATAGAAGTCGCGGTCATACTGCAACTTAATCAAGTGGTCTACATTGGGTGTAAATACGACACCACCTTCGCCGTCGAGTTTTTCAAACAACTCTGTGATTGACAAGTTATCTATCGAGACATTCAATAAATTAACTGTTTTCATTTATGATGCCCTTCCCGCTTTATATTAAACTACAACTCAAACTATTATAACCCACAATACAGTTTCGTGTTTTAACTACCTGGGTGCTTCAGTAAACATAATTTTCTCAGTATATCCTCCTACCCCCTGCCTGTCTAGTGAGGGTTTTTAAAGATTATGTAAATAATTAGCTCGTTTTAGAAAAAGTGTATAAAGCCCCTTTTTAAGTTTATAACTGGTAACACAGTCTCAAGAAAAAAGCCATCCTGTACTCATAAGCTGTTCATCATTTAAATTTTCGAGGCTATCTAAGCCAGTAAAGGGTTTCAACCTCTGAAACACGCATTTTAAATGCACAACAGCTTACTTGTTGAAGCATTGCAAATGAATGTAAAAAAGAGTTTATGAGACTAAAATTTTAACCTAGTGAGAAATATCTTGCAACTTCAGAACTGGATTTCATCCACAAGTGGTAGATTTTTTAGTTTTTGTATCGAGGGAAGGCAAGTATAGTTTCCAGCTTGAAGTGAACCGACGCTCGCCTTCATGAAAATCATCCTGATTTTTGATGAACCAGCGACTGTCTTCTTGGTAGCGAACTGGTTTTCTTGCTTTTAAGACTTTCTGGAGCTTTTAAGACAAGACTCGATATTCCTCCAGCAATCAGCGCAAAAATCGGGTTAGTCATAGCATTCAAAACACAGTCAAACATGTACATAGTTAAGGCTACTCCCAGGGCGGCAGCGGGCGCTACTTTGGGATTAGACCAGGTTCTGGCGGGATATTTGAACAGGGAAAAGACGATAACAGGAAGTAACAAGGAAGAAAATAAACTAACCAAACCGACTGCACCGTTGACGCCAAATGCAATAATCCATAAGCTGTCGGTGATCGATATATCTTCACCGTACCCGTCGTACACGCGGTTTCCGCCGGAATCACCCCAGCCAAAAAGCAATCTTTGCCGCGCTTTTGCCCCCAATATCTCTTCATTGTCAAATCTAAACTTCAGAGAGCCGGCTCGTTCTTCGCCAAATATTGGAGTGATGAAATCAATCACGTCTTTGCTCGAAAATTGACCCGATGCCGCTATGTACAGATAAAACACTACATATCCAATTATAAAGAGCAGGGGCAAAGAAGTGCGAAACCACTTAGCCGAGAATAATACAAGCAACGCCATTCCAAATAAACTGTAGGCGCCAGTAGAACGGCACAGGAAAAAAGCGATAGTTAATATAATTGCTAAAGTCTTGATGTTACGACCCATAAACTTTTTGAGCGTCCCAGTTTGCCACAGCCAAACAGCAATTAAGGCGGCTGTCATCATCCACATGCCCACCATCAAACCGTGTTGCATAAATACTACCGGTCTCCACCCGCCCATACGCCTTGCTTGACCCCAGTCGTCAAAGGCATTGACGCCGTAAACCATTTGGTGCAAAAGTGGACCCTTAATCCCTTCAATTAAAGTAAAAGGAATGTAGGCTAACCCACCTGCAAAAATCCCGATCGCCAATTGTCGCAGCCCATCTAAACTACCCAGATACAAGCGTCCTAAAAAATAAGGCAGACCCCAAGTAACGATTTGGTTGACAGTCGGAGAAATCGGGCTGCCGCCATTACTAACTTGTGAAACAATGGGACACAAACACCAAATTACCATTGGCACGTCCAGCCAACCGGGCTTAAAAGAGGTTATGCGTCCAGTATCGTAGACAATAGTAGCCAGAAAAATACCGTAGCAAGCTGCCGATATTTTGGTATACGGTGGCAATAGGGGGATGGGATAAGAAGCTTGTGGCAAAAACAGCCACGCTCCCACAAAACTTATAATGAGCGCCCGTTGAGTCGGAAACCTCACAAACAGGTAAAGAACGAGGGGAATGAAGCCGAACATAGCAACTGGGATTAATGCAACCATAGGTCTTGTTTGGCAGTAAAATTGTAGAAAGACAACTCAATGTGCCCGATAAAAATTTTCGCTTAAACGATCGCCCAACCCCAATCTTTTTAATCAACCTCAATTTTACGTCTTGTTCGTTAAGTGTGCTTGACGTTCCAAAGCAGCGTGCAGTGCCGCCTCGAAGAGATTAGTTGCATCCTCCCAGGTATAATTTATCACCGTCTCCAAAGCAGTCTCGGACATGGCGCGCCATTCGGCATCAGACAACTGACAAATTTGCTCGATCGCTTTTGCCATATCCTCTGGGTCTTCTGGCTTGACAAGTATGCCACCCCCGCCAGCAAGTAGTTGCGGAGCCGCACCTGCAGGAGTGCCGATGACTGGAGTGCCACAAGCCATAGCTTCTAAAATTGGCAAGCCGAAGCCTTCGGATCTGCTGGAAAATAGCCAAGCATCGCATTTGCTGTAAAATTCTTTTAGTTGGTCTTGAGTAGGTGCATTATTATACTCAGTACCCTCAGGCAGCAAATTGGGAGGAGGAGTATCGCCGCCACAACCAAAGGCAACTAAACGAAGGTTAGGAATTTTTTAGCAGCTAGAGAGAAAGCTTTCACGGCAAGATCGCAGCCTTTCCAAGGAGTTCTAGTATAGTACATCCTGACAGTGGGAACTAATTGCTTGCCTCGCAACTGCTTCGCTCGCGACTGGGGGTCGTAAAACTGTTTAGTGTCCACCGTAGGAGGGACGAGAGATACAGACAAATCGCCGTATTCATTCCGAGCTATGTCGGCCAGCCACTGTGCCACAGCGATTTTGTGCATGGGCAGCCGCCAAGTTGCCTCTACTCGACCTTTGGGTATTTAGTCAAAAGCCTCGTAGTGTTGGAGAAAATATACTTTCGTTCCTTTGCTCGGAGAAAGTTTTGCCACCCACTCGGCAGTTTCCCACCAAGTAGCCATTATGATATCGGCATCAGGTACGTCAACGTCGGTAATTAAACGGTAAGTTTCGAGAACTCGGCTCTCGACATCCACCTTGTCAAAGTGAGACGGTTCTTTATGGGGAGCGGACTGCCAAGCCCTACCTCTGAGCAGCGAGCGCAATTGTTGGAGCAAAGTCGGTACCTAAGTTATCGAAAAATGAAGGCTCGTTTTCCGGTGTGGAAATCCAACCGCGTCCCCGCAACAGCGACTTGACTTGCTGGCGCATACTCGGTTGGGCGTGGGGTACAGAGATGACGAACACGGAGTGTCCTCGCTTTCTCAAAAGTTCTGCGAAAATAGAGATTACTCGTATTCCACCAGCCAGACACAGAGTAGGAAGAACAAAGGTGATTTTCATTTTTAAGTCCCGCTGAAGACTCTGGCTCTCTTTCGGCGCTGCTACCAGCGCTGATGTTAAAGCCTAAAAGGAAAGAGGGGCGGGTGAATATTAATTACCGCTTTCCCGATGTTTACATAGAATCCAACCGATCGACTGTTCGCAACATCCCAGTATCTATCAGCCCCAACTTCGCTGTCATTGCATTGATAATAACGATGGCTGCGAGCGCCAAACACTATCCTATAGGGATAATTTTCATGTCAACGAAAGTTCATCCTGAAGACAGATTTCTCATCAACCAGGAGTTTTTTTCTCGGTCAACACCAAGCTAAACACCACTTCCTGTCTAACATAACAGAACTTGCTTATGCTACAGCAAGGGATGTACGGGAAACCGAAGAACACCCAATTTTTACTCGTTCAAGGTAGCATTAATAACAATATACAGTAGATTGACATCACGTGGTGAAAATTTTTATACGATTTTAACAAGGAAATTTTTACTTTAAAAATGTTGATTTCCTTATCGATCCCACAGATATAAACACTGATCAGTTGCTGTGATTTTTTGGTAACTGTGCTGTCGGTACTCCTTCAAAAAATATCGTATTTTGTCAATATTCAGAGATGGTGGTTTTCTCAGATCCTTGGAGGAGCGCGAGCGCGCAAATGAGCGTCGCGAGGCGGAAAGGAGGGAAGAAACCAGGCTTTCAACGGAGATCCCTCGCCCTCATTTGTCGTATTTTCCGGAAAAAACCCGCTTAATGCGTCCGGGACTCTTTGAAAAAGTAGGTTTTCCAATCGCCTTACAAAACATAAAGTTTCACCCCTATACATTTAATTAGCTGGCTG
Organism: Microcoleus sp. S13_B4; assembly: GCF_036700885.1. NCBI lineage: Bacteria > Bacillati > Cyanobacteriota > Cyanophyceae > Oscillatoriales > Microcoleaceae > Microcoleus > Microcoleus sp. S13_B4. Next base: position 20,868 of record NZ_JAUBPU010000080.1, read on the forward strand.
AGTTTTAAATTTGTTAATAAAAGGCGAACACCTGAAAAAATTCCCAAAAGAGAGTGCCAATGCGGGGCAGAGTATATGTAGCGTTACTGCCCAATTCCTGTCTAAGTAATTACCGTAACAAAACTTCAGCAGCAAATTATCACATGACCCTATAAAGATCAAAAGAACACTCAAGGTTAATCGGCCTATATTGTGTACACCTTAACTCTTAAGGAGTAGTAGTGGCTTCGCGGTATTTATCAAACGATGTCGCTTACCAAAAATTTCATGTTATGAAATCATCATTTTTCCTAAGTTTGCAATTCCAAATGACCATCTGTGTACTCTTGGGGGTCCGGCCGCCGATGCTTGCAGCGATATGTGGGCCAGTTTTCATGCAGCTAAAATTATGCGATCGCCAGCAAAACCAAACCTAGAATTTAAATCCGATGCCTTAACGGAAAGCATCTGCCGGTGGGAAGAGATGAACGTTCGATTATTGCACAGCATCAGTCAAGATCCCAGTACACTCAGCATTAATGCCAGCAAATACTTGCCGCTGCTAGTTGGCATCAACCGCAGCTACAGCCACAGATACCTTGCCTAAGCTGACAATTTAGAAGGGTACGTTGTCGCCCGCGGCAGTGGTACGCCGCCCCGATGATGGGGGGAGAAATTAATCTGGAGAGTGAGTTGGGCAGAAGGTCAATTTTTACTGTATAATTGCCAGGAATAGTCGCGGAAAAAGCAGCTAGTTAAACAGGATTTGCCAACCAATACTTGCAATGCCTAAATCTGCGATCGCGTGGCTGATATAACTAGGCCAAAGTGAACGGTAAGTCAGATAAGAGTGAGACCAAATTATCCCGGCGGCGAAGACAGCTAAGGAACCTAAGAGAACAGCCTGCCAGTGGCTGTAAGCTGCTATTACAAAAATGTGGTGGATAGTGAAAAATAGCGAACTCAGAAATATTGCTTTTGTTCCCGGCATGAGAATCGGGAGCATCCCGGTTTTGCGCTTTTGAGCATCAAACGGATATTGATCCGTTAAGGTAGGCGCACCGAAGCTTAAGCA